>NZ_JAHLEM010000999.1 GCF_018883605.1 Streptomyces niphimycinicus | reverse complement strand
GCCCGCCCACGCTCGCCGCCGTGGCCCGCCGTGAGCTGAAGGATCCGCGCGCCGTGGCCCTCCTGGAGAGCCAGGCGCTGGCGCACGGCCTCGACCCGCGCTCCGCCCCCGCCGCGGCCACCGTGCTGCCCTATATCGAGCAGACGTTCGGCACCTGGTACGTCCGCGGGGGTATGCGGGCGCTCGCCGATGCCCTCCATGAGCGCTGCCGTCAGCGGAAGGTCGAGTTCCACTTCGACGCCGAGGTCACCGGCATCGTGGAGAAGGACGGCCGTGCGGCGGGCGTGGAGCTGGCCGACGGCACCGTAGCGGAGGCCGACGCGGTGGTCTCCGGCATCGACCCCGTCCTGCTGCCCCCGCTGCTCGGCGGGCAGGCGCCCTGGCGGGAGGGGGACGTGCGGCCGGAGCCGGGCGCGGGCGGCGGCACGCCGGGGCGGCTGACCGTTCTTCTGGCGCTGCGCGGCGCCCGCCCCGAGGACACCACGCACCGCACCGTGGTCCACGCCCCGGACCGGGAGGCGGAGTTGGCCGCCGTCTTCGGCGACGGCCACGGGCTCCGCGAGCCCTGCCCCCACCCCACGGTGACCGTGCTGCGCCCGGACGACCCCACGGTGCGCCCGGACGAGGAGCACGAGGCCGTCACCCTTACCGCCGTCGTGGCCCCGCACGGCCCGGTGGACTGGACGGACGGCATGGCGGCGGAGCGGGCCGCCCAGCGGCTGATCACGGCCGCCGAGGCCGCGATACCGGGGCTGCGGGGCCGGACGCTGTGGCACGAGGTCCGCACCCCCGCCGGCACCCAGGCGGAGACGGGCGCCAGGGGTGGCGCCGTGCCGGGCCCGGTGCTCGCCGGGGCGGACGGCGCGTTTCTGCGGCCCGCCAATGTCACCCGGCTCCCGGGCCTGTATCTGGCGGGCGGCTGGGCCCATCCGGGTGGCGGGCTCGCCCACGCCGGGATGTCGGGCGCGCTGGTGGCCGGGCTGATCGTCGAGGGCGAGGACTGGCGCGGCTCCCAGTAGAGCGGCTCCCAGGGCTCCCACAAGTCCCAGCGCTCCCACAAGTCCCAGCGCTCGCAGAAGTCCCAGCGCTCGCAGAAGTCCCAGAGCTCCCAGAGCTCCTGGGAAACAGGTGAGCCCGCTCCCGGGGAGCGGGCTCACCTGGCAGCGGGCTCTGTGGCGGTGCCGGGCTCAGTAGCGGTACTGCTCGTCGAAGCCCTGGGGGTAGCCCTGGCCCTGGGCCTGGCCCTGTTGCTGCTGCTGGTACGGGTACCCCTGTTGGTCGGCCGGGGGCGCGGCGTCGCCTTCGCGCTGCTGCGGCACCCAGGGGCCGCCGGACTGCATCACGTCGTACGCCGGGTCCGGCGAGGGGTAGGAGGCATCGGCCGCCCAGTGGTCGCCGCCGTGGGCCCCGGCCCCGCCGTACGGATCCTGCTGGCCGTAGGCCGCGTACTGGTCGGCGTACTGCTGCTGGCCGTAAGCCTGCTGGTCGTATCCCTGCTGCTCATAGGACTGGGCCTGAGGCTGGGGCTGGGGCTGGGCGCCGCCGTACGGGTCCTGGCCGTAGGCCGCGTACGCCTCGTTCCCGTAGCCGTACTGCCCGCCGTGCCCGCCCTGGCCCATCTGGTCCGCGTAGACGTCCTGGCCGTAGTTCTGGCCGTGCCCCTGGCTGTGGTCCTGGCCGTGCCCCTGGCTGTTGCCCTGCTGCGAGCCGTAGCCGCCGTACGTCTCGTACGCGCTGTAGCCACCGGCCGCCTCGCCGCTGTACGCGCCCGCGGCCGGGGTGAAGGCCGACGGCTCCTCGTAGACGCCGTACTCGCCGGTGTCGTCGGGCAGCGGCTGCGGCTGGTACGTGGGCGGCTCCGGCTGCGCCGCCGGGACCGCCTCCAGGTCGGACACCTCGAGGATCGGCTCCTTGTCCGAGTCGTCCGGCCGGGGGCCGCGCTCCTCGCGGCCGAGCAGCCCGGGCAGCCCGCCGCTCAGCGCCCAGCCCGCGGCGAAGCCGCGCCGGAAGGAGAGCGTCACATACGTCTGGCCTATGGCGAAGGCGATCGCCCCCACCCCGATCACCGGAACCGACGGGATCAGCACGCCGACGACCACGCCCAGAAAGCCGACGAAGGCCAGCAGCCGCCAGCGCAGCCGCGCCTTGTACTGGAGGAGGACCTCCCCCAGCAGCCACAGCGCGACGACGCCGAATGCGATGTAGAGGACCGTCCAGCCCATGCCCGCCCCTCTCAATGCGGCCGCCCGTCGGCTGCCGTCATCAGGATCAGGACCGCTGATGCAGTCCCAGATTCTCGTAGATTTCCAGCGTCGCCGGGGAGTGGTTCAGGGTGATGAAGTGCAGCCCGGGGATCTCCTCGGCCATCAACCGCGCGCACACCTCTGTGGCGTAGTCGATTCCGATCGAGCGTACAGCCGCCGGGTCGTCTTTCACCGCCAGGATCCGTTCAGCCAGTTCGGGCGGGAACGCGGCATTGCTGAGCTGCGCGAACCGCTCGATCTGCTTGACGTTCGTGACGGGCATGATCTCAGGGATGATCGGAGTCGTACAGCCCGCTGCCGCGACCCGGTCGCGCAGCCGCAGATAGTCCTCGGGGTAGAAGAACATCTGCGTGATGGCGAAGTCGGCGCCCGCGCGGCACTTGTCGATGAAGTGACGGATGTCGGTGTCCCAGTCCGTCGAGCGGGGGTGCATCTCGGGGAACGCGGCCACGCCGACGCAGAAGTCCCCGGACTCCTTGATCAACTGGACCAGCTCGACGGCGTAGTCAAGGCCGTCGGGGTGCCGGACCCACTCCCCCGTGGGGTCGCCGGGCGGGTCGCCGCGCAGGGCCAGCATGTTCCGGATCCCGGCGTCGGCGTATTGCCCGATGATGTTGCGCAACTCGGCCCGGGAGTGGTTGACGGCGGTCAGATGGGCGACGGGGGTGAGCGTGGTGTCCGTCGCGATGCGCTCGGTGACGCGCACGGTGCCCTCGCGGGAGGAACCGCCGGCTCCGTAGGTCACGGAGACGAAGGTGGGCGAGACTGCTTCCAGCCTGCGGATGGCGTTCCACAGCGTCTGCTCGCCCTTCGCCGTCTTGGGGGCGAAGAACTCGAAGGAATACGACTGCTCGCCCGATGCGAGCAGATCGCGCACGGTCCGGGCGCGATCGGTCCTGGTGGAAGCGGTGCCTAGGGCCATACGTGCAGGCTATCCACCCGGCTCGGCTACGCCCACCCGACCTCGGAGATTTGGGGGTTTTGCCAGCTTTCTGTCCGCAGTGCGGACAGCTCGGCGCGCCCTCGACCGGCGGACGAGCCGAGCCGGATGAAAACCGGGTGAAAGCCCGGTGACAAACGGGGTGACAAGCCCGGTGACGGGCCGCGCGGCAAACCGGGCGACAAGCCGGGGCCGGGCGGCGGTCAGGCCGCGCGCACCCGCTTGGCCAGCTCCGCCGTCGCCGCCGCCGGGTCCTCGGCGGCCGTGATGGCCCGGACCACGACGATGCGGCGGGCGCCCGCCTCCAGGACCCGATCCAGGTTGGAGGCGTCGATTCCGCCGATGGCGAACCACGGCCGCCCGGTGCCCAGCGCGGCGGCGTGGCGCACCAGGGACAGCCCCGGGGCGGGGCGGCCCGGCTTGGTGGGGGTGGGCCAGCAGGGGCCGGTGCAGAAGTAGTCCACACCGGGCTGGACGGCCGCCGCGTCCACCTCCGCCTCCGCATGGGTGGAGCGCCCGATCAGCACATCCGCGCCGAGGATCGCGCGCGCCGCGGGCACCGGCAGATCGCCCTGGCCCAGATGGAGCACATCCGAGCCGATGGCATGCGCGACATCGGCCCGGTCGTTGACGGCCAGCAGCTTTCCGTGGCGGCGGCAGGCGTCCGCGAAGACCTGGAGGTGCTCCAGCTCCTCGGCCGCCTCCATCTCCTTGTCCCGCAACTGGACGATGTCCACCCCCGCCGCCAGGACGGCGTCCAGGAACTCCGGCAGGTCGCCCTGGCGCTTCCGTGCGTCGGTGCACAGATAGAGGCGGGCGTCGGCCAGTTGCTCATGCGCGGTGGCGGTGGTGGACATGGTTCGGTACCCCCGGAGGGTCGGCGGCATACGGGCCGTGCGCGGAGCCCGGCCCGTACGCCGTATGCGACAACATGCGATGACGTGCGGCTGCATGCGGTTGCATGCGGTTGCATGCGGTGAGATGCGACAACGGCGGCGGAAACGCGAGAGCGACCAGCCCTGGACACGCCCCGTACGGGCTCTGTACGAGGCCCGTACGGAAGGCGGCGGAAGGCTGGGCGGAAGCCGCGTCAGACGGCGAGCGCCTGCGCGCGCCGCTTCACTTCCGTACCGCGATTCTCGCCCAGGGCCCGTGCCGGGGTGCCGGGCAGGCTCGGGTCGGGGGTGAAGAGCCACTCCAGCATCTCTTCGTCGCTGAAGCCGTCGTCCTTCAACAGCGTCAAGGTCCCCACGAGGCCCTTGACGACCTTTCCGTCGGCGATGAACTCCTCGGGCACCTGAAGCACCCTGTTCTCCCCACGGCGCACCGCGATGAGCTGGCCCTCCTTGACCAACTGCCGGACGCGCGTCACCTCGACCCCGAGTCGCTCGGCGACGTCGGGGAGGGTGAGCCAGGCGGGGACGAGAGCATCGATCTTTGCGTCAATCTCGGTCACGGAACAAGCCTGCCATCTGGGACTGACAGTGGGTAGCCGGGCGCCCGCCGCGCGGGCCGCCCGGCCCGTCCCGGACGCCCCGCCCAGCGGCCGG
>NZ_JAHLEM010000998.1 GCF_018883605.1 Streptomyces niphimycinicus | reverse complement strand
CGCCGACCCCGACGGCCGCACCCGGGCCAGTCCGCAAGGCACCTGCGGGGTCGCGTACGGCAGCCGCAGCTCGCCGTCCCGGGTCCACAGGCCCGCGCCCGGAAGCCAGCCCTCCGGCGCGGGGAACTCGCGTAGCCGCCGCTCCGCCGGGCGCCATACGCCCACCCACGGCCGCCCGGCCCCGCCCCGTCCGTCGACGCGGAAGGCCACCGCGCACGCCTCCGGCGTCAGCACCTGCCCCGGCTGCACCGCGAACGGCGTGGCCTCCGACCACCCCGCGGGCCGCAGACAGTCCGGGAACCGCACCGGCCAGGTGCTGCCCAGCACCCCCCACCCCAGCCGCTCCTCCCCGGGCGCGTCGGACCGCAGCAGCAGCAGACCGCTGTCGGGGTCGGCGAGCAGCAGTCGGTCGTCGCTGCGCTCGGTGATCTGAAGCAGCGGGCTGGTCTCACCGCCCCGGCGCAGATCGACCACCACGGTCTTCGTCCGGCCGTCGAGTTCGCGGTCGAGCGCCAGCAGCCGGCCCGTACGGTCCAGCCAACTGCCGCCCGTACAGCGGCCGGGCACCTCGGCCAGATGCTGGGGGACGAGGACGCCGCCCCCGGCCACCAGCCAGACGGAGGTGGACCGCGGCCCGCGCCCCAGCGCGAACGCGCACAGGCCGCCGGGCGCGGGCGGCAGCAGCGAGACGTCGGCGCGGTCGATGCCGCCGAGCGGGCGCTCGCCGGTGCCGGGACCGGCCGGGTAGAGCAGCGAGAAGGCGTGGTGTCCGGCCACCCGGCGGTGGATGAGCACCTGCCCGTCGGCCAGGGGCAGCAGTTCGCAGTCCGGCTCCTCGGGCTGGGCGGCGGGCAGCGGCACGGCGTAGGGCTCCGGGCCGTCCAGCGTCCAGCGCTCGGGGTACCAGCAGCACGCCTCCTCGCTGAGCGCGAGCCGCGCGCCGTACGAGCGGTCCGAGGCGATGGTGAAATCCCCTCGGGGCCGGTCGCCGACGCCCCCGGTGAGGGCGGTGTCGAAGGCACAGGCAGTCATCGTTCAGTCACCTCCGGCCACTGAACGTAGTTTTCGCACTCCCTGCCGAAGGCCGTAATGGATGCGCTCCACCCGTAAGTGTGTCTCTCGCCCGATTCGCCTGAGAGGTCGGGGGTGAATGTGCTGTAAGCGACGGGAGGATGGTTTGTGATTAAAGTAAGGCACACCTAAGTGCGATTGGCGCGCTCGTGAGAACGGCGCGCCCCTGCCATCCCAGGAGCTCTGTCATGTCCCTGCGCGTTCGCGGCGCTGCCGCCCTCGCCCTCGCCCTGGCCGGGGCGCTGTCCCTCGCCGCCTGCGGATCGTCGGACGACGGGGACGGCGCCAAGCGCAACGGCGGGAGCGGCAAGTCCGTCGCCCAGGGCGGCAAGGACTTCGGCTCGGCGGCCGAGCAGACCGCGAAGATGGGTACGGATGCCAAGCCCGGCGCGTTCCCGCGCACCATCACCCACGCCATGGGCAGGACCGAGATCGAGAGCAAGCCGAAGCGGGTCGTGGTGCTCGACGTCGGCGAGCTGGACAATGTCGTCTCGCTGGGGCTGAAGCCGGTCGGCTACGCCCCCTCCGAGGGCGACCAGGCCATACCCGACTACCTCAAGAAGGACGCCGGGAACCCGAAGAACGTCGGCACCATCAACAACCTCAACCTCGAGGCCATCAACGCCCTCCACCCCGATCTGATCCTCGGCAGCAAGCTGCGCGCCGAGCCGCTCTACGACGAGCTGAAGCAGATCGCCCCGACCGTCTTCGCCATCCGCCCCGGCTTCACCTGGAAGGAGAACTACCTCCTCAACGCCGCGGCCCTGGACCGGACCGCCGACGCCAAGCGCGCACTCGGCGCGTATGAGCGGAAGGCGAAGAAGCTCGGCGAGGACATCGGCCCCGACAAGCCGACCATCACCATGCTCCGCTTCATGCCACAGGCCACCCGGCTCTACGCCAAGGCATCCTTCATCGGCACCATCCTCCAGGACGTCGGCCTGCCGCGCCCGAAGAACCAGCAGATCAACGACCTCGCCGCCGAGATCGGCCCGGAGCGGATCGACGACGCCGACGCCGACTGGATCTTCACCGGTGTCTACGGCGACCCCAAGGCCACCAAGCGCGACCAGGCGCAGTCCAACCCGCTGTGGAAGAAGCTGAAGGCGGTCAAGGACGGCCAGGCCAAGAACGTCGACGAGGAGACCTGGTACCTGGGCCTCGGCGTCACCGCCGCCGACCGGGTCCTCGACGACCTCCGCGGCTACCTGGCCCACGGATGAGCGTGTCCGCTCGGGAACTCGCGGGGCCGCCCGGGAGCGAACCCCGCTCCCGGGCGGCGTCGAGCAGGGGGGCATGACGTCCAGGACGTGCCGGGCAGGCTCGGCGGAGGACTGGTGCGGGCGGGCCGCCGCCGGCGCCCGCGCCAGGGCGGCCAGGCCGTAGTCCCGGGCGGAGCCCGCCTGGCGACCGTCGTCGCGCTGAGTGAAGGCCGGGGCAGGGCTCAGCCGTGATCCGGGAGGTAGCCTTGCCCCG
Source organism: Streptomyces niphimycinicus (assembly GCF_018883605.1). Classification (GTDB taxonomy): domain Bacteria; phylum Actinomycetota; class Actinomycetes; order Streptomycetales; family Streptomycetaceae; genus Streptomyces; species Streptomyces niphimycinicus. Next base: position 2,222 of record NZ_JAHLEM010000998.1, on the reverse strand, counting down.
TGCCCGCACTCAACGACGTCATCGCCGCACTCGACGCCCTCTGGCCGCCCGAGCGGGCGGAGCAGTGGGACGCCGTCGGCACGGTGTGCGGTGACCCCGAGGCCGAGGTCACCCGCGTGCTGTTCGCCGTCGACCCGGTCCAGGAGGTGGCCGACGAGGCGGTGGACCTCGGCGCCGATCTGCTGATCACTCACCATCCGCTCTATCTGCGGGGGACGACCACGGTCGCCGCCTCCAGCTTCAAGGGCCGGGTGGTGCACACACTGATCAAGAACGACGTCGCCCTCCAGGTGGCGCACACCAACGCCGACACCGCCGACCCCGGCGTCTCCGACGCCCTCGCCGGCGCGCTCGACCTGCGGATCGTCGGCCCGCTGGTGCCCGACGCCACCGACCCCGAGGGCCGCCGCGGTCTGGGCCGGGTCTGCGAGCTCGACCACCCCGAGACGCTGCGGGAGTTCACCGAGCGCGCCGCCGCCCGGCTGCCCGCCACCGCGCAGGGCATCCGCGCCGCGGGCGACCCGGACCGTACGATCCGCCGGGTCGCGGTCAGCGGCGGCTCCGGCGACAGCCTCTTCGACGCGGTGCGCGCGGCCGGGGTCGACGCGTTCCTCACCGCCGATCTGCGCCACCACCCGTCCTCGGAGGCACGGGAGCACAGCGATCTCGCCCTGGTGGACGCCGCGCACTGGGCCACCGAATGGCCCTGGACCGAACAGGCCGCGGCCCAGTTGGACGAGATCTCCGACCGGCACGGCTGGGGCCTGCGTACACATGTCTCCCGTATCGTCACCGATCCCTGGACGGCCCACGCCACGGCCCCGGCCGTCCGCGCGGCCGCCCCGTCCTTCTCCGCTTGACCTCGCACCGCTCGACCTCTTGACCCCTTTGACCCCGTGACTTCCCTGACCCCGTTCTCCGTTCCACCCGACTCCCCTGGAGCCCCACGCTGAATGCCGCGCCCGCCGATCAGATCCGCCTCCTCGACGTCCAGGCGCTCGACGTCCGGCTGTCGCAACTCGCGCACAAGCGCAGGACGCTGCCCGAGCACGCCGAGATCGAGACGCTGAACGCCGATCACACCCAGCTCCGCGACCTGCTCATCGCCGCGCAGACCGAGGAGAGCGACACCGCCCGCGAGCAGACCAAGGCGGAGCAGGACGTGGACCAGGTGCGCCAGCGCGCCGCCCGCGACCAGAAGCGCCTGGACTCCGGCGCCGTCACCTCGCCGAAGGATCTGGAGAACCTCCAGCACGAGATCGCCTCCCTCGCCAAGCGCCAGGGCAACCTGGAGGACGTCGTCCTGGAGGTCATGGAGCGCCGGGAGTCCGTCCAGGAGCGGATCACCGAGCTGACCGAGCGGGTGGAGTCCCTCCAGTCCAAGATCGGCGACGCCCAGGCGCGCCGGGACGCGGCGGCCGAGGGGATCGACGCCGAGATCGCGACCGCCACCAAGGAGCGCGAGGTGATCGCCGGGACCATCCCCGCCGATCTGCTGAAGCTCTACGACAAGCTGCGCGGGCAGCAGGGCGGTGTCGGCGCGGCCCGGCTCTACCAGCGGAGCTGTGACGGCTGCCGCCAGGAGCTCGCCATCACCGAGCTCAACGAGGTGCGCTCGGCGGCCCCCGACACGGTGCTGCGGTGCGAGAACTGCCGCCGGATCCTGATCCGTACGCCCGAGTCGGGGCTGTAGGGCGATGGCGCGGCGCTTCGTCGTCGAGGCGGACGGCGGGTCCCGGGGCAACCCGGGGCCGGCCGGTTACGGCGCGGTCGTGCTCGACGCGGAGACCGGTGAGCCGCTCGCCGAGGCGGCCGAGTACATCGGCACGGCGACCAACAACGTCGCCGAGTACAAGGGCCTGATCGCCGGGTTGCGGGCGGCGTACGCCCTGGATCCGGCGGCCGAGGTCCGGGTGCGGATGGACTCCAAGCTGGTCATCGAGCAGATGTCGGGCCGCTGGAAGATCAAGCACCCCGATATGCGGCCGCTCGCCGCCGAGGCCAAGGCGATCATGCCGCCTGGCCAGTTGACGTACGAGTGGATCCCGCGCGAGAAGAACAAGCACGCGGACCGGCTCGCCAACGAGGCGATGGACGCGGGCAAGCGGGGCGAGCAGTGGCAGCCGAAGGTGCCGCCGGGCGGCACGCTGGCGGCGGCGAGTGCGCCTGTGGCGGGCGCGCCGGAGGCCGCCGCCCTCTCCGCCCCCGTCGCCCCCGTCGCT
>NZ_JAHLEM010000997.1 GCF_018883605.1 Streptomyces niphimycinicus | reverse complement strand
CCGCCTCCGGGCGCGACACGGCGGCCCGCGTGCCGTGTTCGCGGAGCGGCCGGCCGGTGCACGGTCGCCCTCTTGTGCGGGGCTCGCCGGCGTCGTGCGGGCCGCGGGTGCGGGGCTTGGGGCTTGGGGTCGTGGCCCGGCGCCGCGTCGTCTCGATGGGTGGCGAACAGCCGACACCGCGTCCGCGGGACGGTGGGGTGTTCGGGTGGCTGCCCGGCGCGCGGTCACCCGATCAGGTGAGATCCGGAGGGGGCTGGTCCAATTGGCAGGAGCTGTCGTCAGAATCGTGCCGGTCGCACGGCCCGCGCGGGACCGACCGTCCAGGGGCCCGGCCGACCGCCTCATTGGCCGGCGTTGGGGGCGACACATGATCGGGACATCGGCAGTCGGCGGCGCGTTCGTACGGAGGGCACGGAGGCTGCGGGCGGTCACCCGCGTGGCCCCCTGTCTGTGGGTGTTCGGCGCCCTCTGCTGGGCGCTGCTGACCCCGCACCACACCGAGGTCGTGGCCCTCCTCGCCGCCGCACCCGCCATCGCCTGCGCGACCAGCGGCCGCCGCAGATGCATCGTGCTGCTCGGCGGCGCCGGCCTGCTGTTCGCCCTCGCGCCTCCGACCGCCCTGGAGCCCGACGGCGACGGGAAGGAGCCGCACGCCGCCCTGGTCACCTGCTGCGCCACCCTCGGCGTGGCCCTCGCCTGCTATCTCACGGCGGGCCGCAAGCTGCGGCTGCTGCGCGAACTGGAACAGCTCCGGGCGGTGGCCACCGCCGCGCAGGACGTGGTGCTGCGGCCGCTCCCGGCCCGGCTGGAGGGCATCGAGCTGGCGGGCGGCCACCTCTCGGCCAGCCGGGGCGCCGCCGTCGGGGGCGATCTCTACGAGGTGCTGGCCACCCCGTACGGCGTCCGCGTCATCATCGGCGATGTGCGCGGGCACGGCCTCGCCGCGATCGGCACCGTCGCCGCCGTCCTCGGCAGCTTCCGCGAGGCCGCCCATGAGGAACCCCTGCTCAGCGGGGTGCTGCGGCGGCTCGACCGCGCCCTGGAGCGCCATCTGCGGGCGCGCGCGAGCGGGGAGTGCCCGCTGGACAGCCATGTGGACGAGGAGTTCGTGACCGTCCTGCTGCTGGAGGTGCGCGCGGACGGCGAGGTCACCGCGCTCAACTGCGGCCACCCCTGGCCGTACCGCCTCCACGAACAGCCGGTCGGCCCGGCCATGGCCCGGCAGACCGCGCCCGGCGAGGTGCTGCCGCCGCTCGGCCTCTTCCCGCTGCCCGCCGAGCTTCCCACCGCCCGCTGGAGCGCACTGGGCGTCGGCGACACGTTGGTACTGCACACCGACGGTGCCGAGGACGTGCGCGACGCCCACGGCACGTTCTTCCCGCTGCGCCGCGCCCTGTCCGAGGCCGCGGGCCCCGGGCCGCTGGTTCCCGCGGCGGTGGTGGCGGGGGTGCGGTCGGCGCTGCTGCGTCATACCGGCGGGCGGCTCACCGACGACGTCGCGCTGCTCGCGCTGCGCTTCGACCGCTGCCCCCTGTCCGCCACCACGGCCCTCACCCGCCCGGCCGCCGACGCCCACCGGGGCTAGGGGCTGTCCGTTCCCCTCCCCGCGCCTTCCCGCGGCATCGATTCGCGGCGCCGCCGCGCGGTGGGGCTCCGCCCCAGGCTCCGGAGTCCAGGGGCGGGTTGGGGAAAGTCCAACGGCCCACCCCACCCCGCCCGTTCACACCCCGTGCGAATCCCGCTCCACTACGCTGGCGCCACCGAGCGTTTCGGGAGGGCGAGATGGAGCCCAATACACTGCTCGACTCCGTGCTCGACGAGGCCGGAGTCTCCCACGCCGGACTGGCCGCGCATGTCAATGAGGCAGGCCGGGCCCGGGGGATGAAGCTGCGGTACGAGCACACCGCGGTGGCCCGGTGGCTGAAGGGCCAGCGGCCGCGCGGCCAGGTGCCGGACCTCATCTGCGAGGTGCTGGGCGAGCGGCTGCACCGCGCCCTCACCCTGGACGACATCGGCCTCGGCACCCCCGGCAGCCGCCGGGGCGGCCCCGCCACCCCGCTCTCCGGATTCGTCGAGCGCGCCACCGCACTGTGGCGCTCCGACGAACAGCAGCGCCCGCATGTCGTCGAGGCCCCGGCGGTCACCGGCACCCCCGCCGTCATCCCGGTGTGGGAGTGGGAGAACCCTCCCGAGGACTCCGACGTCTCCCGGCGCGGCCTCACCCGGGTCAGCATGACCGACATCGAGACGCTGCGCGCCGCCCGCGCCCACTACGAGCAGATGTACCGGAAGGCAGGCGGCGTCGCGACCCGCACCCGGGTGGTGGGGTTCCTCAACTCCGAGGCCGCACCGCTGCTGCGCGGCAGCTACGCCGACGACACCGGCCGCCAGTTGCACCGGGCGACCGGCGGCCTGGTGGCCATCGCCGGGATCTGCGCGTACGACTCCAACACCCACGGCCTGGCCCAGCGCTACTTCCACCAGGCGCTGCGGCTCGCCAAGGCCAGCGGCGACCGGGGCCTGGGGGCCTATGTCATAGCGCTGCTGGTCAATCAGTCCCTCTTCATGAAGGAGTACCGGCAGGCGGTCGCCTTCGCCGAATCGGCGCTGCGCGCCGCGGGCTCCCAGATCACCCCCGCGCTCGCCGCCGACCTCTACGCCATGCAGGCCAAGGCGTACGCCCGGCTCGGCGACGGCGCCGGGGCGCTGTCCTGCATCCGGCGTGCCGAGACCGCCGCCGACCGGATCAGACCGGGGCAGGAGCCCGATGAGACCGGCTATGTCCAGCCGGGTCTGGTGAACGTCCAGGTGGCCGAGGCGCTGCTGAGCCTCGGCGACCTCGGCGGCGCCCGCGAGCACGCCACCGCCGCGGTCGGCACCCCCGCGCACGACCGGGGCCGGGTGCACCGGCTCGCCATGCTCACCCATATCGAGCTGCGTCAGGGGGACGTGGACCGGGCGGGCGCCACGGCGGTGGAGATGACCGAGCGCGCGCGGGGCATGGAGTCCCAGCGGTTACGCGACCGGTTGCGGGCGGTACGGGAGCACCTCGCGGCCAGCGGAAGCGCCGCGACGGCCGAGGCCGCCGCGCTGATCGACGGGGCACTGCGCGTTCCTCTGTGACCAGCGGTTCCGCTCGCGGTCCGCACTCTCGTCAGCGGGTGGCCCACGATGGCCTCCCGTTTCGACGAAAGGTGGCTGACAGTGCGATGGAAGAACCTCAGGGAGCGGACCGTGTACGAGAACCGATGGTTCCGGGTCAACCTCGCCGACGTCCGGCTCCCCGACGGGCGCCATTTGGACCACTATCTGATCCGGCTCCGTCCCGTGGCCGTGGCCACGGTGGTGAACGCGGCCAACGAGGTGCTGCTGC
>NZ_JAHLEM010000996.1 GCF_018883605.1 Streptomyces niphimycinicus | reverse complement strand
CCGGGTCAACCTCGCCGACGTCCGGCTCCCCGACGGGCGCCATTTGGACCACTATCTGATCCGGCTCCGTCCCGTGGCCGTGGCCACGGTGGTGAACGCGGCCAACGAGGTGCTGCTGCTGTGGCGCCACCGGTTCATCACCGACGCCTGGGGCTGGGAGCTGGCCGCGGGCGTCGTCGAGGACGGTGAGGACATCGCCGACGCCGCGGCCCGGGAGATGGAGGAGGAGACCGGCTGGCGCCCCGGCCCGCTGCGCCATCTGCTCTCCGTCGAGCCGTCCAACGGGCTCACCGACGCACGACACCACATCTACTGGGCCGAGGAGGCGTCGTACGTCGGGCACCCGGAGGACGACTTCGAGTCGGACCGCCGCGAGTGGGTGCCGCTGAAGCTGGTGCCCGACCTGGTCGCACGCGGTGAGGTGCCCGCGGCCAATATGGCGGCGGCGCTGCTGCTGCTCCACCACATCAGGCTCGGGTAGGCCGGGCCGCCGTCCGCACCGGCGCTAGTGTCCCGCTGCCTGCCATATCGCGAGGGCCAGGGCGGCCACCCCGGTCAGGGCGGCGATGGAGGGCAGCGGCCAGCGTCCGTGCTCCAGCATCCGCATCCGTCCGCCCAGTTGGTTCACGTCCTCCTCGGCCTGTTCTCCTCGGTGGTCGAGCAGGGCCAGCCGGCCGTCGACGCGGGTGAAGCCCACTTCGACGGTCCGGCGCAGTTCCGTCAGCTCCACGGCTAACGCGGCTTGCTCGGGCTCGGTGGTCACGGGTTGATCCCCTTCCGGATGTAACGTCCGTGCAGTGGTGACGCTCCGAGTCAAGCGCATGCACAGGTAGTGCGGGAGCGTGTGTGGGGATGGTGTGTGAGTCACCGGCGCACACCCCGTGCGAAAGGCGGTACTCAGCGGGTACGCGGCGGGTACTCACGGCGGGTACTCATGGGGGACGGCGGTCGAGGGGAGGGACCGCGCGGGGCGGACAGACCGGATGGATCGGATGGACCAGACGGAAGGGACGGATGTGCGACTGATCGCCGCTCCGATGTGGGAATTCGGTGTCGACCAGGGAGTCCGGCAGTTCGCCGAGCTCGGCGTCGCGCTGGTGCTGTCCACTCTGATCGGGCTCGAGCGGGCGGTGCAGCAGAAGAGCGCCGGGCTGCGCACCCACACCCTGGTGGGCGTGGGCAGCGCGCTGTTCATCGGGACTCCTTCGTGGATACCCCGGCCTTCAGGCCGGTGAGGAAACGAAGCTCCTGCGGAGCAGGGCAGGGAAAGGTGAATCGCCGTCAGGGCGCTTCGGCGTCTGTGGTCACCGGCCGACACCCGCTCCTCACATGGGAGCTGATAAAGTGTGAGGTATGGCGCAGCAGGTCAAGCGGGCGTTCAAGTACCGCTTTTACCCCACGGACGAGCAGGCGGC
>NZ_JAHLEM010000995.1 GCF_018883605.1 Streptomyces niphimycinicus | reverse complement strand
GGCCACGCGGCCCAGGCGCCGGGACGGCGGGCGCGGCGGGTGTGGCAGGGGTGGCCTGCTGCGCGCCCTGGCCCCGGCGATCAGCGCGTGCTAACCAGAGGGCATGCCTCACAGCGATGCGTATGACGTCGTCATCGTCGGCGGCGGTCACAACGGTCTGGTCGCCGCCGCGTATCTCGCCCGCGCCGGTCGGAGCGTGCTGGTGCTCGAGCGCCTCGGTCACACCGGTGGCGCCGCCGTGTCCACTCGGCCCTACCCCGGCGTGGACGCACGGCTCTCGCGCTACTCCTACCTGGTCAGCCTGTTGCCGCGGCGGATCGTCGACGACCTCGGACTGCGCTTCGCGGTGCGCAAGCGCGCGGTGTCCTCGTACACGCCCGAGTTCCGGGGCGGGCGCCACACCGGGCTGCTGGTGGACGCAGGCTCCTCCGCCCGGACGCGCGCCGCGTTCGCGCGGCTGACCGGCTCGGAGCGGGAGTACGAGTCCTGGCAGCGCTTCTACGGCATGACCCAGCGCGTCGCCGAGCGCGTCTTCCCCACGCTGATCGAGCCGCTGCCCACCCGGGAGGAGCTGCGGACCCGGATCGGGGACGACGCGGCGTGGCAGGCGCTGTTCGAGCGGCCGCTGGGGGAGGCGGTCGAGGCGGCGTTCGACGACGACCTCATCCGGGGCGTGGTCCTCACCGACGCGCTCATCGGCACCTTCGCCCGGGCCCACGACCCGTCGCTGCGGCAGAACCGCTGCTTCCTCTACCACGTGATCGGCGGCGGCACCGGCGACTGGGACGTCCCCGTCGGCGGCATGGGCGCGCTCACCGATGCCCTCGCCGACGCCGCCCGCGCGGCGGGCGCGCGGATCGCGACCGGGCGCGAGGTCACCGCGATCGCCACCGACGGCACCTCGGCCGAGGTGCGGTACGAGGGCGAGGCGGGGGAGGGGACCGCGGCCGCCCGGTATGTGCTCGTCGGGGCCGCACCGCGCGAGCTGGCCCGGCTGCTGGGCGAGGAGCCGCCCGCCCCGCCCGCGGAAGGGGCCCAGCTCAAGGTGAACATGCTGCTGCGCAGGCTGCCCGCGCTGCGCGACCGCGAGGTGGACCCGCGCGAGGCGTTCTCCGGGACGTTCCACATCGCCGAGGGGTACGGCGCCCTGGAGGACGCGTACCGCCAGGCGGCCGCGGGGGAGCTGCCGCACCGGCCGCCGTCGGAGATCTACTGCCACTCGCTGACCGATCCGTCGATCCTCGGCCCGGAGCCGGCCCGCGAGGGCTATCAGACCCTGACCCTGTTCGGACTGCACACCCCCGCCCGGCTGTTCACCGAGGACAACGACGCGGCACGCACCGCGCTGCTGCGCGCCACCCTCGCGGAGCTGGACGCGCATCTCGCCGAGCCGATCACCGACTGTCTCGCCCATGATGCCGACGGCCGGCCGTGCATCGAGGCCAAGACCCCGCTGGACCTGGACGCCGAGCTGCGGCTGCCCGGCGGCAACATCTTCCACCGGGACCTGTCCTTCCCGTACGCCCAGGAGGGCACCGGCCGCTGGGGCGTGGAGACACGCCACGCCAATGTGCTGCTGTGCGGCGCGGGGGCGGTGCGCGGCGGCGGGGTGAGCGGAATCCCGGGGCACAACGCGGCCATGGCGGTGCTGGGGAGGTGACGCCCGAAAGTCCCCGGAGAGTCCCGCGGACGGCCCGGAAAGCGCTTTTCTTCCACTGAATCTGACGTAGCGTCAGAAAAACTCTTCCCTCGTCCGCCGCCCTGCGGCATCCTGCCGACCATGCAGACGGAGCTGAGCACAAGGCTGGGTGTCGAGCACGCCGTCTTCGGCTTCACGCCGTTCCCCGCCGTGGCCGCGGCGATCAGCCGGGCCGGCGGCTTCGGTGTGCTCGGCGCGGTCCGCTACGGCGCGGGCGAGGAGCTGGCCCGCGACCTCGACTGGATGGAGGCGCACGCCGACGGCAAGCCCTACGGCCTGGACGTCGTGATGCCCGCGAAGAAGGTGGAGGGGGTCACCGAGGCCGATATCGAGGCGATGATCCCCGAAGGCCACCGCGCGTTCGTCCGGGACACCCTCGCCAAGCACGGCGTCCCCGAGCTGGCCGAGGGCGAGGCGTCCGGCTGGCGGATCACCGGCTGGCTCGAGGAGGTGGCCCGCAGCCAGCTCGACGTCGCCTTCGACTACCCCGTCAAACTCCTGGCCAACGCCCTGGGCTCGCCCCCGGCCGATGTCGTCGCCCGCGCCCATGACCACGGCATCCTGGTGGCCGCTCTCGCGGGCAGCGCCCGCCACGCCCGCCACCACAAGGAGGCGGGGCTCGATGTCATCGTCGCCCAGGGGTACGAGGCGGGCGGCCACACCGGCGAGATCGCCTCCATGGTGCTCACCCCCGAGGTGGTGCGGGCCGTGCACCCGCTGCCCGTGCTCGCCGCGGGCGGCATCGGCAGCGGTGAGCAGATCGCCGCCGGGCTGGCGCTGGGCGCCCAGGGCGTCTGGATCGGCTCCCTCTGGCTCACCACCGAGGAGGCCGAACTGCATTCGGCGGCCCTCATCCGCAAGCTGCTGGCGGCCGGATCCGGGGACACCGTGCGCTCCCGCGCCCTCACCGGCAAACCCGCCCGCCAGTTGCGCACCGAGTGGACCGACGCCTGGGAGGACCCGGACGGCCCGGACCCGCTGCCCATGCCGCTCCAGGGGCTGCTGGTCGCCGAGGCCGTCTCCCGCATCCAGAAGCACGAGGTGGAACCGCTGCTGGGCACGCCGGTCGGCCAGATCGTCGGCCGGATGGACGAGGTCCGCCCGGTCCAGGCCGTCTTCGACGATCTGACCCGGGGCTTCGAGCGCGCCATCGACCGCGTCATCCGCATCGCCAAGGGCGCCTGACCGCGCCTGTCGAACCCGCCTGACCTCGCCTGATCTCGTCCCACACCACCTGATCTCGTCCCACACCGCCCGACCTCGTCCCACACCGCCTGACACCGCCGTCAGAAGGAGGACCGGACCGCCATGTCTCCGACACCCAACGGCTTCTGGGCCCAGGCCGCGCTCGAGCCCGACCGCACCGTGCTCATCGCCCCGGATGGTGAGGAGTGGACCGCCGGGCGGCTGCACAGCGCGTGCAACCGGCTCGTCGCCGGGCTGCGCGCCGCCGGGCTGCGACGCGGTGACGCCCTGGCGGTCGTTCTGCCCAACGGGGTGGAGTTCTTCGTCGCCGCCCTCGCCGCCACCCAGGCCGGTCTCTATCTGGTGCCGGTCAACCACCATCTGGTCGGCCCCGAGATCGCCTGGATCGTCTCCGACTCCGGCGCCAAGGTGCTGATCGCCCATGAGCGCTACGGCGGGCAGGCGGCCGCGGCCGCCGACGAGGCGGGGCTGCCCGCGACCCACCGCTACGCGGTCGGCGCCATCGACGGCTTCCGCCCGTACCCCGAACTCATCGAGGGGCAGCCGGAGGAGCCGCCCGCCGACCGCGAGGTGGGCTGGGTCATGAACTACACCTCCGGCACCACGGGCCGTCCGCGCGGCATCCGCCGTGCGCTGACCGGAAAGCTCCCCGAGGAGAGCCACCTCGGCGGCTTTCTGCGCTTCTTCGGCATCACACCGCGCTCCGAGGAGCCCGACCACGTCCATCTGGTGTGCTCACCGCTCTACCACACCGCCGTACTACAGTTCGCGAGCTCGTCGCTGCACATCGGCCACCCCCTGGTGCTCATGGACAAGTGGACGCCCCAGGAGATGCTGCGCCTCATCGACACCTACCGCTGTACGCACACCCATATGGTGCCGACCCAGTTCCACCGGCTGCTCGCCCTCCCCGACGAGGTCAAGCGGTCCTACGACGTCTCCTCGATGCGCCATGCCATCCATGGCGCCGCGCCTTGCCCCGACCATGTCAAGCGCGCGATGATCGAGTGGTGGGGCGGCTGTGTCGAGGAGTACTACGCGGCCAGCGAGGGCGGCGGCGCCTTCGCCACCGCCGAGGACTGGCTGAAGAAGCCGGGGACGGTCGGCCGCCCCTGGCCCATCAGCGAGCTGGCCATCTTCGACGACGAGGGCACCCGGCTCCCGGCCGGTGAACTCGGCACCGTCTACATGAAGATGAGCACCGGGGGCTTCGCCTACCACAAGGACAAGAGCAAGACCGAGAAGAACCGCATCGGCGACTTCTTCACCGTCGGCGACCTCGGCCTCCTGGACGACGACGGCTATCTCTACCTCCGCGACCGCAAGATCGACCTGATCATCTCGGGCGGGGTCAACATCTACCCCGCCGAGATCGAGGCCGCGCTGCTCACCCACCCGGCCGTCGCCGACGCCGCGGCCTTCGGGATTCCCCACGAGGACTGGGGCGAGCAGGTCATCGCGGTCGTGGAACCCGCCGAGGGACATGCGCCGGGGCTCGATCTGGCCGCCGAGATCCTCGCCCACTGCACGACTCGGCTGGCGGGCTATAAATGCCCCAAGTCGGTGGACTTCATCGTGGAGATGCCGCGCGACCCCAACGGCAAGCTCTACAAGCGGCGGCTGCGGGCGCCGTACTGGGAGGGTGCGCAATCGCAGTGAGCCTGAGGGCGGCCGGCCCGGTGAGTGCCAGTGCCGCCTGATTGGGCCATCGCGCCACGGGGCCGGTCCCGCTTATCCGCGGACGCTGTTGGCTTAATCCCCGGCTCTGATGCTTCGCCCCGTCGTTATGCGGCGGGGCGAAGTGCTGTCAAGGGGCTGGTCCGGGTGCGGGCGCGGGGCTGGTCGCTGAGCCAGGCGTTGATGCGGATGAGGTTGATCGCGGCG
>NZ_JAHLEM010000994.1 GCF_018883605.1 Streptomyces niphimycinicus | reverse complement strand
CGGCCCACCGCGCGACGCGAGGCACGCCGCCGCGGACCAGTACGGCCGAACGGACGCGTGTGCCAGGCACCGCCCCGCCCGCCTCCTCGGCGGCTCGGGACACCGCCCCGGGCCCGGGCATGGGCGCCTGACCTGGCGCGGGGCGGTCCGCCATGGCACCCCCCGTCGCCGTCCCCACCGCGAGTCCCGCCGCGCTCACCAGCAGGTACGTCGCCCACGCCGCGCCCGCCGCGACCAGTGCGTAGGAGCGGCCCTCCTGGGCGTAGTGGGTGACCACGGGGGTGGTCGCGTAGAGGAGTCCGGCCCACAGGCCCACCCGTGGGCGGGCCAGGCGGCAGCCCAGGGCGGCTACCAGGGCCGTGGCGGCCACGGCGGCCAGGACCGAGGGCAGACGCATGGTCACCTCGGAGGGGTGCAGCGCCAGGAGCGGGTGCATCAGGAGGTAGTAGAGGCCGTGGACGGCGTCCACGGTGCCGAGCACGTCGCGGATCTGAGGGAGGCTCCGCCGTGCCATCTGGTACGTCGCGGACTCGTCCCGCCACATCGTGCCCCGGTCCAGGCCCCACAGCCCCAGCGCCAGCATGACGGCCATCGGGAGCACGATCGCCGTCGGCGCGGAGATCCCATCGCGCTTCCGCACCCTTGCCCTCGCCTTCACCCTCATCCACCCCACATGACAACAAAAGGCATAAATACGACTATTCGCCTACAGTGTGCAGTCAGGACGACACATCCGCCGCGAAGGGCACGCGTCATGAACCGCCTCGGTATCGAAAACCCCCGCGGTCTCGTGGCCTTCGCCGCGCTGACCGGGTGTCTGGTGACCCTGGCGGTGGCCGCGCTCACCGGGGCCGGAGGGGTTTTCGCCGCGGCGGGGCTGCTGGGCTGCGGCTGTGAGCTGCTGCTGCACCGCACCGAACCGGGGCTGATGGCCCGTCTGGGGCGGTTGCACATGGGTGCCACGTCCCGCTTCGAGATCCGCTGCGTCCTGCTGCTCCTCCTGCTCGGCCGACTCCATGTCACCGGCCCCATCGGGCTGGCCGCGGCCATGACGCTGGTGCTCTGCCTGCTCGCCGGGCAGGCCCTGCACGCCGCGCTCATCACGCTGATCCGGCGGCGCCGCGCCCTCGCGGTCGCGGCCCGCAACATCGATCTGCGCCGACTGGACATCAGCGACCGGCCGCCCCGCAGGCTCACCGAATGGCCCGGTCAGCGGATGCTGGTCTACGAGCTCTCCGCCCTGCTCGGGCTGACCGCGTCGCTGCTGACCGGCGACGCCCGCTGGGTGGTGGCGGCGCTCACCCTGGCCGCCGGATCCTGTCTGATCACGGTCGTTGCGCTGGTTCCGTACCTCGTCCGGGCCATCCGCCGGCTGCCCGGCGCCGCCCAGGTGCTGGCCGAGGTCGACGCCTGGCTGATCCAGCGCCGCCCCCGTACGGTGCTGTACTTCTCCGGTCCGCGCGACCGCGCCGACCAGCTCACCCGATGGCTGGGGCCGGTGGCCGCGCTGCCCACCCCGTCCCTGGTCATCGTGCGCGAACGGGAGCTGCTGGAGGCCCTGGAGCCGACCCCGCTGCCGGTGCTGTGCGTGCCGAGCGCCGCGCATCTGTCGCAGTTGGACCTGGGCGGGGTGCGGGTCGCGCTCTACCCCGCCAACACCGGCCGGAACATCCACCTCCTGCGGATCCCCACCATGCAGCACGTCTTCCTGGCCCCCGGCGGCGACGGCGACGAGGCCGCCGCCGTCGATCCGTACAGCAAGGTCTACGACCAGGTGTGGGTGGCGGGCGAGGCGGGGCGCAGGCGCCATGTCCAGGCCGCGGTCGGCGTCGAGGACGCGGACATCGTGGAGATCGGCCGCCCGCAGCTCGACGGACTGCGCGTGGACCGAACCGGCCACACCCCCGCGCCCCTGCCCACCGTGCTGTACGCGCCCACCCGGGACGGCGCGGCGGGTGAGCCGGGTGCGGCGGGCGAGCCGGACACGGCAGGCGAGTCGATCGTACGGGCGCTGCTGGACAGCGAACGGCCCCTGCGGGTGCTCTACCGGCCGCATCCCCCCACCGGCCACCGCACCCCCGAGGCCCGCGCCGCCCACCGCCGCATCGTCGCCCTGATCCACGCCGCGAACGAGCGGCGCACCGCCGACGCCCTCGCCGAGGCACCCGAGGACGCCGAGGCGCAGCGCACCGAGGACGCCCGCCGCCGCGCCGAACTGACCAAGCACATCGCCGCGCTGGACGCGCGGCTGCGCCGGGCGGACGCCGACGAGGCCATGCTCACGCGGGACCGCGCCGCACCCGATCCGGCCCTGCTCACCGAGGCCGAGGGGCTGCGCAGGCAGTGGCACCAGGCCCACTGGGCGGCCTCACCGCCCTGGCTCCACCAGGTGATCGAGGGGGACCTGCCCACCCTCCACTCCTGCTTCGACCAGGCCGATCTGCTGATCGGCGATCTCTCCGACGTGGTCGGCGACTTCCTCGCCACCCTCAAGCCGTACGCGCTCACCGTTCCGGCGGGGCTCGACGAGGAGGAATTCCGCCGGCAGAACGTCGTGGCCAGGGCCGCCTATCTGCTCGGTCCCGGGGCATCGGCCATGCAGGACCTCCTGCGCCCGCTCTTCGACCCGTGCCTCGACGAGCTGCGCATCGCCCGCCACGAGGTGAAGGAGTTTCTGCTCGGCCCCAGCACCCCACCGTCCATCCAGCGCTTCACCGACGCCGTCGACGCGCTCGCCGAGAAGGGCGAGACGGTCGTCCGGCTGCGTGACCTCCACACGGCCCCACCCCCCGGCGCCGGACGCTGGTCCGTCATCCGATAGCAAGACATCCCACAGGCACGACGCCCACACGTACGTCACCCCGCATGTACGACACCCCACATGTACGTCACCCCGTAGCAGCACATCCCACACCCGGACCTCACCCCAGGCCCTCACCATGAGCTTCCACCCCAGGCCCCGTCCCCAGGAGCCCCCCGCACACGCCTCCTGAGCCCCCCGCACACCCTCCGGAGCCAGCATGCCGCGCAATCACCGCCCCGGCCCGCCTCCCCGTGTCAGCGTGATCGTCCCCGCCCGTGACGCCATGCCCGGGATCACCCGGGCCGTCACCTCCGCCATGGAGCAGACCCTCGGGCTCAGCCGACTCGACATCATCGCCGTCGACGACGGCTCGGCCGACGGCACCGCGGAGGAGCTGGACCGGCTCGCCGCCGGCTGCCCCTCGCTCCATGTCGTCCGCAACCCCCACCCCTGCCGCGGCGGCGCCGGCGGCCCCCGCAACACCGGACTGGCCCGCGCCCGGGGCGACTTCGTCTTCTTCCTGGACGCCGACGCCCGGCTGGCACCCGACGCGCTGCGCCGCATGGTCGCGATGGCCGACCAGAACGGCACCGACGTGGTCCTGGGCAAGATGGTCTCCCCGGACGGGCGCGGCGTTCCCAAGGCGGTCTTCCGCCACAACCAACTGCGCACCGACGCCCACAGCTCCCACGCCTACGCCACCCTGGAGCCCTGCAAGCTCTTCCGCCGCTCCCTGATCGAACGGCTGCGGCTGCGCTTCCCCGCCCACCTCCACCACGGCGAGGGCAAACCCTTCACCGCGGCCGCCTATCTCAACGCCTCCGGGATCTCCGTCGTCGCCGACTACGACTGCTACCACCTGGGCCCGGGCCGCACCGCCGCGGGTCTCGCCGACCGCGTCGACGCCATGCGGCCGCTGTTCGAGACCGCCGCCCGGCACACCCGGCCCGGCAGCCGCCGCGACGCCGTCATGCTCCACCACATCCGCCGGGAGCTGTGCCCGGCGCTGCGCGCGCTGCCGCGCGAGGACGAGACCGAGGCCCGCCGGCGGTTCCTGCCCGAACTGCGCCGATGGGCGCTGGCCCACTGCTCCGACACGCTCTTCCCCACCCTCACCGCCCCCGAGCGGCTGATGGTGCATCTGCTGCGCACCGGCCGCTTCGAGGATCTGCTGTCCGTCGTGCGCAACACCAAACGGGACGCCCGGTGCGGCCATCTCGTCGAGAAGGGCAGCGTCTACTGGCTCCACCCCTTCTTCCGCGACCCCGACGCCGAGATCCCCGACGCCTGTTTCGACGTCACCGACCGGCTGCCGGTCCGCCACCACCTCGCGGGCGCCGCCTGGCACGGCCGCAGCACCCTGCGGGTACGCGGCCGGGCGGCCATCGACGGACTGGAGACCGACCCCGAGGAGGACCGCGCCGAGCTGGTGCTGCGCCGCCGCGAGGCACGTGACGAGGTGCGGATCCCGGCGGTGGCCACGGCGGAGGACGACCCCGCGGAGTTCGCGGCGGATGTGAACATCGCCGCGGCCGACGGCGGCGCACCGCTGCGCCCCGGCGTCTGGGACGTCTTCCTCGACGTCCGCGCCCAGGGCATCAGCCGCACCGTACGGTTCGGCAACCGCCATGACGACACCCTCGACATCGGCACCGCGCGCCGGGTGGTGGCCGCCGGGCCGGGGCTGCGCGCCCGGGTCACGCCGTACTTCACCAGCCCGTACCGCAATCTCTCCCTCGACATCGGCCCGGCCCCGCGCGGCGCGCCCTGCGAGGTGACCGAGGCCGTATGGCATCCGTCGGACAAGGGCACCCTGGTCGTGGCCGGACGGCTGCTGCCGCCCGGCACCCCGGCGCGCGGACGGCTGCTGCGGCTGCGCGCCGAGCACGCCGACGGACGGGTCTTCGACCATCCGGTGCGGTTCGCCGCGGGGCATCCGGCGGGCGCCTTCACCGCCCGGCTGCCGGTACGGGACCTGGGCCGCGGCCGGTGGACGGTGACGCT
>NZ_JAHLEM010000993.1 GCF_018883605.1 Streptomyces niphimycinicus | reverse complement strand
GGGGAAAGGGCTGGGGCGGGGGTCTTCGCGGAGGGACGGGGTCGACTGCGGCGGGACCGTGCGCGCGGCGGGCACCGAGGGGACGGCGGCGGGCTCGGCCGGGCGGCCCGGGGACGGTTCGCCGCCCTCGGGCG
The DNA here is from genome assembly GCF_018883605.1 of Streptomyces niphimycinicus. GTDB lineage: Bacteria > Actinomycetota > Actinomycetes > Streptomycetales > Streptomycetaceae > Streptomyces > Streptomyces niphimycinicus. The sequence continues at coordinate 4,721 of NZ_JAHLEM010000993.1, read as the reverse complement.
CGTTCTGCGCGGTGGCCCGGCGCGAGCCGTAACGGCGGTGCACCGCCTGCTTGGTGACGCCGAGCGCGGAGCCCACCGCGTCCCAGGAGAAGCCCAGCGAGCGGTCGAAGTCGACGGCGGCGGTGACCAGTGTCTCGACGCTGTCGCGCAGTTCCTGGGCGAGCCGCACGGTGGGGGCCGGAGCGCGTCCGTAGACCACGAAACCGGCGGACGGGCCGGTGCGCCGGGGGCGGTAGACGTTGCCGAGCTGGGCGGTGAGCGTGCGCAGCGCGTCCACCTGCCGGCGGACCCGCTCGATGTCCCGGACCAGGAGGTGCAGGCTGGCCCGTGCCTGGGCGTCATGAGTTGCGTGGTCGGCCATGTACAAGCCTCTCGAACGGGCGTTGACGGGGGATGGAGGGGATGGGGATGGAGAGGGTGGGGAGTGGATGAGGGGTGGATGGGGGAAGTCGAGCGGGCGGCGGGAAACGCATCGGGCCGCGGCAGCGGCCCGATGCGGTCAATCTGCCTTGACCAACGCGGCACCCGCCCGTCGGTCACGGTCCGGGGCGTGCGGGAGTCCGCCCGTACGCCCCCTCGGCCGGCGGACCATAGACTTCAGGGGCTGTTCGCGACGTTCGCCGTATCCGCTGTGTGAGAGGTAGTTCGCCACCCATGAGGCTCGTCTTCGCCGGTACCCCCGAGGTCGCCCTGCCCGCTCTGGACGCGCTGATCGCGTCGGAGAAGCACGAGGTGGTGGCCGTCGTGACCCGTCCCGACGCGCCCGCCGGGCGCGGTCGCCGGATGGTGGCCAGCCCGGTCGCCGAACGGGCCGAGGAGGCGGGTATCGAGGTGCTCAAGCCGGCCAAGCCGCGCGATCCGGAGTTCCTCGCCCGGCTCGGCGAGATCGCACCGGACTGCTGCCCGGTGGTGGCCTACGGAGCGCTGCTGCCCAAGGCCGCGTTGGAGATCCCCGCGCACGGCTGGGTCAATCTGCACTTCTCGCTGCTTCCGGCGTGGCGGGGCGCGGCACCCGTGCAGCACTCCGTGCTCGCGGGCGACGAGATGACCGGCGCCTCGACCTTCCAGATCGAGGAAGGGCTGGACTCCGGGCCGGTGTTCGGGGTGGTGACGGAGGAGGTGCGGGCCTCCGACACCAGCGGCGATCTGCTGACCCGGCTCGCGTTCGCCGGGGCCGGGCTGCTCGAGGCGACGATGGACGGCATCGAGAACGGCACCCTGCTCCCGGTGCCGCAGCCCTCCGAGGGCATCTCGCTCGCCCCGAAGATCACCGTCGAGGACGCGGAGATCGACTGGACGGCGCCCGCGCTGCGCGTCGACCGGCTGGTGCGGGCGTGCACCCCCGCCCCGGGCGCGTGGACGACCTTCCGGGAGGAGCGGCTGAAGGTCGTCTCGGCGCGGCCGGTGACGGACCGTACGGATCTGGCGCCCGGGCAGTTGGCCGCGACCAAGAAGGCCGTGTACGTGGGCACGGGCAGCCATGCCGTCGAGCTGACCTGGGTGCGGCCGCAGGGCAAGAAGCCGATGCTCGCGGCGGATTGGGCGCGCGGGGTGCGGATCGCGGAGGGCGAGCGGCTCGGAGCCTGAGCGGGGCCTGAGCGGGGCCGCGGGGCTGAAGCCGCTCCAGTGGCACGGCGATCCTGGGCAGGTGCAGGGGGCTGACGCCCGCGCGGGTCCACAGGGCTGAAACCTGAGCGGCTCGACAGGGCAGCAACCCGCACAGGTCCACAGGGCCGAAAGGCGGCCATCGGGCGCGCCGGGGCGGCGGATGTTGACTTCAACCTAAGTTGAAGTCCTACGTTCCTCACGAGACCTCGGAGGTACGTGATGGACATCGAAGTGACCGCCTGGCATTCCCTGTATCAGGCATCCCATGCCAGCGACGACCGGCGGCCCTTCTCCCGCGAAACGCTGCGCCGCATCGGCGCCTTTGCCCGTCCGCACCGCCGTCAGCTTCAGCTCTTCCTGGTGCTGAGCACGGTCACGGCGGTGCTCGCGGTGGCGACACCGCTGCTGGCCGGCCGGGTGGTGGACGCGATCGTCCACCATTCGGGACAGGACACGGTGCTCGGGCTGGCCGGGCTCATCGCCGCGATCGCCGTGGCGGAGGCGGCCCTCGGGCTGCTGACCCGCTGGCTGTCGGCGAACATCGGCGAGGGGCTGATCCTCGATCTGCGCACCTCCGTCTTCGACCACGTCCAGCGGATGCCGGTGGCGTTCTTCACCCGGACCCGCACCGGTGCGCTGGTCAGCCGGCTCAACAACGACGTCATCGGCGCGCAGCGGGCGTTCAGCGACACCCTCTCCGGAGTGGTCGGCAATATGGTGACGCTGCTGCTCACCCTGGTCGTCATGATCGGGATCTCATGGCAGATCACCCTGCTGACGCTGGTGCTCCTGCCCCTCTTCCTGCTGCCCGCGCGCCGGGTGGGCGGAAAGCTGGCGAAGCTGCGTCGCGAGGCGGCCGCGCACAACGCCGCGATGGGCACCCAGATGACCGAGCGTTTCTCCGCGCCCGGGGCGACCCTGGTCAAGCTCTTCGGCCGGCCCGCCGACGAGTCCGCCGAGTTCGCCGCGCGGACCCGGCGGGTGCGGGACATCGGGGTGCGGACCGCGATGGTCCAGGTCTCCTTCGTGACCGCCCTGACCCTCGTCTCCGCCCTGGCCCTCGCCCTGGTCTACGGCCTCGGCGGCTGGTTCGCGCTGCGCGGGCGGCTCGACCCCGGCGCCGTCGTGGCGCTCGCGCTGCTCCTCACCCGGCTGTACGCACCGCTGACCGCGCTGGCCGGGGCGCGGGTCGAGGTGATGAGCGCGCTCGTCAGCTTCGAGCGGGTCTTCGAGGTGCTCGACCTCGAGCCGCTGATCAAGGAGAGGCCGGACGCCCGCGAGGTGCCCGACGGGCCTGTGTCCGTCGAGTTCGACCGCGTCGACTTCGGCTACCCGGCCGCGGACAAGGTCTCCCTCGCCTCCCTGGAGGAGGTCGCCACCCTGGACACCCGCGGCGGCGTCCAGGTCCTGCACGAGCTGTCCTTCCGCGCCGAACCGGGCCAGATGGTCGCGCTGGTGGGCTCCTCCGGCGCCGGGAAGTCCACCATCGCGCAACTGCTGCCCAGGCTCTACGACGCCGATGGCGGCGCCGTACGGCTCTCCGGGGTGGACGTCCGCGATCTGACGGCCGATTCGATCCGCGCCACCCTCGGCATGGTCACTCAGGACGGCCATCTCTTCCATGACTCGATCCGCGCCAATCTGCTGCTGGCCCGGCCGGAGGCCACCGACGAGGAGCTGTGGGAGGTGCTGCGCCGGGCCCGGCTGGAGGGGCTGATCGCGTCCCTGCCGGACGGTCTTGACACCGTCGTGGGCGAGCGCGGCTACCGGCTCTCCGGCGGTGAGCGCCAGCGGCTGACCATCGCCCGGCTGCTGCTGGCCCGGCCCCGGGTGGTGATCCTCGACGAGGCCACCGCACATCTGGACGCCACCTCGGAGGCGGATGTGCAGGAGGCGCTCGGCGAGGCGCTGGACGGGCGCACCGCGGTGGTGATCGCCCACCGGCTGTCCACGGTTCGGGCGGCGGATCTCATTCTCGTCGTCGAGGGCGGGCGGATCGTGGAGCGCGGTACGCATACCGCGCTGCTGGCCGCCAAAGGGCGCTACGAGGAGCTGTACCGCACCCAGTTCGAGCAGCCGACCGCGGCGATGGGCGACGGATCCGCCGTGGACGTAGCGGGTGCCACCGGCACCAGCGCCAAGGTCACGGCCCTGGACGGCGGCCCCACGGCCGCCGAGGCCCCGGCGACGTAGGCTGGTCCCTTCAAGCCCGATCCGTCCCCCGGAGCACATTTCCCGTGACCGACCAGCCCCGTCGTCGCCGTCCCCACGCCCCGAACCGGCCTGGCAAGCCCTACCGCCGCCCGCAGAAGGACCCCGTGCGGATCCTCGCCTTCGAGGCGCTGCGGGCGGTCGACGAACGGGACGCGTACGCCAACCTCGTTCTCCCGCCGCTGCTGCGCAAGGCGCGGGAGAGCGCGGAGGCCGGTGGGCCGCGGTTCGACGCCCGGGACGCGGCGCTCGCCACCGAGCTGGTCTACGGCACCCTGCGCCATCAGGGCACCTACGACGCGATCATCGCCGAATGCGTGGACCGCCCGCTGCGCGAGGTGGATCCGCCGGTGCTCGATGTGCTGAACCTCGGCGCCCATCAGCTTCTGGGGACCCGTATCCCCACGCACGCCGCCGTCTCGGCGAGCGTCGAGTTGGCCCGGGTGGTGCTCGGCGACGGACGGGCCAAGTTCGTCAACGCCGTGCTGCGCAGGATCGCCGCCCATGACCTGGACGGCTGGCTGGAGCGGGTCGCCCCGCCCTACGACGAGGACCCCGAGGAGCATCTGGGCGTCCGCCACTCGCATCCGCGCTGGGTCGTCTCCGCCCTGTGGGACGCGCTCGGCGGCGGCAGTTCCGGGATCGAGGAGCTGCTGGCGGCGGACAACGAACGGCCCGAGGTCACCCTCGTCGCCCGGCCCGGCCGGTCCACGGCCGGGGAGCTGCTGGACGCGGTCGGCGAGGGGGCCGCGGTACCGGGCCGCTGGTCCCCGTACGCCGTGCGGCTCACCGAGGGCGGCGAGCCCGGGGCGCTGGAGGCCGTGCGCGAGGGGCGCGCCGGGGTGCAGGACGAGGGCAGCCAACTCGTGGCCCTCGCCCTGGCGAACGCGCCGCTGGAGGGG
>NZ_JAHLEM010000992.1 GCF_018883605.1 Streptomyces niphimycinicus | reverse complement strand
GGCCGCCACGGCCGCCGTCCCGCCCGGTGACGCTGTCGCGGCAAGCGGGGTGGCGCTCGCCGCCCGGCGCGCGGCGAAGCGGGGTATCGCGTTCCGCCGCTGCCCCCGAGCCGAGGCCCTGGACGCCCCCATCACCTGCGGAAAGGTCTCCGTACCTCTCGACTACGCCCGTCCCCGCGGCAAGCACATCGCCCTTACCGTCAGCCGGATCCGGGCCACCGGCCCCAAGGCCCGGCGTCAGGGCGCGCTGATCTACAACCCCGGCGGACCGGGCGCCTCCGGTATGGCGTTCCCCGAGTACGCGGCCGAGGGGGCCTTCCACCGTCTGGCCGCCGCCTACGACTTCGTCGGCTACGCCCCACGGGGCGTGGGCCGTTCGGCCCCGCTGTCCTGCCAGCGGCCGTCGGCCTACGCCAAGGCGCCGACCAGCTCCCCGCCGCACCCCACCGCCGCCTTCAAACGGCGGCTGGTGGCGCGGGCACGCGCCTACGTCCGGGGCTGTGTGCGCCGCGCGGGCCGCGCGCTCGCGCACTTCACCACGCTGAACAACGCCCGCGATCTGGAGGTGCTGCGCGCGGCGCTGGGCCAGCGGCGGCTCACCTTCGTGGGCGCCTCGTACGGCACGTACTACGGGGCCGTGTACGCCACGCTCTTCCCGGGGCGGGTGCGCCGGATGGTCTTCGACAGCGTGGTCAACCCCGCCCCCTGGCGGATCTGGTACCACGACAACCTCGACCAGTCGGTGGCCTTCGAACGGCGCTGGCGGGACTGGCGCCGCTGGGTCGCCCGGCACCACACCGTCTACCACCTGGGCAGCACCGAGGAGCGGGTGCTCGCCTCGTACGAGAAGGCGCGGCGGCGGCTGGGGCACAAGCCCGCGGGCGGGGTCATCGGCACCGCCCAGCTCCAGAGCGCGTTCCTGCGGACCGGCTACAACGACGCCTACTGGGATCCAGCCGCCCGGGCGCTGGCCGCCTATCTGCTCGGTGACCCAGAGCCGCTGATCGCGCTCGCCGCGCCCGATCCTGCGCAGGCGGCCGACGACGAGAACGGCAACGCCGTCTACACCGCCGTGGAGTGCAACGACGCGCCCTGGCCGCGCACCTGGGCCACCTGGAACCGCGACAACACCGCCCTCGCCCGCCGCGCGCCCTTCGAGACCTGGGACAACGTGGCGATGAACCTGCCGTGCGCCTTCTGGCCGCTGAAGCCCGGCCGCCCCCTCGACGTGGGGAACCTGGAGGCGGTGGGCCCCCGGACGGCGCGAGTCGCACCGCCGCCGGTGCTGCTGCTCTCGGCGGAGCGGGACGCGGCCACCCCCTACGCGGGGGCGAAGGAGCTGTGGCACCGGCTGCCCGGCTCCTCGCTGGTGACCGAGCGGAAGGCGGGCACCCACGGGGTGTGGGGCGGGCCGAACGACTGCGTCAACCGCCATGTGGACACGTATCTGCTGACCGGGAGGACGCCGGGCCGGGCCGCCTCCTGCGCCCCGCGCCCGGAGCCCGTACCGCTTCCGGAGCCGGCCCCGCTGCCCGAGTCGGGCAAGCAGCCGGCCGCGATCCCGGGCACGCCGTAAGAGGACGTATCAGGCCGTAAGAGGGCGCCGGGGCCCGTACGGGACGACCGTAAGGCCGTCCCGACCGCCGTAAGGGCGTCCCCACCGCCGTGTACCGCCGTGTACCGCCGTAGGAGCGTCAGGCCAGACCGGCGACGAGCTCGGAGACCGCCTTGCGCCGCCCGGTGTAGAACGGCACCTCCTCGCGCACATGGCGGCGCGCCTCGGAGGCGCGCAGATGGCGCATCAGGTCGACGATCCGGTGCAGCTCGTCCGCCTCGAAGGCCAGGATCCACTCGTAGTCGCCGAGCGAGAAGGACGCGACCGTGTTGGCGCGCACATCGGGGTAGCCGCGCGCCATCTTGCCGTGGTCCGCGAGCATCCGGCGGCGGTCCTCGTCGGGCAGCAGGTACCAGTCGTAGGAGCGGACGAACGGGTACACGCTGACGTAGTCGCGCGGGTTCTCGTCCGCGAGGAACGCCGGGATGTGGGCCTTGTTGAACTCGGCCGGGCGGTGCAGCGCCATGTTGGACCACACCGGCTCCAGGGCCCGCCCCAGCCGGGTGCGGCGGAAGAGGTTGTACGCCTCCTGGAGGGCGTCGGAGGTCTCCGAGTGCCACCAGATCATGACGTCCGCGTCGGCGCGCAGCCCGGACACGTCGTAGGTGCCGCGCACGGTGACGTCCTTGGCGGCGAGCTGGGAGAAGAGCTCCTCGACCTCGTCGGCGTAGCCGGTGCGGTCCTCCGGCAGCACATCGCGCAGCCGGAACACCGACCACAGGGTGTAGCGGATGACCTCGTTGAGGTCCTTGGCCTTCTTACCGGCGTTGGGAGTCTTCTCAGGTGCAGCAGTCATGGCCCTATTCTCGCTCTCCGGCTGCGGAGCCCGGCTCCAGGGGGGCCGTCAGAGCGCCCAGCAGCTCATCGGCCGCCTTACGGGCGCTGCCGACGCACGCCGGGATGCCCACCCCGTCGTAGAGCGCGCCGCACACTCCCAGCCCCGGCACCTTGGCGATCTCGGCGCGGATGCGGGCCACCCGGTCGAGATGGCCCACCGGGTACTGCGGAAGTCCGCCGTCCCAGCGGTCCACCCGGCTCGCGACGGGCCGGGCCGTCAGGCCGACGGCTTCGCCCAGATCGGTGAGCGACATCCTTACCAGGTCGGCGTCGTCCCGCTTCAGATCCGCCTCGTCGTCAAACCGCCCGATCGAGGTACGCAGCACGAAGAGATCGGGCCCGGCGTCCCGCAGCCAGCCCCATTTGCGGCTGGAGAACGTCGCCGCCTTGATCGTCCGGCCGTCGACCGGCGGCACCAGGAAGCCGCTCCGTTCGGCGAGCGCTTCCACGCCGGTGAGTGCGTCGCGCCGAAAAGCCATGGTGACCAGCGCCATCGAGGCGTAGTCGACGGCGGCCAGCTCGGTGGAGGCGGCCGGGGCCTCGGCGGCCAGCAGCCGGGCGGCGGCGGGCGCGGGGACCGCCAGCACCACGGCGTCGGCCGTCACCACCGGCGGGCCACCCGTACCGCCCGTGCCGCCCATGCCACCCGCGCCGTCGGTGCCGCCCGTGCCGTCCACCGTGAGGGTCCAGCCGTCTGCGGTGCGCCGCAGCTCCCGTACGGCCACCCCGGTGCGGATCTCGCCGCCCGCCGCCCGCACGGCGTCGGCAACCGCGAGCGGCAGCCGGCCGATCCCGCCGTCGATGCCCATGAACACCGGGCCGTCCTGCCGTCGCGCGGCGCGCTCGGCCAGCTCCCGGACGCCGTCGGTCAGCGGGCCGCCGGAGCGGGCCACCTCGAAGAGGGTGGGGACCGAGGCGCGCATCGAGGTGCGGTACACATCGCCCGCGTACACCCCGCCCAGCAGCGGTTCGACCAGCCGGTCCACGACCTCGCGGCCGAGCCGCGCCGCGAGGTACTCGCCGAGCGCCACGTCCTCGCCGACCGGGGTGGGCGGCAGCTCCCGGTCGCGGGCGATCCGGGCCAGCCCCTCCTCCGAGATCACCCCGGACTCGGCCAGCGGCGCCAGATCGCCGGGGACGCCCATCACATGCCCCTTGGGCATCGGGCGCAGCCCGCCGCGCGTCCACAGGGAGGCGGTCGCCGTCGCGGGCGGCTGAAGCCGGTCGCCGAGGCCCACGGCGCGCGCCAGCTCGACGCCTTCCGGGCGGCGGGCGAGCATCGACTCGGCGCCGAGGTCGACGGGTACGCCCTCGATCTCCCCCGCGCGCAGCTTGCCGCCGAGCCGTCCCGACGCCTCCAGGACCGTCACCCGCGCCCCGCCGTCCAGCAGCCGGTGAGCCGCCGCGAGGCCCGCGATTCCGCCGCCTATGACCACCACATGGCCGGTGCGTCCCGTCCCCGGGGTGTTCGCCGCTCTCATGTGCCCACTCTCTCACCCGCCCCCAGGGCGTGATGTGCCGAGGCCGTCGCCAGATCGGCCTCGATCCGGGCCGCGGTGGCGCGCAGCGCCGGGAGGAGTTCGCCACGGGTGCTCTCGGCGGCGCCGCGGCCCGCGTGGGTCGCCACGTTGAGCGCGGCCACCACCCGTCCGCGCGCGTCCCTTACGGGCACGGCGAGCGACCGCAGCCCCTCCTCCAGCTCCTGGTCGACCAGGGCGTGCCCCTCCTGCGCCACGCGCTCCACGACCCGCGCCAGCTCGGGCACGTCGGTCACGGTGTGCCGGGTCAGCGGCCGGGGCCGCACCCCGGCGAGATGGGCGGCGCGGGCGTCGGCGTCCAGACCCGCGAGCAGCACCCGGCCCATGGACGTCGCGTAGGCGGGGAAGCGGGTGCCGATGGTGATGTTGACGCTCATGATGCGGACGGTGGGGACGCGCGCTATATAGCGGATGTCGCCGCCGTCGAGGACGGCCAGGGAGGCCGACTCATGGACGGTGCGGACCAGTTCGCGCATATGCGGCTGGGCGATATCGGTGAAGCCTCGCTCGGCGAGGGGGGCGTAGCCGAGCTCCAGCACGCGCGGCAGCGGCCGGAAGACCCGGCCGTCGGCCTCCACGTACCCCAGCTCGACGAGGGTCAGCAGCGAGCGCCGGGCGGTGGCCCGCGCCAGCCCGGTGGCCTCCGCGACGGCGCTGAGCGTCATTCCGCCGCCCCGGCCGCCGCCGTCCGCCGTGGCGGTCTCGCCCCGGCTCGCACCCTCCGCCCCGCCCAGTGCCCGCAGGACGGCCAATCCGCGCGCGAGCGACTGGAGGAACCCCGCTCCCAGCTCCCGCTTGGCCATCCGCGCGGGGTCCTCGCCCAGGGCCGTCGGCGCGCCGTCCGGGGTGCCCCACGCGCGCGCGGCGGCGGGGCGT
>NZ_JAHLEM010000991.1 GCF_018883605.1 Streptomyces niphimycinicus | reverse complement strand
CACCCCCGCCCCGGAGCCGTCCCCCGCGTGGCGCGCCACCCTGGGCAGGCGGCTGGCGTAGGGGGTACGGGCGCCCCCGGGCGCGGGGACCACGGGCACGTCCCGCGCACGGCTACGGACACGTCCCGCGCGGGGCCCACACGCACCGCCCGGGCGGAGGGGCTACGTGTGCGTCTGGCACAGGAGCTGCGCGCACGGCCGGACGCGGGGCTACGCCGACTCCCGTACCACCAGCTCCGGTTCGAAGAGGACCGAGGCCGGTTCGGTGCGCAGGCCCCGGACGTGTTCGTCGAGCAGCCGGGCCATCGCCGCCGCCATGTCCTCCACCGGCTGACGCACCGAGGTCAGCGGTGGCCGACAGGTGGCGGCCACGCTGGAGTCGTCGAAGCCGACGACCGCGACATCGTCGGGCACCCGCCGGCCGCGCTCCCTCAGCACCTGGCAGACCCCCTGGGCCATCAGGTCGTTGGCGGCGAACACGCCCTCCACGTCGGGGTGTTCGGCCAGCAGCTCGGCCATCGCCGCCACTCCGCTGTCCAGTGTGAAGCCCCCCTCGGCCACCGGCACATAAGGATGGCCGCCGCGGGCCATCGTGTCGCGGAACCCGGCGAGCCGCTCCTGGCTCGCCGCCACGGCCCACGGCCCCGACACGGTGGCCACCTTCCGGCACCCCCGGGCCAGCAGACGCTCGGCCGCGAGGCGGCCACCGTCCCAGTGCGCCAGGTCGACATGGCTCAGCGCGACCGGCCGCACCGGACGGGCGAACAGCACGGCGGGCAGTCCGGCCTCGGCCAGCAGCGCGGGCAGCGGATCGTCGGGGTGGGTGGACACCACGAGCGCCCCGTCCGCGTTTCCCTGCCGCAGATACCTCAGCACCTCCTGCCTGGCCTCGGGGGATTCGGCGAACATCAGCACCGGGTGTGTCGAGCGCGGCCGCAGGAATCCCACCACCCCGCCGACCACCCGGCCGAAGAACGGATCGGCGAACACCCGCGCGGCGAAGGCGTTCTGCTCCTCCTCCGAGGTGTCCCCGGTGCCGTCCCCAGCCCCGGAGACGACGAGCGCCACCGTGCCGGTGCGCCGGGTCACCAGCGATCTGGCCGCCCGGTTGGGCGCGTAGCCGGTGCGCTCGATCGCGACGCGGACCTGGTCCTGGATGGCCGGATCCACGTTGCGGACGCCATTGACGACCCGGGACACCGTCGCCCGGGAGACACCGGCCTCCCGGGCGACATCCTCCAAGGTCGGGGCGTGTCGGTTCATGCCCGCACCCTAGTGGCAGCGCGCCCCGAGGGCATAGAGCGCTCTCCCGCCACGACCGGGGACGCATCACCGCCGGTCATGGATCAGTGGTAGACGCCGAACTCGTAGAGCGAGTAGCCGTATCCGGTGCCCCGGGCCGTGCCGTGGACGCGGACATAGCGGCCGGTGCCGGAGACGTCGAAGTCGTCGACACCGCCGTTGCCGTCGGTCACCTCGCGGATGGTGCGCCAGTTCTGGCCGTCGTCGGAGGTCTGGAGGGTGTACGCCTTGGCGTAGGCGGCCTCCCAGACCAGTTGGACATGGGTGAGGGGGGTGGACGCGCCGAGGTCCACCTGGAGCCACTGCGGATCGCTCCAGTCGGCCGCCCAGCGGGTGTCCGCCCTGCCGTCCACGGCGTTGGCGGGGGTGCAGGGGCAGTCGCCGCCGCCCGTCTGGTACGAGGAGGCGGTGGCCGGTCTGCCGAGGGCCACGTTGGTGCCGTTCACGGCGGGCGGGACGACCCGTACGGAACGGGTCTCGATGCCCACGTTGCCCTTGCCGTCGGTGGCCTTGACGTAGACCTTCCACACACCGGGGCGGTCCGGCGCGGTGGCCCTCAGCCGGCCGCCGCCGAGGTCGGTGGCGGGCAGCGGGGTGAGCTTCTTGTCCTGGTCGAGGTACATGCTGCTGCCCAGCACCTGGTAGGACAGGGCGTCACCGTCGGGGTCGGTGGCCCTGACCGTGAGCGTCAGATCGCGGCCCGCCTCCACCTTGGCGGGGTCGCCGTCCACGGCCAGTGAGGAGATGACCGGCGGGGTGTTGTCATGCGAGGTGTCCGCGCCGTACGCCTTCTTCACCGCGTAGTACGACAGCCGCTTCTGGCCGGCGGGCAGCAGATTGAACCAGACGCCGCCGAAGTCGTCCTCGGTGCCGTAGTGGAACATCGTGGCCCCGAGCGCGACCCCCCGGTGGCCGGTGACGCAGTTCCACGCCTTGGTGTAGCCCGCGGCCTTGGCCTGGTCGGTGGGCTCCTCCGGCACACCGTTGGCGTCGTCGGCGACCTCCCACTCCCCCGGCGGGCCGGTCTCGGTGACGATGTACGGCTTGGTGTAACCGCCCCGCTCCCAGGTGGCCTTGATATCGCAGACGGCGTTGTAGGAGTTGACGGCGTACAGGTCCAGGTCGGGGGCGTTCCGCTGGTAGTACGGCCAGGCGCCGGTCCATGCGTCGGTGGAGGTGACCGGGTGGTCGGGGTCGACACCGTGGATCTTCTTGGCGATGTCGTTGACGAACGTGGTGTAGGCGTCGCGCTGCCGCTCCAGCTCATCGCCGCCGTAGCAGTTCTGGAGGCCGAGCACCGACTCGTTGCCGACGTTCCACATCAGCACGCCCGGGTGGTCCTTGTACGTGGCGACCCACTTGGGGAACTCGGCGAGCATCTGGTCCTTGTAGGCGGTGTCCGTCCGGTAGTTCACACAGCCGCCGCTGCCCGGGCCGCCACCGGGCTGGAGCCAGAAACCGGCGATCACCTTGATGCCATTGGCCGCGGCGGCGTCGAAGAGGGGTTTGCTGGTGGCGTCGGTGCCCCAGGTGCGGAGGGTGTTGACGCCCATCGACCGCAGATCGGGCAGATGGCGTCCGGCGTCCGCGATGGCGGGGCCCCAGGTCAGGCCCTTGATCTGATACGGCTGGCCATCCACGGTCAGCCGCCAGTCGCCCTGGCCGCCGGCGACCTTGACGACGCTTCCGGCGGCGTGTGCCGGCTGGCCGGGCAGCGCGAGGGCGCCGGCGGCCAGCAGACCGGCGGTGAGGGGCGCCGCGATACGGCGTGGGGCGGTACGGGTCCGGGTCATGGTGGTGGTGTCTTTCGGTGTGTCGGGGGAAGTGGCGTGCAAACGGCCCGGCCGCCACGGTGTCCGCAGCGGCCGGGCCGCGCGTTCACGGCAGCTCGTAGTTCTCGTCCAGGGCCGCTCCGGCCTCGGGGTGGGTCTGGTCGTAGCCGCGGGCGTCGCACTGGAGCGCCCCGACGACGCAGTGATCGACGAGCGCCTTCAGCGTGGGCGCTTCCCAGGCGTTGAAGAAGTCGTAGTGGAACGACCAGCTCGGTCCGCTGGCCAGCCTCGCCCGCGAGAGGTCACCGTTGACCGGGAAGGCCATCTTGAACTCGACCATCGGCAGCGCGA
>NZ_JAHLEM010000990.1 GCF_018883605.1 Streptomyces niphimycinicus | reverse complement strand
AGAAGTCGTAGTGGAACGACCAGCTCGGTCCGCTGGCCAGCCTCGCCCGCGAGAGGTCACCGTTGACCGGGAAGGCCATCTTGAACTCGACCATCGGCAGCGCGACCGGGTGGTCGGCGGGGCACACGTTGTTGTTCGTCCCGGGGTTCACCACGGGGTAGGCCATATGGCTGCGGTGGTCGGGCGTGTCCAGGTACTTGCCGTCCCAGCAACTGGGCGCCTGGAAACGGATGTTGAGCTGGACGTCGGGCCGGTTCGGGCAGTCCTTGGGGAACTCGACGTTGAAGTAGCTGTCGCCGCACTCCCAGCCCTCCACGAAGCCGGGGTGGTGGCGGAACTCCTCGGCGGTCTGCATCGGGTCGCCCACCACGAAGCGCAGTCCCTTGGGGAATGGCCGCACACTGGTGTAGTCGGTCACGCCCGCCTTGTAGTAGATGGTCTGCGGGCCGATCGGCAGCACCGGCCGGTCGGCGCCCAACAGCGTGGGCATCCAGTACCCCGACTTGTCCCCCGGTGCCTTGCAGGTGGTGCGCCCGGCGTCGAGGGAGGCCGTGGTGCTGGCCGCGTCGGTCGTGGTGTTGCCCATGAAGGTGTGGTCATGGGACGCGCCCGGCTGCTGCGGGTAGACGATGGGGTCGTCCGGTTTGGTGTGGCTCACCGAGCAGTTGGCCTGGAACTCGTGGAAGTAGCGGTGCGGCGGCTCTTTCGTGGCCGGGGTGACGCCGGTGACCGGCGGGTTCGCGGGAATGTAGCCGTCGCCGTCCGGGTCCTCGGGCGAGGAGGCGGACCGCGCCGCCATGACATGCCCCGCGTGGGCGGCCGTGACACCGCCGCCCGCGGAGGCCGTGACACCGCCGCTCGCGGGATTCGCCGGGGGCGCTTCGGCGCTCATCGCGATACCACCGAGCCCGAGCGAGGTCAGCAGTAACGCGCCTGCGATCAGGGTTCCTGAAACGATCTTCGATCTCCGTGCCATGGAGACTCCTGCCACCTGGAGAGGGGGTATGACGGGCCGTCACCGGCCCGCGACAACACTGGGAGAGCGCTCTCCAAGTCCGGAGTGTCCGGGCGGGGACACGAAGGTGTCAAGGCGTGGAGCGGAAAGGATCAGAGACACCGACTCCGCTTACCTCTTGAACACAACATCCATGGGCACAGGTGGCAGCGAACCGCCCCAAGTTTGCCCGAACTACCGGAATTTTGAGGCCAGTTGATGTTCAAAAGGCAACAACACCCACAGACTGCGGTCACAACTCTTGACGAGTCGTTCACATGGCTGAAGCATGCGACGGCAAGAGAGCGCTCCCTCACCCCCATCCCGTTCATTTACTGAACCAGGAGAGACGCCCCCATGACGCCTTCCCCCACGCCTGCCTCGCCTTCCCCCCCGCCTGCTTCCTCCGGCCGCGCTCCGGTCGGCCGCCGGGCGGTGCTCGGCGCCGCGGCCGCCGTCGCATCGGCC
>NZ_JAHLEM010000099.1 GCF_018883605.1 Streptomyces niphimycinicus | reverse complement strand
CGCTGCCCCCGCTCGAAACCCGGGCGGTCCACCACGGTGCAGCGAATCCACTTGACCAGCACCGCGCCATCCTACGGCCGTGCGGTGGCCCCCATCACATACCGGAGAGTCCGCCCCCGGTTCGGCACCGCACCGTACGACGCCCGGAGACATCGGCGGCGGGGCGCGAGCCCGAAGGCCCGCGCCCCGCCGCCGATGTCATCCGTAAGGATCCGCGATCAGCTACAGCCGCTCGTCGAACCGCAGCCCTCGCACAGGTAGCAGCTTCCCGCGCGGCGCATCTTGGTGCCGCAGGAGAAGCAGAGCGGCGCGTCCGCGTTCATCCCGAGCTGGATCTCCACCAGTTCGGTCGAGCTGTGGGCCTCCCTCGCCGACCCGGACGTGGTCCGCGGCTGGGACGTGCTGCTCTTCGGGGCCTCCACATGGCGCGGCGCCGACTGGGCCAGGCCCTCGACGTCCATCTCGTCGTCGCTGGTCTCGTAGGACCCCGTCTCCAGGTGCCGCTGGCGCTCCTCGGCGGAGTGGATGCCGAGCGCCGAGCGGGTCTCGAAGGGCAGGAAGTCCAGCGCCAGCCGGCGGAAGATGTAGTCGACGATCGACTGCGCCATCCGCAGGTCCGGGTCGTCCGTCATACCGGCCGGCTCGAAGCGCATGTTGGTGAACTTCGAGACATAGGTTTCCAGCGGCACGCCGTACTGGAGACCGACCGACACGGCGATCGAGAAGGCGTCCATCATGCCCGCCAGGGTCGAACCCTGCTTGGACATCTTCAGGAAGACCTCACCGAGACCGTCGTCCGGGTAGGAGTTGGCGGTCATGTAGCCCTCGGCACCGCCCACCGTGAAGGAGGTGGTGATGCCGGGACGGCCCTTGGGGAGCCGCTTGCGGACCGGGCGGTACTCGACGACCTTCTCGACCTCGGGCTCGGCCTGTGCCTTCTCCTCCTTCTTCTTGGCGGAGAGCGGCTGGCCGACCTTGCAGTTGTCGCGGTAGATCGCCAGCGCCTTGATGCCGAGCTTCCAGCCCTCGAAGTAGATCTCCTCGATCTCCTCGACGGTGGCCGACTCCGGCATGTTGACCGTCTTGGAGATCGCGCCGGACAGGAACGGCTGGGCGGCCGCCATCATCCGCACATGGCCCATCGGGGAGATGGAGCGCTCGCCCATCGCGCAGTCGAAGACCTCGTAGTGCTCGGGCTTCAGCCCCGGCGCGTCGATCACATTGCCGTGGTCGGCGATGTGGGCGACGATCGCCTCGACCTGCTCCTCCTGGTAGCCGAGCCGCTTGAGCGCCTTGGGGACCGTGTTGTTCACGATCTGCATGGAGCCGCCGCCGACCAGCTTCTTGAACTTGACCAGGGCCAGGTCAGGTTCGACGCCCGTGGTGTCGCAGTCCATCATCAGGCCGATGGTGCCGGTCGGTGCGAGCACCGACGCCTGGGCGTTACGGAAGCCGCTCTTCTCGCCGAGGCGCAGCACGTCCTGCCATGCCTCGGTGGCCGCGGCCCAGACCGGGGTGTCCAGGTCGTCCATGCGCTTGGCGATGGCGTTGGCGTCCGAGTGCTGCTTCATGACCCGCTTGTGGGCGTCCGCGTTACGGGCGTAGCCGTCGTACGGACCGACCACGGCGGCGAGCTCCGCGGAGCGCTTGTACGAGGTGCCGGTCATCAGGGAGGTGATGGCTCCGGCCAGGGCCCGGCCGCCGTCGCTGTCGTAGGCGTGGCCGGTGGCCATCAGCAGGGCGCCGAGGTTGGCGTAGCCGATGCCCAGTTGGCGGAAGGCGCGGGTGGTCTCGCCGATCTTCTCGGTCGGGAAGTCCGCGAAGCAGATGGAGATGTCCATCGCGGTGATGACCAGCTCGACGACCTTGGCGAAGCGCTCGGCGTCGAAGCGCTGGTTGCCCGCGTCGTCGTCCTGGAGGAACTTCATCAGGTTGAGCGAGGCGAGGTTGCACGAGGAGTTGTCCAGGTGCATGTACTCGCTGCACGGGTTGGAGGCGGTGATCCGGCCCGATTCCGGCGAGGTGTGCCAGTGGTTGATGGTGTCGTCGTACTGGATGCCAGGGTCGGCGCAGGCCCAGGCCGCCTCGGCCATCTTGCGGAAGAGGGACTTGGCGTCGACCTCTTCGATGGGCTCACCGGTCAGCCGGCTGCGCAGCCCGAACGAGGAGCCGGACTCCACGGCCTTCATGAAGGTGTCGTTCACGCGGACGGAGTTGTTGGCGTTCTGGTACTGGACGGACGTGATGTCGTCGCCGCCCAGGTCCATGTCGAAGCCCGCGTCGCGCAGGGCGCGGATCTTCTCCTCCTCCTTGACCTTGGTCTCGATGAACGCCTCGACATCCGGGTGATCGACGTCGAGCACGACCATCTTGGCCGCCCGGCGGGTGGCGCCGCCCGACTTGATCGTTCCGGCGGAGGCATCGGCGCCGCGCATGAAGGAGACGGGGCCGGAGGCGTTGCCGCCCGAGGAGAGGAGCTCCTTGGAGGAGCGGATACGGGAGAGGTTCAGGCCGGCGCCGGAGCCGCCCTTGAAGATCATCCCCTCTTCCTTGTACCAGTCCAGGATCGACTCCATCGAGTCGTCCACGGAGAGGATGAAGCAGGCGCTGACCTGCTGCGGCTGCTTGGTGCCGACGTTGAACCAGACAGGCGAGTTGAAGCTGAAGACCTGGTGCAGCAGCGCGTAGGTGAGCTCGTGGTCGAAGATCTCGGCGTCCGCGGGCGAGGCGAAGTACCCATTGTCCTCACCGGCCTTGCGGTAGCTGCTCACCACTCGGTCGATGAGCTGCTTGAGGCTCGCCTCGCGCTCCGGGGACCCCACCGCGCCACGGAAGTACTTGCTCGTGACGATGTTGACCGCGTTCACCGACCAGAAGTCGGGGAACTCCACGCCGCGCTGCTCGAAGTTGACCGAACCGTCGCGCCAGTTGGTCATGACGACGTCACGACGCTCCCAGACCACCTCGTCGTACGGATGCACGCCGGGGGTGGTGTGGATGCGCTCGATGCGCAGACCCTTGTTCGCCTTGCTTCCCTTGGAGCGGGAGCCTCGTGCCGGGCCGCTCGTCGTCTCTGTCATTCCGCCTCCCTGGTACGGGCGAAAACGCCCTGATGTGCCCATTTCTTCCCCAGGCACGTATCTGTCTTTCACCCGGATGCGGCAAGCGCCCCGGGCAGGTGTGTGGGTCGCCGGTCAGTCGGCGGCGACGGCCGGCGCGGGGGCCTCCGCGGCCCCGTCGGCGCCGGACCCGCGGTCGTGCGCGGGAGGCCGTTGCTGGTCACGCAGCTCCGCCACGGCCGCCTCGAAGTCCTCGAGGGAGTCGAAGGCGCGGTAGACGGAGGCGAAGCGGAGGTAGGCGACGAGGTCGAGCTTCTGGAGCGGGCCGAGTATGGCGAGCCCGACGTCATGGGTGGACAGCTCGGCACTGCCGGTGGCCCGGACCGCCTCCTCCACCTGCTGACCGAGCTTGGCGAGGGCGTCCTCGGTGACCGGACGGCCCTGGCACGCCTTGCGCACCCCCGAGATGACCTTGTCGCGGCTGAAGGGCTCGGTGACCCCGCTGCGCTTGATCACCATCAGTGACGCGGTCTCCACGGTCGTGAAGCGACGCGAGCAGTCGGGGCACTGGCGGCGCCTGCGGATCGAGCAGCCGTCGTCGGTGGTGCGGCTGTCGACGACACGGCTGTCGGGGTGCCGGCAGAAGGGGCAGTGCATGACTCCGAACCCTCCCTCACCCTCAAGAACGGCGCATGCCGGAACATGCCTGACTAGCCCCGACCGGACCGCGAGGCCCGTCGGGACGGCCACAAGCATAGGCGAAAACCTTGGCGGCGAATCCACCAGGGACCACAACTTGTGGGTGGCTTGCATCCATCAAACCACTAGATCTGGTGGCTGGCATTCAACCGAGCCGGATGGCGTGTCACGGCTGGGGAGCAGGCACGAGACTACGCGAGCCCCACGCGTCCCGGATTCACGGGGGTGGGGATGCAAGACTGGGGCCGTCCCCACGGCGACCGGATCAAACGGTCCATACACCTAACCCTGTGATCACGTCAGTCCATCTGCGAAATTTCACTCGAACGTGTGTTTGGCGCAACCTTTCGAAAGCAACTACCGTTGTCCAACTAGGGAGAACATCTCGAGAGGGGCCGTCGTGACCACCACCGCAGAGAGCGCCACCGTTACCGCCCAGGAGCGCTCCCAGAGCCGACTCGAACAGACACACGCGATGAACCAGACCCACCCGATGAACGACGACGCCACGAATCCGGAAGGACAGAAGCCCACGCGCTCGCTACCAGGGCGACCTCCAGGCATCCGGGCGGACAGCTCAGGGCTGACCGACCGGCAGCGGCGCGTCATCGAGGTCATTCGCGACTCTGTGCAGCGGCGTGGTTACCCGCCGTCCATGCGGGAGATCGGCCAGGCGGTGGGCCTCTCCAGCACCTCCTCCGTCGCCCATCAGCTCATGGCACTGGAGCGGAAGGGCTTTCTGCGGCGCGACCCCCATCGGCCCCGGGCCTACGAGGTCCGCGGCTCCGATCAGCCCAGCGCCCAGCCCACGGACACCGCGGGCAAGCCCGCCGCCTCCTATGTGCCGCTGGTCGGCCGGATCGCGGCTGGTGGGCCGATCCTCGCCGAGGAGTCGGTCGAGGATGTTTTCCCGCTCCCCCGGCAGCTTGTCGGCGACGGTGAGCTCTTCGTGCTGAAGGTGGTCGGCGACTCCATGATCGAGGCCGCCATCTGCGACGGGGACTGGGTGACGGTGCGCCGTCAGCCCGTCGCCGAGAACGGTGACATCGTCGCCGCGATGCTCGACGGCGAGGCCACGGTGAAGCGTTTCAAGCGTGAGGACGGCCATGTGTGGCTGCTCCCGCACAACGCCGCCTACCAGCCGATTCCCGGCGACGAGGCCACCATTCTGGGCAAGGTGGTCGCGGTGCTGCGGCGCGTCTGAGCACACCGGATCGAGGTGCGCCCTGAGCGTGCCCCACGACCGGGCCCCGGGACCACTGCGCCGGTTCCGGGGCCCTGCTGTATGTGGCAACCATCGGGGCCCTGTCGGCATCATGTGGCGACCATCGGGGCCCGTCGCATATGGCGGCCGTGGCGGTCTTGGGGCGCGACGCCGCGCCAGGCCGCCTGGGCCTTTACTGGCTAGGCCCCCTGGGTCTTGGCCGCCGCGTCGATGGCGGCCAGCGAGCGGCGCACCTGGTTGCGGTCGGTCGTGTACCAGAAGTCCGGCATGGACTTACGGAGGAACGAGCCGTAGCGGGCCCGCTCGACCCTCGGGTCCAGGACGGCGACGATCCCCCGGTCGTCCGAAGCCCGCACCAGCCGGCCCGCGCCCTGGGCCATCAGCAGCGCGGCATGGGTGGCGGCGACGGCCATGAAGCCATTGCCCCCGGCCTCCTCCACCGCCTTCTGGCGGGCACTCATCAGAGGGTCGTCGGGGCGGGGGAAGGGCACTCGGTCCATCACCACCAACTGACAGCTCGGCCCCGGCACATCGACGCCCTGCCAGAGGGACAGCGTGCCGAACAGGCAGGTCCGGGCGTCGGCGGCGAAGGCACGGATCAACTCGCCCAGCGTCTCCTCGCCCTGGAGGAGGATGGGTGTATCGAGGCGCCCGCGCAGCTCCTCCGCGGCCGCCTGGGCGGCGCGCATGGACGAGAACAGCCCGAGCGTGCGACCACCCGCGGCCTCGACCAGTTCGGCGAGCTCATCGAGCATATCGGCGCGGCTGCCCTCGCGGCCGGGCTGGGCGAGATGCTTGGCGACGTAGAGGATCCCCTGCTTCGAGTAGTCGAAGGGCGAGCCGACGTCGAGGCCCTGCCAGCGCGGCGCGGTCTCCTCGCCGCCCTCCGGATCCTGCGGGCTCTCGGGGGCGAGACCGAGTGAGGCCGCCACCCCGTTGAAATCCCCGCCCAGCTTGAGCGTGGCGGAGGTGAGGACGACGGACCGGTCCTCGAACAGCTTCTCGCGCAGCAGCCCCGACACCGAGAGCGGGGCGACCCGCAGCGAGGCACCGAAGCGGTCGTGCCGCTCGTACCAGACCACGTCGTACTCGGAACCCTCGACGATCCGCTCGGCCACCTGGTGGATGTTCTCCACCGAGCCCAGGGCCTGCTTGCGGATCGCGTCCTCGTCCTTGACCGAGGCGTCCCGCGTGGCGCCGAGCGCCGAGATCACCGTGCGGGCCGCGTCGCGCAGCGCCATCAGCACATAGCCGAGGTCCTCGGGGATCTTCTCGAGGCGGCCGGGCAGGGCGAGCTCCATCAGCCGCTCGAAGCCCTCAGAGGCGGTCTGGAGGGCGTCCGCCGCCTGCTCGTTGACCAGCTTCGCGGCACGCCGCACGGCACGGTTGACCTGGCCGGGGGTGAGCTCCCCGCTGGCGACGCCGGTGACCCGGGAGACCAGCTCATGGGCCTCGTCGACGATCAGCACCTCATGGCTGGGCAGCACGGGGGCGCCCTCGATGGCGTCGATGGCGAGCAGCGCGTGATTGGTGACGACGACATCGGCGAGCTTGGCCCGCTCGCGGGCGGCCTCGGCGAAGCACTCCGCGCCATAGGCGCATTTGGACGCGCCGAGACACTCCCGGGAGGTGACCGACACCTGGGACCAGGCGCGGTCCGAGACGCCGGGGCTCAGATCGTCCCGATCGCCCGTCTCGGTCTCGTCCGACCAGTCACGCAACCGCAGCAGGTCCTTGCCGAGCTTGCTGGTGGGCGTGGCGGCCTCGAACGGGTCGAAGAGGCTGGCTTCATCGGCGTCCTCCTGCGGGACGCCCTCATGGAGCCGATGCAGGCACAGATAGTTGGAGCGGCCCTTGAGCATGGCGAACTCGGGGCGGCGGCGCAGCAGCGGGTGCAGGGCCTCCACGGTGCGGGGCAGGTCTCGCTCGACGAGCTGCCGCTGAAGGGCGAGGGTCGCTGTGGCGACGACGACACGCTCGCCGTGGGCGAGGGCGGGCACCAGATAGCCGAGAGACTTCCCGGTGCCGGTGCCGGCCTGAACCAGCAGATGGGAGCTGTCGTCGATCGCCTCCGCCACGGCTTGGGCCATGGCGGTCTGACCAGGGCGCTCGGTACCACCGACGGTGGTTACGGCGGCGTGCAGCAGATCGGCGAGTGGAGGCGAGGACGATTCAGTCATAGGGCTGCCAGCCTACGGGGCGGCACCGACATCACTCCCGTCGGTGTGGTCGGTGACGGACGGTTTCGGCAAGCGCGGGGCCGGGGCGGATCCCCGCTTCCGGGGACGCACATCCCCCGCTTTCGTGGGACGGCCGTCCTCGCCGCGTGGGAACCGGGACCGGGCGAGCGGTGTATCAACAGTGAAGTCTCGCATCGAAGCAGGCACATCGCCGGGGGGCACGGATGGTTGCGGAGGATCACAGGACGTGTCGCAGGGCACGGTCGCGCAGCATCAGCGCGGCGCGTTTGCCGGGGAGTTCGACTTCCGCGGAGAAGCGGAATCCGGCGCCGAGGAATGCGGCGACGGAGGGGGTGTTACGGAGATCCGGTTCGGCCACGACCCGGGTGCACGACGGGCGGTGTTCGAGGACGAGGTCGGCGGCCGCGCGGAGCAGGATCGTGCCCAGGCCACGGCCACGATCGCCGACCCGGCCGATGAGCAGGTGGATACCCGTGTCGTGCGGCCGGGCCGGGTAGTAGCGCGCGAGCGGGTCCAGATCGGCGCGGTACACCTCCCAATAGCTCATCGGGGCGCCGTCCAGGACGCCCAGACAGGGCACGCTGCGGCCGTCGCCGTCGAGCTGACCCCCGAGGTGGCTCGCGGTGGTCTCATCGGGGCCGTCGAGCTCCCAGAAGGCGGCGACGGAGGGGTCGTTCATCCATTGGGCGATGAGCCGCAGATCGCGCCCGATGCGGACCGGGACGAGCTGGAAGGTGCCCAACGGGGTGCTGGTGGGCCGCCATTCGACGATGTGGTCGAGCAGATCCGCCCGGCCGTCGGCCTCCCGTCCGGTGGAGTCCAGGTCGATGAGTCGTGCGATGTCCTCTTCCTGGCGCAGCCGCAAGTCGATGGTGTCGTCGGTGCTGGAGCTCGTACTGGAGTCGGTGTGCGGCACGGCGACGCTCTCCTCTCAGGGGGCTCGGCACGTCGTGAGGGACGTGAGGGTGAGGGGCGTGAGGGTGAGGGGCGTGATCGCGGGTCGCGGAGTCAAGCCATGGGGGTGACAGCGGGGATGCCGAAAGGAGAGACAGACGTGACGAGGGGGTTGGCGATGGTCACATAGACCGACTGGGTGTCCACCGGTCCCACGAGTTCGTCCAGGCCGCGCAGCCGGGTGAGCAGATTGGCCTTGCAGCGCAGGGTGGGCGCCTCCAGGAGCCGGGCGGGAAGCGGTGAGCGGGTTCTGCCGGGGCCGGACGCGGCCTCGGTGAGGAAGCGGCGGAACGCTGCCAGCAGAACGCGCTCGTCGACGAGTCGCTGGGACCCGAAGGCGCCGATCATTCCGAGGACGTTGTTGACACCCAGGTAGTAGGCGAACCGCTCGTCGGTGACCTCGTCGGGGACGAAGGTGTCGCTGCGGCCGCCGATACCGGGCAGCCGGCGCTGGAGTTCGGCGCGCCGGGACGCACGGAAGTAGTAGCCCTGGTTGTCCCGGTAGCGGCCGCCGACCGGCCAGCCGTCGGGGTCCAGCAGCACCAGGGTGTTCTGCTGGTGCGCCTCGAGCGCGATACCGGCTTCTCCGTCCAGCCAGAGCATGGGACGTACGACCGTGTGCAGATAGCGCAGGAACCACTCCGCGCCGACGGCCGCGGTGGAACGGCCGGTGCGAGCGGCGAGCCGGGCGACGAGGTGGGCGAGCCGGGAGCGCATCACCGGCTGTCCGCGCCAGGGGCGCAGCGCGAGGAGTCCGGCGACGCAGACGGCGTCGTCGCCGGGGCCGAACGGGTTGTGCCGGATGACGACGTCGAGGCCGGAAACGGGTTCGCCATCCGGTCCGTCGACGGCGAGCCAGGCCGGGTCCCGGACGATGTCGAAGCCCGGAAAGCCGGGGAAGGCCGCCCGCCACTGCTCGGCCAGTCCGCTGCGGAGCAGCCGGTGCACCTCGACACCGCGGCGGAGTTCCTTACGGAGGTTTTCACGACGGGAGTTGGTGATCCGCAGAGCGAGGGAGAGTTTCAGCATGGCGGGAGCGCCGGGCCGGTAGACGGTGCGGACCGAGGAGGTGGGGTGCCAGTGTCCGCCGGACGGCCCGAGGTCGTGCAACAGGCCGGAGTCGAAGAGCGCGGCGGCGTCCGGACGGTGCCGGATCTCGCGAGCCTGCCAGGGATGCAGCGGCAAGGGGACGGTCCCGTCGGGCAGTTGGAGGCCGCTGCCCGCCAGGGAGAAGGCGAGCCGCTCGGCGGGCACGGTCCGGCCGCGCTCCGTCCAGGCCGACTCGCAGGCCAGTACGGACCGGGCGACCGCGATCCAGTGGAGAGGGAAGGAGCCACGCGATTCCGGTGAGCAGACGGTGGATTCGCTGTCGGAGAGGCCCTCGCGGCTCTTCGGCGTGGGATGCAGGGGGTGACCGAAGAGGAGGGACTGTTCCGCGTTGAGAAACGGGGTGCTGGTGTCGGGATCGGCGGGCGCCGCACGGCGCTGCGCGAGGAAGACGGCGGTGCGTCGTACGGAGTCCGCGACACGGCTGACGAGTTCGGTGGCGTCCGCGTCGGGGTCGTCCCGCCGTGCGCTGTACGCCGCCTCGCGGGTGAGCAGGGCCGCGAGGGTGACCGCCCCTACGGCGGGCGCGTCGTGGGGGCCGTGCTCCAGCAGCGGCGGGCCGAAGCGGTGCCAGCCGGTGGGCGACCAATAGCGCACGGGGACGAGGAGGACGGTTCCGCTGGCGGCGAGGGGGATGCGCAGGGTGTCCCCGTCGGGGTGCGCGAGGCCGCTCTCGCGTACCCAGCAGCGCAGCAGGTTCTCGACGGCCGCACCGTCGGCCGCGATCTGCGGATCGGGGTCGTCGAGCGGATCCACGCCGACCACACGGGCACGGTCGGCGGGCGCTCCATGGCTGTCGCGGTCCTGCCGGGGAACCGCCATCGCAGGGAGGGGCGGCCCCTGGGCGGGCAGTTGCGGCACGGGCGGCTCCTCCACCGAGGGCCCTGGGACGGAAGGCTGGGGCGCTCCCGCTCCCGCTCCCGCTCCCGCTTCCGCACTCGCTCCCCCACTCGTTTCCGCCGCGCTGACGAGGGGCGCCGCGGCGGGCGACGCCGCAAGGGGTAGTGGCTCCTGCGCGGGGTGTGGCGGCACCGCCGCCGGGGACGGTGGCGGTGCCGCCGGGGGAAGTGGGCCTGCTGACTGAGGTGATGCCGCCGCCGAGGGTGGCACTGCCGCCGGGGGTGGCGTCGCCGGGAGAAGTGGCCCTGCTGCCGCGGATGCTGGCACTGCTGCCAGGGGTGGTGGCACCGCAGCGGGGGTTGGTGGCTGTGCTGGGCGCTCCGCCTGGTCTCCGGCGGCCGTCATGGCGGTGGACGGTGCGCCGGCCGTCGGGACCGCCGCGGGTGGGGCGGAAGGGGCGGGCGGTCTCGTCCCGGCCGGGGGAGGCGCTGTGTGGGAAGGGTGCGGGAGGGGTGGCGGCGGGGGGCCGGGGTGGGCGGAGTCGCCGGAGTCCGTCAGGGCGCCGGGCACGGGCTGCGGTCGGGGAGACAAGGGGGCTCCCCCGGGGGTGTGCGGCATGGTGGGTGTGGCGCGGGCATCATGGCGTTCACGTCCTGGGCCCGGCGCCTGCCTCCTTCGGTGGTGCGATGGCGGTGCGGTCGTACGGTGCGGGGCACGTCAGCGGTGGCTTCCGGCGAACGGCGGGGCGAATGGGGCAGCGGCGGGCGGGAGTTCACCGGAGCGGGCTCCGGGGGTGCGGATCGCCGCGTCCAGGGCGTCGGCGAGCCGGTCCAGAACGGCCTCTGTCTGCTCGTCGGTGATGGTGAGTGGAGGGAGGAGGCGGATCACCGCGCCGTGGCGTCCGCCGAGTTCGACGATGAGCCCGCGCCGCAGGCACTCCTGCTGGACCGCCGCCGCGAGCGCGGGGTCGGCGGGCGGAGCCGTCGTACGTGCGACACCGTCGTACGGCGCCCTCCTGCCCAGGGCTTGGTGCGCACCCCCGCCCAGGGCTCCGCGCGCATCCCCACCCGGGACTCCGCGTGCACCCCCGCCCTCGGCGCCTGTCAGCCAGGCTCCTTCGCACGGGGTCACTGCGCCCAGGGCCGCTTCGCTCGGGGATGTTCCGTACGGGGTTGCGCCGCCCTGAGTCCGCTCCCAGTCGGCGTCCACGACGGGCCCGGCCTGTGCCGCGGGCCCGACCCGCGCTGCGCACCCGGCCTGCCCGGCCTCCTCGTTGAGCTCCGCTTCCGCGGTGGGCTCCGCTTCCGCGATGGCCCCCGTCTCCGTGATGGGCCCCGCCTCCGGAGCGGGCCCCGCCTCCGGGGTGACCAGTTCCAGGCCGATCATGAGGCCGCGGCCGCGTACCTCCCCGATCTGCGGGCGTCCGGCGGCGAATCGGCGCAGCCGCTCCAGCATCCGTCGGCCGACGACCGCCGCCCGTTGGGCGAGGTGGTTCTCCCGGACGTACGCGAGGGTGGCCGTGCCCGCGGCCATCGCCAGTTGGTTGCCGCGGAAGGTGCCCGCGTGGGCTCCGGGGGGCCAGATGTCAAGCTCCTCCCGGTAGACCACGACGGCCAGCGGCAGGCCCCCGCCGATGGCCTTCGACAGCACCATCACATCGGGCACCACCCCGCTGTGGCCGACCGCCCAGAAGGCCCCGGTGCGCCCGACGCCGGTCTGCACCTCGTCCGCGATGAGCGGGATGGAGCGGGCCGTGGTGATCTCGCGCATCCGGCGCAGCCAGCCGTCCGGTGCCGGGATCACCCCGCCCTCGCCCTGTACGGGTTCGAGGATCATCCCGGCCGGGTCGGGCGCCCCGCCCTTCGGGTCGTCCAGCAGCCTCTCGGCCCAGCGCGCGGAGAGTTCGGCACCGCGCTCCCCGCCGACCCCGAACGGGCAGCGGTAGTCATACGGAAAGGGCAGCCGGGTCACCCCGGCCGCAGAGGCCCCGACCGCAGCGGCCCCACCCGAGGCGGCCAACGCACCGGCCGTCATCCCGTGGTAGGCCCCGGAGAAGGCGAGCAGGCCATCGCGTCCCGTGGCGGTCCGCACCAGCTTGAGCGCGGCCTCGACCGCGTCCGTGCCCGCCGGTCCGCAGAACTGCACCCGCGCGCGGGCGGCGAGTCCGGGCGGAAGAGTCGCGAACAGCTCGTCCGTGAAGGCGTCCTTGACCGGTGTGGCCAAATCCAGGACCTGGAGCGGCGCTTCCGAGTCCAGGACGGCCCGGATCGCCTCCAGCACCACCGGGTGGTTGTGCCCCAGTGCCAGCGCCCCGGCACCGGAGAGACAGTCGAGATAGCGGCGCCCGTCGGCCCCCTCGACCGTCATCCCCCGGGCGCGCACCGGAACGATGGGCAGCGCCCGGGCATAGGTGCGGGCAGCCGACTCACGCAGCGCCTGGCGCCGCAGAATTCCCTGGGCGACGCCACCGTCGTCGGAGACGGCGGACAGGGCCATCGGCGGGAGCTGGGTCACGGCCACGAGTCTCGGTCCTCCTGCTGCTGAACACCCTCCGGCTGTCCCCCGTACGTACCAACGACGCGTAAGGCTCTGGATCACGGGCTGAGCGAAGATCCTTGCGGCCGGGAACCAAGGACCCGCTCGCAGCCGTCGTAGGCGGCACCGGCATAGTGGGATACCACCCCATTGCCGGGGCGGTGCATGACAATTCCACATAGGCCGTAGAGCAGATCAGTACCTCAGGGGGAGTTCCGCCCATGCCATCCTCACGCCGACCCGCACTCGCCGTGGCCGCCATAGCCTCGGTTCTGGCGCTCACCGCCACCGCGTGCGATTCCTCGGACGACAACACCGACGCCAGGCCGACCGCGTCGTCGGAGCAGGGCGTGGACGACATCAAGCTGCCCGACAACCTCAACGACAAGTTGAAGAACCTCGGCATCGATCTGGACCAGTGGAAGAACGGCGCCTGGAACAAGTGGGACCGGGACGACTGGCTGCGCGAGGCCGGTGACTTCATCAACCCGATCATCAAGGGTCTGTGGAAGCCGGACCGGATGCGCGACGCGCAGGAGCCCGACAAGCCGGTCGACGACAGCGACATCGCGGACGACCAGGGTGTGACCGACCCCGATCCGCAGCCTGTCCAGGCCAAGGAGGTCACCAGCCCGTACAGCTCCAAGGTCCCCTACGCGGGCAAGGTCTTCTTCGACGGCCCCGAGGGTTCGATGGTCTGCTCGGCGACGGTGGTCCAGGACCCGGCGCACCCCGGCAAGTCCAACCTGGTGTGGACGGCGGGCCACTGCGTCCACGCGGGCAAGGGCGGCGGCTGGTACAAGAACCTGATGTTCGTCCCCTCCTACAACGACGCGGGCAAGTCGCAGGCGGAGTTGGAGAACGCCACCAAGGAGGAGCTGGCTCCCAAGGGCGTCTGGTGGGCCGACTGGGCGCAGACCTCCTCGCAGTGGATCGACAGGGGCGCTGCCGTGGGCGGCAAGGGCGCGCCGTACGACTTCGCGGTGATGCATGTGAAGCCGGAGGTCAGCGGCGGCAAGTCGCTCGAGGAGATGGTGGGCGGCGCGCTGCCGGTCGACTTCAACGCCCCGGCGGTGAAGTCCATCGACGAGATCACGGCCACCGGCTACCCGGCCGCCCCGCCGTTCGACGGCCAGAAGATGAACCAGTGCGCGGACAAGCCGGGCCGGCTCTCCCTGGACGCCAAGCAGCCCACGATGTACCGCATCGGCTGCACCATGACCGCGGGTTCCTCCGGCGGTGGCTGGGTCGCCGAGGGCGCGGACGGCAAGCCCGCGCTGGTGTCCAACACCTCGATCGGCCCGTCCAACGCGACCTGGCTGGCGGGCCCGCACCTGGGCCCCGAGGCGAAGGGCGTCTACAACGCCGTCAGCAAGAAGTTCGCGAGCCAGTGACAGGCTGAGCCGGTAGCCGTCAGGCACCACGACGGCGAGGGCCCGCCCCCGGAGTTCCGGGGGCGGGCCCTCGCCGTTGTGCCGTTGTGGTGCCTGACGTGGCTAGTGCTGTCCGGCGGCCGCGGCCGGGACGAAACGCCGCAGCTCCGCCGCGAGCTCCTCGTGCACCCGCGCCTTGAGCAGCGTGCCCTCGGGGGTGTGCTCCTCGGAGAGCACCTCACCCTCGGCGTGGGTGCGCGCGACCAGCTTGCCGTGGGTGTACGGCAGCAGGACCTCGATCTCGACCTGGGGCCGGGGCAGCTCCTCGTCGATCACTGCGAGCAGCTCGTCGATGCCCAGTCCGCTGCGGGCCGACACCGCCATGGCGCGCCGCTCCATGCGCAGCAGCCGCTGCACGACCAGCGGATCGGCCAGATCCGCCTTGTTGATCACGACGATCTCGGGCACATCGACCGCGCCCACATCGCGGATCACCTCGCGCACGGCGGCCAACTGCTCCTCCGGCGCCGGATGCGAGCCGTCCACCACATGGACGATCAGATCGGCGTCGCCGACCTCCTCCATCGTGGAGCGGAACGCCTCCACCAGGTGGTGCGGCAGGTGCCGGACGAATCCGACGGTGTCCGCCAGTGTGTAGAGCCGCCCGCTGGGGGTCTCGGCCCGGCGCACGGTCGGGTCGAGGGTGGCGAACAGTGCGTTCTCCACCAGGACGCCCGCACCGGTGAGCCGGTTGAGCAGCGAGGACTTGCCCGCGTTGGTGTATCCGGCGATGGCGACGGAGGGGACCTTGTGACGCCGGCGCTCCTGCCGCTTGATGTCGCGGCCGGTCTTCATCTCGGCGATCTCGCGGCGCATCTTCGCCATCTTCTCGCGGATGCGGCGCCGGTCCGTCTCGATCTTGGTCTCACCGGGACCACGGGTGGCCATACCGCCGCCCGAGGATCCGGAGCCACCGCCACCCATCTGCCGGGACAGCGACTGACCCCAGCCTCGCAGCCGCGGCAGCATGTACTGCATCTGGGCGAGCGAGACCTGCGCCTTGCCCTCGCGGGACTTGGCGTGCTGGGCGAAGATGTCGAGGATCAGGGCGGTCCGGTCGACCACCTTGACCTTGACGACGTCCTCCAGGTGGATGAGCTGGCCGGGGCTCAGCTCACCGTCGCAGACCACGGTGTCGGCACCGGACTCGACCACGATGTCGCGCAGTTCCTCGGCCTTGCCGGAGCCGATGTAGGTGGCGGGATCCGGCTTGCTGCGCCGCTGGATCACGCCGTCCAGCACCAGGGCGCCCGCGGTCTCGGCGAGGGCGGCCAGCTCCGCCAGGGAGTTCTCCGCGTCCTGCGCGGTGCCGGCGGTCCATACGCCGACCAGCACCACGCGCTCCAGGCGGAGCTGCCGGTACTCGACCTCGGTGATGTCCTCGAGCTCGGTGGACAGCCCCACCACTCGCCGCAGCGCGGCACGGTCGGAGCGGTCGTACTGGTCGCCGTCACGCTCCTCGTCGATCTCGTGACTCCAGGCGACGTCCTCTTCCATCAGGGCGTCGGCCCGAAGGCTCTCGGCGGGTCGCTGCCGGTCCTGCGGAAGGGAAGAGGAGTGGGTCAAAGGAATCCTTACGTCGTGGAATACCGTCACTGTCGACAACGCGTGGCGGGCCCGCGGGATTCCCCGCCGGGACCGGCCGCGACGCCGACTCCTTGATGGTCGCACGCGGCGGCCGGGCCGTCACCCTGGTTTCACGGCCCATGGCACGGCGTGACGCACCGCATGCCGCCCCGCCCGGGCGCCCGGCAGCGCGGCGCCCTTCGTGCTCTCCTTGGCCGTCGGCCGCCAGTCGGGGTGTCCCGGCATCGGCGGCGTCTTCTCGCCGTACAGCCAGGGGCGGAGGAATCCGCTCAGATCGCGCCCCGCCACCTGGGAGGCCAGCCGGATGAAGTCGGCGGTCGAGGCCACACCGTCGCGATGGCGGAGCACCCATTGCCGCTCCAGCCGGTCGAAGGCGGCCCGGCCGATCCGCTGCCGCAGCGCGTACAGCACCAGCGCGCTGCCGTCGTAGACGACCGGGCGGAAGATGCCGATCTGCTGGCCGGAGTCGGCCGGCTTGGGGGCGGCGGGCGGCCCGTCCTCGGCCCGCCAGGCGTCCGACTGCTCGTACGCCTTGCGCATCCGCCGCTTCATGCTCGCCTTACCGTGCTCATCGGCGTACAGCGCCTCGTACCAGGTGGCGTGGCCCTCGTTGAGCCATAGATCGGACCAGCGGCGCGGGCTGACGCTGTCGCCGAACCACTGGTGCGCCAGCTCGTGCACCATGATCGATTCGATGTACCACCGGGGCAGTTGCTCGCTGGTGAACAGATCGCGCTCGAAGAGGGTGAGCGTCTGTGTCTCCAGCTCGAAGCCGGTGGTGGCGTGGGCGATCAGGACGCCGTAGTTCTCGAAGGGGTAGCGCCCGGCCTTCTTCTCCATCCAGGCCAACTGGCCGGGAGTGCGCGCGAGCCACTTCTCCAGGCGCGCGCGGTCCGCCGCGGGTACGACGTCGCGCACCGGCAGCCCATGGGGCCCGGTGCGGCGGGGCACGGCGGAGCGGCCGATGGAGATCTGCGCCAGTTCGGTGGCCATGGGATGGGCGAGGCGGTACGTCCAGGTGGTCCGCGATCCCTTGCGGACGCGCGGTCCGGGAAGACCGCCCGCGACGACCGTAAGGTTCTTCGGTGCGGTGATCCGGAAGGTGAAGCGGGCCTTGTCGGCGGGGTGGTCGTTGCAGGGGAAGACCCGGTGGGCGGCGTTGGCCTGGTTGGCCATGACCAGCCCGTCGCTGGTGCGGACCCAGCCGCCGTTGGCGCCGCCCCGCGGATCGCTCGTGTGGTGGACGGTGACCCGGAAGGCGGCGCCCTTACGGAGCGGGGTGGACGGCGTGACCACCAGGTCCTCACCGGCCGTCACGAACCGGGCCCGCGCGCCGTCGACCCGCACCGAGGCCACGACGCCCTGGGCGAAGTCGAGGTTGAGGGTGCGCAGGGGCGCGGTGGCGCGGGCGTCGATGGTGGTGACGGCGTCGAGCGGCCGGTCCTGACGGCGGTAGTCGAAGGCGATGTCGTACGCAGTGACGTCGTACCCGGGGTTGCCCAGCTCCGGGAAGAGCGGGTCGCCGATGCCCAGGGGCCTGGGGTGGGTGGACGATACCGGCCCCGCGGCGGAGGAGGGGCCGACCGCGAGGAAGACGGCGGCCATGGCCGCGGCCACCAGCGCGGTCCTGCGGCGCCCGGTGCGCGGCGGCCAGGGGCGGCGCCCCGAAGAAAACGTCATGCCCTACGGCTACCAGCGCCCCGGCGCCGGCGCAGTCGCTCCCGGCCTTGATCCACCCGAAGGAGTTCAGGCGGCCCGGCCGCGTTCAGGAGCGCGCCGCGGCCATGCTGCGGCCCTCGCGTGTCACGTCGTAGACCCCGGGGACGTTGCGCATGGCCCGCATCAGCGTCGGCAGCCTGCCCGCGTCGGGCAACTGGAGCGTGTAGGTGTGCCGGACCCGCTGCTCACGGGGCGGTTCGACGGCGGCCGCGACGACCTCCGCGCCCTCGGCGGCGATGGCCTCGGTGAGGTCCGCGAGCAGATGCGGTCTGCTGAACGCCTCCGCGAAGAGGGTCACGCGATAATCGCCGCCCCCGTCTCCGTCGTCCTCGTCCGCCCAGCGCACCGCGACGGCCGTACGCCCGGCCGCGGTCATCCGCGCCACCCCTGGGCAGCGCTCGCGGTGCACGGTGACGGCACCGCCGCGCACCGCGAAGCCGGTGACCGCGTCGGGCGGCACGGGGGTGCAGCAGCGGGCGAGCCGTACGGTCGCGCCGGGCCGGTCGACGACGATGCCGGCCTCGGGGCGGACCGCCCCGGGCGCGGGGACGGCGGTCTCGCCGCCCTGCGAAGCCTGCGAGCCCTGCGCGTTCTGCCCGTCCTGGCCGTCCTGCCCGTCCTCGCCGGAGAGCGTGGAGGCGGAATCCGCCTTCTGGGCCGCGTCCCGGGACTCGTGCTGCGCGGGCTGCGGCGCCGGGTGGGCGGCCAGCCAACGGTTGATGGCGATGCGGGCGGCCGGGGTGCGGGCGTGGTCGAGCCACTCCGGCGAGGGGCCGTGCGAGGCGGCGTCCCGGGTGTCGCCGGCCATCAGCAACTGCAAGGTGTCGCCGTCGCGCAGCACCGTGCTCAGGGTCGCGATCCGGCCGTTCACCCGGGCGCCGATACAGGAGTGGGCGTCCTCGCCGTACAGGGCGTACGCGGCGTCCACACAGCTCGCGCCCGCGGGCAGGCCGAGCGTCCCGCCGTCGGAGCGGAAGACGGTGATCTCCCGGTCCTGGGCGAGGTCGTCGCGGAGCGAGGTCCAGAAGAGGTCGGGGTCGGGGGTGGCGCTCTGCCAGTCGAGCAGCCGGGACAGCCAGCCGGGGCGGGTCGGGTCGGCCCGCTCACCCTCGGGGGCGTCGGCGCCCTCCGTCGGGGTGTACGGATTGCCGAGGGCGATCACTCCGGCCTCCGCGACCCGGTGCATCTGATGAGTGCGGATGAGGACCTCGGTGACCTCGCCGTCGCGCCCGGCCACGGCCGTGTGCAGCGACTGGTAGAGGTTGAACTTGGGAACCGCGATGAAGTCCTTGAACTCCGAGATCACCGGGGTGAAGCAGGTGTGCAGCTCGCCCAGGACCGCGTAGCAGTCCGCGTCGTCGGAGACCAGGACGAGGAGGCGGCCGAGATCGGTGCCGGTCAGCTCGCCGCGCTTGAGCCCGACCCGGTGGACGGAGACGAAGTGCCGCGGTCGGACCAGGACTTCGGTGGTGATGCCCGCCTCCTGGAGCACCCCCCGTACGTCCTCGGCGGCGCGGGCCAGCGGGTCGGGGCGCCCGGCGTGGGCCTGGAGGAGCTCTCGGGTCCGCGCGTACTCCTCGGGGTGGAGGATGGCGAAGACCAGGTCCTCCAGCTCGGTCTTGAGCGCCTGGACCCCGAGCCGCTCGGCGAGCGGGATCAGCACATCGCGGGTGACCTTGGCGATGCGCACCTGTTTCTCGGGGCGCATCACGCCGAGGGTGCGCATGTTGTGCAGCCGGTCGGCGAGTTTGATCGACATCACGCGGACGTCGTTGCCCGTGGCGACGAGCATCTTGCGGAAGGTCTCGGGCTCGGCCGCCGCTCCGTAGTCGACCTTCTCCAACTTGGTGACGCCGTCGACGAGATAGCGGACCTCCTCGCCGAACTCCTCCCCCACCTGATCGAGGGTCACCTCGGTGTCCTCGACGGTGTCGTGGAGCAGCGAGGCCGTCAACGTGGTGGTCTCGGCGCCCAGTTCGGCGAGGATCAGGGTGACGGCCAGCGGATGGGTGATGTACGGCTCACCGCTCTTGCGCATCTGGCCGCGGTGGGAGGACTCGGCCAGGACATACGCCTTGCGGAGCACATCCAGATCGGCTCCGGGATGATGTGCGCGGTGGACCTTGGCCACATGCTCGATCGCGTCCGGCAGCCGGCCGCGGGAGGCCGGCCCGAGCAGGGCCGCCCGGCTGAATCTGCGGAGATTGCGCAGGTCGATGCGGGGGAGGCCGCGCCTGCGGCCGAACGGGGCCTGGTCGGTGGCCTCTGCGCTCATGGGCAACCTCCGGCGGCGTCGAGCGTCAACCGGCGTGGGTACTCCCCCGGGGCCGGTGCTTGATGCTATCGAGCCCATCACGCACGGCCGACCGGCTCTCGCCCAGAGTGAAACGGATCACCCATTCGAGGGAAGAGTCAGCCGAGGTCCGTGCCCAGCCAAGCGGGATCCAGTTCCCCCTCGGCCACGATCACGGCAGGGCCGGTCATCTCCACCGTACCGTCAGGCCGTTCACTGATCACAAGGCGCCCTCCGGGGACGTCCACCGTGTACGTGACGGGGTGGCCGGTGACCGCCGGGTCGGCCCCGTCACGGCGCGCGGCGGCCACCATCACGGCGCAGGCGCCGGTGCCGCAGGAGCGGGTCTCACCGGAGCCGCGCTCATGCACGCGCATCGCGACATGGCGCGGGCCGCGGTCGACGACGAACTCGACATTGGTGCCGTGGGGGTACGCGGAGGCGGGGCGCACGGCGGGGGCCGCGAGCAGATCACCGGCCTGGGCGAGGTCGTCGACGAAGGCGACCGCGTGCGGGTTGCCCATGTTCACGTTGCGCGCGGGCCAGCTCCGCTCACCGACCGTGACCGTGATCTCCGCCTCGGGGCCGGGCCCGGGCAGCGTGGCCTCGCCCATCACCACGGTGACCGGGCCGTCGGGCCCCGCCATGGCCTCGCCCGGCCGTGCGGCGTCACCGGCGTCCTTGGCGATGTGGATCCGGCGCACCCCGGCCCGGGTGGCGACCGCGAGATCGCCCGCCTCGGCGAGCCCGGCCCGCTGGAGATACCGGGCGAAGACGCGGACGCCGTTGCCGCACATCTCGGCGATGCTGCCGTCGCTGTTGCGGTAGTCCATGAACCATTCGGCCCGGTCGGCCATGGCCCGCGCCTCGGGGTGCGCCGAGGACCGCACGACGCGGATCAGCCCGTCACCGCCGATACCGGCACGGCGGTCGCAGATCCGGGCGACGGCGGCCGCGGACAGCTCCAGGCCGCCGTCCAGGTCGGGGACGATGACGAAGTCGTTCTCGGTGCCGTGACCCTTGAGGAAGGACAGCCGTGGTGCGGTGCTCATCCCTCGATCCTACGGGGCACCGCGTGCGCCGTCCCTCCGTGCCCGGGCCGTCGGCGCCGGGCGGGCCGCAGGGCCGCCACGAGCGCACCGCCGCGAGGCGCCATGCGGGCGCGTGCCGGGCGCCGTAAGGGGGATCCAAACGACAGGCCCTAGCGGAGGCGGGCCACCCGCCAGAAGGTGAGGGCGGCCAGCAGGGCCACGATGACCACGTAGAGGACGACGAAGCGCCAGTCCGGGCGGCGTCCGGAGCCTCTGGGGGGAAGGCCCGGCCAGGTGTAGCCCACCCGGCGGGCGGCCATCAGGCCCCAGCCCGCCGCGCAGCAGCTCAGCAGCAGGCCGAGCATGGCCACGACCGCCCCTCCGTCGCCGAACTCGAAGGCGAGGGGGAAGGCGAACATCAGCGAGCCGAGGATGGCGAGGCCGACGATCGGCGCGATCTGCCAGATCCGCAGCCGGCGCGGCGGGCGCAGCTCCCGGAAGGACTCCCCGGGGACGGATCCCGCGCCGTCCGGGTCCTCGGAGCCGTCATCGAGGACCGGTGCGCCGGTCTCGTGGAGCGCTCCGGCCTCATCGGGGCCGTCGGGGGTCAGCGGCCCCGCGTCTCCGTGCGGCGATTGATGCGATGCGTCGCGAGGGCCGGCCTCCATCGCCACACGCCCTCCCCACTCCAGACACCACGGCACGATCGGAGCTTGATGATGGCATGCCCGCCGGGGCCCGAATGACGAGCTGAGCGTCCCGATGCCATGACGTGATCAGGCTGTGACCGCCCGTTCAACCAACGCGAGCGCGCTCGCCAGGAGTTCCCCTCTGCGGTCGGCGGCTCCGCTGAGCCAGTGGACCCGGGGGTCGCGGCGGAACCAGGAATCCTGGCGGCGCGCGAACCGCTTGGTGGCGCGCACGGTTTCGGCCCTGGCCTCCTCCTCGGTGCACTCCTGCGCGAGCGCGGCGAGCACTTGCTGATAGCCGAGGGCGCGGGAGGCGGTACGGCCGGCGCGCAGCCCGGCGGCCTCCAGCAGGCGGACCTCCTCGACCAGCCCCGCGTCCCACATCCGGTCCACCCGCAGGGCGATCCGCTCGTCCAGCTCGGGCCGCTCGACGTCGACGCCGATCTGGAGGGTGTCGTAGACCGCCTCGTGCCCGGGCAGATTGGCGGTGAAGGGGCGGCCCGTGATCTCGATGACCTCCAGCGCCCGGACCACCCTGCGGCCGTTACTGGGCAGGATCGCGCGGGCCGCCTCGGGGTCGGCGGCGGCGAGCCGGGCGTGCAGGGCCCCGGAGCCCCGCTCCTCCAGCTCGGCCTCGAGCCGGGCCCGGACGGCGGGGTCGGTGCCCGGGAATTCGAGCGCGTCGATGGCCCCGCGGATGTAGAGGCCGGACCCGCCGACCAGGACGGGGGTACGGCCCTCGTCGAGCAGGCGGTCCATCTCGGCGCGGGCCAGCCGCTGGTACTCGGCGACGCTCGCGGTCTGGGTGACGTCCCAGATGTCCAGCAGCCGATGTGGCACCCCCTGCCGCTCGTCCTCCGTCAGCTTGGCGGTGCCGATGTCCATGCCCCGGTAGAGCTGCATGGAGTCGGCGTTGATGACCTCGCCGTCGAGATGTCTGGCGAGCGCGACGCCCAGATCGGACTTTCCGGCCGCGGTGGGGCCGACGACGGCGATGACTCGCGGCGGGTGGCCTGCAGTATTCACCGGGCCAGTCTCGCAAACGCCGGGGGTCTCCTCGAATGAGCGACGTGACGGGGCTCCACCGGGTTCGTTGCCCGCTTGCGAGGTTCCGAGGGCCGGTTCACGGAGTCGGCCTCCGCGCACGGCGCAAGGGAACGCTCCGAGCAGCACGGGATTTCGCCCGCACGAGTAAGGTATGGAGTAGGTATGGGCGTGTTTTCCAGGTTTCGTCGCGATCGTCATGTGCCGAAGGAGGCGAGCCGCTCGTCCGAGAAGGCACCGTCCGCACAGGACGGCCAGGTCACGGCCGACGCCATCACGGCGGAGGCCGCGTCCGGGACAGGCGACGGGGCTGAGACCGCGCGGAGCGGGAAGGAGAACCCGGCGGGTGAAGGCGCCGGGATCCCCAGGCAGCAGTCCGCCGCCGAGGCGGCCGACAGCGAGACCGGTGAGAGCGCCCGCACATAGGCAGCCGACGAGGGTAGGTGGCACATGGGCCTGATGGACAATCTCAAGGCCAAGGCCGGTCAGATGAAGGGCAAGGCCGGCAGCCTCGCGCAGCAGCACGAGGCCAGGATCGAGCGGGGCCTGGAGAAGGCGGCCAAGACGGTCGACACCAAGACCAAGGGCAAGTACAGCGCCAAGATCGAGACTGGCAGGGGCAAGGCGAAGGGCGCGCTCAACCGCCTCTCGCACATGGACGAGGACAAGCCCAAGCGCAAGCGCGACGAATAACGCCGGCCAGGCCAGGACGGCGCCCAGGACGGGGGCGGGCGACGCCGGGCCCCGACCGGCCGGCCTCGCCGGTACGCGGCCGTGGAGCAGACGCTCCACGGCCGCGAGCGGTCTATGAAGACCAGCTCGCCACGAAATACCCCACGCCGTACGGCGCTTCGTCATAGCGCAACTCCCCCTTCAGGGGCGCCCCCTCGGCCGCCCCCGCGAGCACCTGCAACGGCGCGCGGCCCGCCGCCTTGAGCTCGTACGCCAACTCCTCGTCGAGCGCGGCCAGCGCCCCGGTGTCGGCGGCCGCCAGCGCCCGTGCCACCTCGGCGTCGAACGGGGCCGCCCGCTCGTCGAGATAGCCCGGCGCCTTCAGCGTGCGGCATGCGGTGCCGTCGCCCATCACCAGCAACGCCATCCGCTCCGCCCGCCCGGCGAGCTCCCTTCCAACTTCAATACACCGCTCGGCCGCGAGAGGTTCCCCCACACCCAGCCCCTCGACGGGCACCGCCGGATCCCACCCCGCGTACTCCAGCAGCCAGGCGGCGACCGCCAGCGACAGTGG
Source organism: Streptomyces niphimycinicus (assembly GCF_018883605.1). GTDB lineage: Bacteria > Actinomycetota > Actinomycetes > Streptomycetales > Streptomycetaceae > Streptomyces > Streptomyces niphimycinicus. Next base: position 160 of record NZ_JAHLEM010000099.1, on the reverse strand, counting down.
CAGCGAGGGTGACGGCGGCAGCGAGGGCGCGGAGCCCTGCCCCGCGGCATCGTCGCCGCCCGACACCCCGTCCGCCGCCGGCGCCGCCAGCCGCACATCCAGCTCCACGCCGAAGCCGCGGAACGATCCGGCCGCGCCCTGCGCATGCGGTCCGCGCCCG
>NZ_JAHLEM010000989.1 GCF_018883605.1 Streptomyces niphimycinicus | reverse complement strand
CGGGCGCGGACTTCGCCGTCGTGGACCCGCTGACCGGGCGCCGGCTGCCGGACGAGGCCCCCGGGGAGATCTGGGTGCGCGGCCCCGCCGTCGCCACCGGCCACTGGGGCGGTCCGCCGGACACCGCGCCGCTGTTCGCCGCCCGGGTCGCCGAGGGCCCGGGCGGCTTTCTGCGCACCGGCGATCTCGGCCTTACGGTGAACGGCCGGCTCCGGATGACCGGCCGGCTCCGGGACGCCCTCCTGGTGGACGGCCACACCCTGCATCCACAGGACGTGGAGCGCGAACTGCTGTGCTGCGCACGGGCGCTGGGGTCGGCCCGGGTGTTCTGCGCGGGGCCCGGCGCGGGGGCGCTGGTGGTCGTCCAGGAGGTCGTCCGTACGGCGGGCGGGGCGCGCACCGGGCTGCCCCGGCTGGCGGCGCGGATCCGCGCCCTGATCGCGGAGGAGTTCGGTGTCGTGACCGGCGCGCTGCTGCTGGTGCGCCCCGGCACTGTGCGCGGGGCGGGAACCGCCAAGGTGCGGCGCGCCCTGCTGCGCGAGCGCTATCTGCGGGGTGAAGTGCGCGCCCTGCACGCCGAGTTCGGGCCGGAGGTCGGTGCGCCCTGCCGGGGTGGTGCGGCATGACAAGGGAGCGCGCGGTCGCGCTCGCGCAACCAGATATGCGTTCGACGGGCGTATTCGCCCACGAATCTATGGAAGGGCCGGGAGAGCGGGGGAATAATCGGTATGCGGGGTGATGACGGCGGGGCGCGGGGAAAGCAGGGGGCGGGATGGTCAGAGTGCTGATCGCGGAAGACATGCATATGTTGCGCAAGGCATTGGTCGCCCTGCTGGAATTCGAACCGGACATCGAGGTGGTGGCCGATTTCTCCAACGGCGCCGATATCCTGCCGCGCGCCCGTGAACTCCGCCCGGATGTCGCGGTCCTCGACATCGATCTGCCGGGTATGGACGGGCTCACCGCCGCGGCCGAGCTGAGCACCGCCGTTCCCGAATGCCGCACCATGATGCTCACCAGCCTCGGCCGCCCCGGAAATCTGCGCCGGGCGCTGGCCGCCCATGTCTCCGGCTTTCTGCTGAAGGACAGCAGCCCCGAGAAGCTGAGCGACGCCATCCGCGCCGTCGCCCGGGGCGAGCGGGTGATCGATCCACAGCTCGCGCTGGCCGCCCTGGACGACGGTCCGCAGCCGCTGACCCCGCGTGAGCTGGAGGTTCTGCGGTTCGCCGCGAAGGGGGAGGAGTCCGCGCAGATCGCGGCCAAGCTGTTTCTGTCGGTGGGCACGGTGCGCAACTATCTGACGTCCGCCGTGACCAAGCTGGACGCTCGCAACCGGGTCGACGCCATCCGGATCGCCCGCGAGGCGGGCTGGCTGTAGGACGCGTCAGGCCCGCACGACCGTCAGGCCGGGACGCCCGTCAGACCCGCACGTCGGTCACACCGGTCACGCCGTCACGGTCGGCCCCGGGCCGTACTCCTCCTTCGAGTCCTTGGAGTCCTTGGAGTCCTTGGAATCACTCGAGTCCTTCGCGCCGCGCTCCCGGCCACTCCGCGGTGGCGCGTCCACGGACACATCCAGCTCCGCCCGTAACTCGAAGCAGCCGTCCGGCCGTACGCCCGCGCACAGCCGCCCGCCCAGGTTCTCCACCCGGACCCGGAGATTGCCGATTCCGCTGCCGCCGTCCGTGCTGTCGGTGCGCAGGATCGTGGACGGCCGGCCGACCCCGTCGTTGACGAGCGTCAGCCACACCTGGCGCCCGCTGCGCCGCGCCTCGATCGCGCAGTGGTCGGCCTTGCTGTGGCGCAGCACATTGGTCAGCCCCTCGCGCAACACGCTCGCCAGCACCGTGTCCACCAGCTCCGGCAGCGGTCCGCAGTCGATCGCGGAGGTGGTGCTGATGCCCGCCGCGGCCAGCATCGAGCGGGCCGTCGCCGACTCCGCCGACAGCGACATCTTGCGATAGCCGCTGGCCACGGCCCGTACATCGGCCAGCGCCTGACGGGAGGTCTGAAGGATCTCCGAAAGCTCCTGCTGGGCACGGGAGTTCTGCCGGGGAACCAGCCGGTGCACCAGCTCGCATTTGAGGGTGATCGTGGACAGGCTGTACCCGAGCAGATCGTGCACATCCCGGGAGAACCGCAGCCGCTCCTGGGCGACCGCCAGCCGGGCCAGCTCCGCCCGGGACCGGGACACCTCGGCGACCAGCCCGGACAGCCGCGAGAGCCCGAAGACCACCAGCCCGGTCAGCGCGGTGGAGACCGAGGTGTACGCGACCTGGCCCCAGCCGAAGCCGACCTGGAACAGCAGCACATCCGTGCACAGCAGGATGGCCGCGAACGCCGGCCACGCCAGCGCCGGTGCCAGCACCAGCAGCGAGGAACCGGCCAGAAAGCCCGGCATGCCCAGCCAGGCGTGCTTGAAGACCGCGAAGGGGGCGAAGGTCAGCACCGCCTGGAGGGCCAGCGTCCAGCGGCGCGCGCCGCTGAGCCGGGGCGCGAGGCCGGGGAAGGAGTGCAGCATCTGGAGGCAGAGCAGCATGGTCATCGGCAGCAGCGCCAGCCCGAGCATCGCCGCGTCGATCGTCCTGCCCGAACGATTGCCGTCGACCACATAGGTGACGGCCACGGCGAAGTAACCCACCAGCACCAAGACCGTGATGACGACGGCCAGGCGCGGCGCCAGATTGCCGTGCTGGCGCGGTGGGTGGCTTCCGGCATCGTCGGGCAAGAGGCTCCCCTGCACTCGTCCTCCGGATGGTCGGGCCGGATTGGGCGGCTTGCCCGAGAGTATCCGATCTTTGCCGGAGGTGGAGAGGCCGCGTGGAAGGCTCATGGTGTACGCAGAGTTACCGGTTATCACGGGGGATCACAGGAAAAACGGAATCGGGTTGAGATCCGCGTAGGGCGTGGGCCCCGGCAACCGGCCGAGCGCTACGGGGGCGTCGAAGAGCCGGCCGGGCGCGAACCGTGCCCAGTGCGGGCGCATTCCGGGCACCAGCACCTTGGCCACCGGCAGCCCCACATCCGGCCGGGTCTGGTCCAGCACCAGCAACTCCATCCCGCGCTGCCGCGCCAACTCCCTTACGGCGGCCAGTGCGCCGCCCTCCGGGGGGCCGGATATCCCCGGGAGCGGTACGGCGGCGGGGTCGGGCGTCAGATACGGATGGTCGGCCAGGGCCGCGGTACGGAACCAGCGCAGCGCCTCGGGCTCGGCGGCGCCGTAGCCCCCGCCGTCGGCGCGGGCTTCGACCACCGCCGGGAGCATCTGGTTCAGCTCGGCGAACGCGTGGCACAGCGCGGTGTGCCGGTCGAAGTGGGCGCCGAAGCCGAGGGTGATGTCCTCGGCGGGCTTGTCGAGGCGCCGGGAGAGCGCGGCGACCACCGGGATGCCGAAGTCCGTGGTGAGGTCCAGGGCCCACACCTCGCGCGCCAATCCCCGGTGGGCGGCGCGCACTTCGGCCAGCCACGGGTCGTCGAAGGCGTCCAGGGCCACGGCGGGCTGCCGGGTGCGGTTGTACCACCACAGGGCGACCGCGTCCCGCTCCACCAGCTCCAGGAAGCCCCGTACGACGGCGTCGGCCAGGGTGCCGCCCGCCGCCGCGCCGTTGGAGTCCGCACGGCAGCAGCGGCGGCCCGGGGGCTGCGGGGCGCCGTAGTACAGCAGCGCGGTGGGCAGCAGCCGGTGGCGTTCGGCGGTCAGCGACCACACCGGGGTCCAGTCCAGCTCCGCGCCCTCGTCGAACGGGTCGCGGATCCGGTGGCGCGCGGGGAGGGCGGGGTCCCGGAACTGCCGCTGGTCGAAGAGCTGGACGGTGTCCGGGTGCACCGCGTCGTCCGGGTGCAGATCGCGGTAGCGGGCGCGCTGCCGCGGCTCGTCCCCCTGGAAATGGCCGCTGTAGTGCTCCAGGGCCTCGCACAGCGCGCTCGCCCGCGCCTGTTCGGCGGTGCGGCCCTTACCGTGGGCGGCGGCCCGCAGCCCGGCCCTTACGGCGTCCAGGCCGCTCTGGGGGACCGCTCCCGCGTACGAAGGGTGGCGGGCGTGGAAGCAGTTGAGGACGGCGGGGCCGCGCGGATCGCGCCGGATCTCGGTGACCAGCCCGGTGACCGGGTCCACCAGATGTCCGTAGCGCTCCATGATCCGGCGCGGGGAGGCGTCGGTGCCGGTTTCGGCCAGCGGCTCCCGTGGCGACGGCAGCGCCAGGGGCGCCCGTATCCGGGCCGCGACCAGCGCCGGATCGCCGCAGCCGGCGCATTGCGGGCGGCGGGAGAGCGGATGGCGGTCCACGGTGGCGGTGAGGCTGTCCAGGGTGCGCAGCTCCCGCTGGCCCGGATGCCGGTGCCCGGCCAGCCACTTGGCGGCCTCCAGGGCGGCGAGCTGGAGCGCGGCGGCGCGGCTCGCGGGCAGTGAGGCGGGCGGGCGCGGCACCGGTCCTGGGCGGCCGAGCCGGTGCTGGAGATACGCCTCGGCCTGCCGTCCGCGCCACAGCCGGTCGGCCAGGCAGACCCAGCACGGGTCGTCGGGAGCGCCGAGGAACGGGCCCAGCCACGCCTGGGTGCCCACCGGTTTGACGGGCAGCCAGCGACGGCCGGCGGCGCGGTGGGCGGCGTCCACGGCGGCGAGCCGCGGATCGAGGTAGTCATCGCATACCACAAGGGTGAGTTCTGCGTCGTCATGTTGACGGGGGGCGATTTGACATATCTCTCGCCGGGGGCTAACGACCCCGGGAGCCGTCGGATCGCCGTCCGCCGCCTTCCCGTCCACGGTCCTCAGATCCACGGTCCTCAGGTCCGCGATCCGCAGCCCCGCGGCGCGCAGCGCCCGGACCACCTCGCCCGGGTCGGCCGAGCCGAGGACCAGCGGGGCCACCGTGGGGCGGGACGGCGGGGGCGCGGCGGCCGG
>NZ_JAHLEM010000988.1 GCF_018883605.1 Streptomyces niphimycinicus | reverse complement strand
CGCCCTGGCCAAGGTGCTGTCGGACGCGCGGGCCACCGCCGCGTCCGTCCGGGCCGCGCTGGCCCGCTCCGTCGCGACCGCCTGGCGCGCCGACCCGTCGGGCGCGGCCTCGTACCAGCGGGGGGTGTCCCGCTATCTGACCGCCTCGATCGCCTCGGTGCGGCTGGTGCCGAAGTCCATGGTGGTGGTGGCCGGGGGCTCGGCGACCATCCCGGTCACCGTCGACAACGGGCTCCAGCAGGACCTCACCGGGGTGGAGCTGCGGGTCCTCTCCAGCCGCCCCGAGCGGCTGAACGCCCGGGACCACGCGATGCCGGTCCGGGCGTCACGGGCGGTGAGCCGTACGGTGCGGATCCGGGTGAAGGCGTACGCGAACGGGCCGGTACGGCTGACCGCCCAGCTCTACACCACCGCCGACGGGCTGCCCTGGGGTGCGCCGATGACGTTCACGGCGGATGTGCGGTCGGTGCCGTCGGGCGCGGTGATCTTCGTGCTGGGCGGGACGGCGCTGATCGTGCTGGCCGCCGCGTTCCGGCCGTGGCGTACCCGGCGGCGTTGACGAGGCGAGGGTCAGAGCCGGTGCGCCGTCCCCGCGGGACCCGCCCCCCGGGTGTCCAGCAGCAACTGAGCCTTCACCGCGAGTCCTTGCAGGTCGTACGTGCGGTGGGGCTGGAGCAGGACGGTCAGGTCGGCGTCGGCCGCCGCCTCGTACACCGAGTCGGCACGCGCCACCTCGCGCCCCAGCACCCGCCATCGCGCGACATACGGGTCGTGGTAGCTGAGCCGGGCGCCCAGCTCGATCAGCCGGGAGGCGATCTCCCGGGCGGGCGAGCCCTCCGCGTCGGCGACATCCGCCTTGTAGCCGACGCCCAGCAGCAGGACGTGCGCGCCGCGCGCCGACTTCCCGTACTCGTTGAGCAGGGCCGTGCAGCGGCGGGTGACATAGCCCGGCATCCGCCCGTTGACCTGCTGCGCGAGTTCCACCATGCGCAGCGGGAGGCCGAGGCCGCGCTGCTGGTCGGCCATATGGCCGTGATCGACCGGCACGCCATGGCCGCCGACGCCGGGGCCCGGGCGGAAGGACTGGAAGCCGAACGGCTTGGTCTCGGCGCAGCGGACCACGTCCCACACATCGACGCCGAGGTCATGGCAGTACACCGCCATCTCGTTGACCAGGGCGATGTTGACGTGCCGGTAATTGGTCTCCAGGACCTTGACGGTCTCGGCCTCGCGCGTGCCGCGGGCCCGGACGACCTTCTCGGTGAAGCGGCCGTAGAAGGCGGCGGCCGCCTCGGTGCAGGCGGGGGTGAGGCCGCCGATGACCTTGGGGGTGTTGGCGGGGCCGTGGGCGCGGTTGCCCGGGTCGTGGCGGCAGGGGGAGTAGGCGAGGTGGAAGTCGCGCCCGGCCCGCAGTCCGGATCCCTCCTCGAGAAGCGGACGGAGGAATTCCTCGGTGGTGCCGGGGTACACGGTCGATTCCAGCAGAACGGTGGTGTGCGGACGCAGCCGCGCCGCGAGCGTACGGGCCGCCTCGCCGACCGCCGACAGATCCAGTCTGCGGTCGTCCCCGAGCGGGGTCGGGGCGCAGATCACGGCGGTGCGGACGCGGCCGAGCTCGGCGGGGTCGGCGGTGATCCTGAAGCCCTGGGAGGCCATCCGGCGCAGCTCGGCGGCGGACAGCCGGCCCTCGCCGCCCGAGCCGGAGGGCAGCCGTCCGGCCCGGAGGTCGGCGGCGGCGCGCGGATCGGGGTCGTAGCCGACGGTACGGATGCCGGCGGCGGTGGCGGCCTGGGCGAGAGGAATACCGAGATGACCGAGTCCGATGACGGCGAGATCTGCGGGCATGACGTCGTGTCGTCCTTCCCGGGACGATGTCGGATGGCGCAAACCCCCCACAGACAGACTAAGCGGAAATATGACTCATATTCAGTATTGATGGCAGGTGTTGGTGCGGTGTCGCGGCGCCGGGCGCGGTAGCGGCATGGCACGGACGAGCGAAAGCCAGGAAAATCGGCAGGGCGGCGTGACGTCGATCGCAACGGGAGGCAGCGGTGAAGACACCGGCACTGGGACCGGCCGAGCGCGGCGAGGCGCTGGCCCGGATGGCGGACCGTGAGCTCGATGTGCTGGTCGTGGGCGGTGGAGTGGTCGGCGCGGGCACCGCGCTGGACGCCGCCACCCGCGGCCTGGAGACCGCACTGGTCGAGTCGCGGGACTGGGCCTGCGGCACCTCCAGCCGGTCCAGCAAGCTGATCCACGGCGGACTGCGCTATCTGGAGATGCTCGACTTCGCACTGGTGCGCGAGGCGCTCAAGGAGCGCGGGCTGCTGCTGGATCGGATCGCACCGCACCTGGTCAAACCGGTGCCGTTCCTGTATCCGCTGCAACACCGGGCCTGGGAGCGGCTCTACGCGGGGTCGGGCGTCGCGCTCTACGACGCCATGTCGATCTCCTCCGGGCACGGCCGCGGACTGCCCGCCCACCGCCATCTGTCCCGCCGGCGGGCGCTCCAGGTCGCACCCTGCCTCAAGAAGGACGCGCTGGTCGGGGCGCTTCAGTACTACGACGCCCAGATGGACGACGCGCGCTATGTCACCACGCTCGTGCGCACCGCGGCGAAATACGGCGCGCAGGTGGCCAACCGCGCCCGGGTGGTCGGCTTCCTGCGGGAGGGCGAGCGCGTGGTCGGCGCCCGGGTGCACGACCTGGAGCAGGAGGGTGAGTTCGAGGTCCGCGCCCGGCAGGTGGTCAACGCCACCGGGGTGTGGACGGACGAGACGCAGGCGCTGATCGGGGAGCGCGGCCAGTTCCATGTCCGGGCCTCCAAGGGCATCCATCTGGTCGTCCCCAAGGACCGCATCCACTCCACCACCGGGCTGATCCTGCGCACCGAGAAGAGCGTGCTGTTCGTGATCCCCTGGGGCAGGCACTGGATCGTCGGCACCACGGACACCGACTGGGACCTGGACAAGGCCCATCCGGCCGCCTCCAGCGCCGATATCGACTATCTGCTGGAGCATGTCAACGAGGTCCTGGCGGTACCGCTGACCCGCGACGACGTGGAGGGCGTCTACGCCGGGCTGCGCCCGCTGCTGGCCGGGGAGTCGGACGCCACCAGCAAGCTCTCGCGCGAGCACACCGTGGCCCATCCGGTGCCGGGCCTGGTGGTGGTCGCGGGCGGCAAATACACCACCTACCGGGTGATGGCCAAGGACGCCGTGGACGAGGCGGTGCACGGCCTCGACCGCCGGGTCGGGCCCTGTGTCACCGAGGAGATCCCGCTGGTCGGCGCGGTCGGCTACCAGGCGCTGTGGAACGCCCGGGAGCGGATCGGCCGGCAGGTCGGGCTGCATGTGGCGCGGATCGAGCATCTGCTCAACCGCTACGGCTCGGCGGCGCAGGAGGTGCTGGACCTGATCGCGGCCGACCCGTCGCTGGGCAAGCCGCTGGCCGGGGCGGAGGACTATCTGCGCGCCGAGATCGTCTACGGCGTCTCGCACGAGGGGGCCCGCCATCTGGACGACGTCCTCACCCGCCGCACCCGCATCTCGATCGAGACCTTCGACCGGGGTACGCGCTGCGCCCGGGAGGCGGCCGAGCTGATGGCGCCCGTGCTGGGCTGGGGCGAGGACCAGACCGACCGGGAGGTGCGGCACTACGAGAAGCGGGTGGAGGCCGAGCGCGAGTCCCAGCGGCAGCCGGACGATCTGACGGCGGACGCGGCGAGGCTGGGCGCGCCGGACATCATCCCGCTGTAGCCGGACATCATCCGGCTGTAGTCGGACATCATCCCGTTGTAGGAGGTGCGTGATCCCGCTGTGCGTGATCCCGCTGTGTGTGATCCCGCTGTGTGTGATTCCGCTGTGCGTGATTCCGCCGTGGGAGGCCGGTGTCCTACCGGCGAGGGCAGAACTCGGTCTCGAGGAGGGACGTTTCGGCGGTCAGCCCGGAACCGGCCGTGCTGTTCAGCCGGTAGGCGAGGGTGTGGCGGCCGTCGGCGGTGGCCACGGCCAGTGCGTAGGAGCCGTTGATCTCGCCGTTGTGGCCCCACAGCGTCACCCCGCACGGCAGTCGCACCGGGAACAGCCCCATGCCGTACCGGCCGTCGGAGGCGACGGTGTTCCGCATCTGCCGCAGCTCGGCCCGGGGCACGACCGTGCCGCGCAGCAGCCCGGAGACGAGGCGGCTCAGATCGTCGAGCGTGGAGACCAGCTCCCCCGCGGCCCCCGCGAAGGAGGGGTTGAGGACGGTGACATCGCGGCGGGCGCCGTCGCCCCGGACCTCGCCGTCCCGGGCTCCGCTGTCCCGGGTGTACGCCCGGCCGTGCGGGGCCGGGAGAGCGGTGCGGGTGCCGGGGAAGGAGGTGCCGCGCAGATGCAGGGGGCCGAGCACCTCGCGCCGGGCCTCGGCCGCGTAGGAGCGGCCGGTGACCCGCTGGACGACCATGCCCAGCAGGACGTAGTTGGTGTTGGAATAGCGCCATTCGGCCCCGGGTGCGAAGTACGGGCGGTGGGTGAGGGCGGTCCGCACCAGGGCGGCGGGGGCCCGGGTGCGGTCGGCCGCGGCGGCGAGCTGGCGCGCCAGTGCCGGGTCCTCGGTGTAGTCGAACAGCCCGCTGGTGTGGTTCAGAAGCTGACGAATCGTGATGTTCCGGCCGTCGTTGCCATGGCCGCGCACCAGCCCCGGAAGGTGCTTCTCCACCGGGTCGTCCAGGCCGAGCCGCCCCTGTGCGGCCAGCCGCAGCGTCACCGCCGCGATGACGGTCTTGGTGAGGCTGCCCGCCCGGAAGTGGTCACTCCGGTGGATCCGGCGCCCGGTGCGGACGTCCGCGACCCCCGACGCGATGAACCGAGTGCCCCCGCCCGCCCCGCGGATGAGCACCGCCGCCCCCGGCGCGTCGCCCTGCGCCGCCAAGCGGCGTACGGCGG
>NZ_JAHLEM010000987.1 GCF_018883605.1 Streptomyces niphimycinicus | reverse complement strand
GTCGGCACCGCCCCGGCCGAACAGGCCGCTGAGCCGCCCGCGCCGCACGGGGGCGGCCGGATAGGGATCGCGGCCCAGGACCCGCCAGTCGGCGCGCAGCGGCTCCTCCAGAAGCGGTCTGCGGGTGGCGTCCCACACCTCGCGCGCCCGGTTGACCAGATCGCTCCAGCGCTCGCCCGCGCCCGCGCCGAAGGCGCCGTCCAGCGCCTGGAGCACCCCGGCCCGTGACGCGTTGGGCAGCCGGACGTCCGTGCCGTCGGCGAACAGATGCCGGCTCGCCGGGTCGACCTGGCTGAGCTCGACGCTCTGCTCCAGGGTCTGCTTGCCGGTCTTCAGGAACAGATCCCGGTAGACGGCGGGCAGGTGCAGCAGCCCCGGGCCGGTGTCGAAGCGGAATCCGTCCCGCGCGAAGCGGCCGACCCCGCCGCCATGGGCCCGCCCGCGCTCGTACACCACCACCCGGTGGCCCGCCACGGCCAGCCGGGCCGCCGCCGCCATGGCGCCCATCCCGGAGCCGATCACCACAATCCGTGCCATGACCGCGACTTTATCCGCCCCCACCGACAGCCGGGGCACCACGTCTGGGGACGAGTGCGCAGATCTGAGTACGCGTACTCAGCCGGGGAGATGAGTAGTCGCGCGGATGGGCCGCCACCTGCTCGGAGGAGAGAGTGGTGCATACGGAAGGGCCGCGCGCCGCACCGCCGGCACGGGGCGGCGGAACGGCGCGGCGGCCCGGACGAAAGGTGGGAGTCACCGGGAGTCTCCGGACCAGGAGCCTCCAACGGGGGAAGTACGGGGGAGCTACGGGGGGAGGCGCTGTTCCGGTCAGCACGATGAAAGTCGATCTGACCGGAACAGCGCCTTCTACGTGTACCCGGGTGAGCCGATCCGCCCGCCATGCCGGGTGATCCGGAGGCCACGGTCGGCCCTCCGGAGGCCGCGGCCGGCTATCCGGAGGCCACGGTCCCGCCCACGCGGCCCTGAAGCAGCCGTGAGAGCGCCGCGTGCACATCCTCCAGCGACCGCTCCGGCTGATAGGACTGCCAGTCCAGCGCGGCCACCAGCACCATCCCGAACAGCGCCGACGCCGTCAGCGGGATGTCGATCTCCCCGCTGAACTCGTCCGCGGCAACCCCGGCCCGCAGCTCGGCCTCGATCACCGCTATGGCCCGCTGCCGGACCATCATCAAGGTGGACTGCCAGGCCCGGTTGGTGCGCCACAGCTCGGCCACATAGAGCTGGGTCAGCGACGGATAGCGGGAGATGAAGTCCAGCCCGGCCCGGACCATGGCGTCCAGCGCGTCCACATGGCTGCCACCGCGCTCGGCGTTCTCGTCGGCGGCGCTCTGGAGCGATGCGGTCAGCAGCTCGATGCCGTGCTGTAGCAGCTCCTCGAAGAGCACGGTCTTACTGGCGAAGTTGTAGTAGACCGTGCCCTTGGCCACCCCGGCCCGCTCGGCGATCTCGTCCACGGTGGTGGAGGAGAAGCCCTGTTCCGCGATGAGGGTGACCGCTGCCTCGAAGAGTTTCTGGCGTGTGGCCTGGCGGCGCGTGCTGCTGCTGTCCATGGCGCCGATTCTGCCCGTTGTCGATGTTATGCCGCTCATAGGCTCAGCTCCGGATGGAGCCGGTCCACCGACCACACCTGCTTTCGCCGCGCCGACCACGCGGTGAGCGCCAGGGCCGCCACGCTGAATCCGAGGAGCACCCCGCAGGCTAGCCAGACCGGGCCGAGCCCGCCGCCGGTGATGAGCCGGCGCAGCCCGTCCACCACGTAGGTCATGGGCAGGAAGGGATGGATGGCGTTGAAGAAGCGCGGGCTGGTCTGCACCGGATAGGTGCCGCCCGCGGAGGTCAACTGGAGCATCAGCAGGGCCAGCACCAGGATCCGGCCGGCCGGTCCGAAGCGGGCGTTCAGCCACTGCACGATCGCCGCGAAACAGGCCGTGACCAGCATCAGGAAGCCGAGGGTGCCCGCGGCCCGGGCCATCTGGAGGCCGATCGCCCAGTGCAACACCGCCATCAGGGCCAGCGTCTGGCACACACCGATCGCGGCGACCGGCAGCCAGCCCGCGAACGCGATCCGCCAGGAGGAGGCACCCACCGCGAGCGCGCGCCTGTTGAGCGGCTGGATGAGCATGTAGGCCACCATCGCGCCGACCCATAGCGAGAGCGGGATGAAGTACGGGGCGAAGCCCGTGCCGTAGTTGGGCGCCTTGTGCAGTGCCTGGTTGACCAGCCGGACCGGATCCGCCATCACCTCGGTCCGGGCGTCCCGGTCCTGCTTGCCGTAGTCGGGGATCTTGTCGGCGCCGTCGTGCAGACCGCCGGAGAGCTTGCCGGTGCCGTCGACGAGCCGGAACATCCCGCCGCCCAGGGTGTCCGCGCCGCCGCGCGCCTTACCGACGCCGCTGTCGAGGTCGAAGGCGCCGGTCTTGGCGGTGCTCAGCCCGGTGTGCAGGGTTCCGGCGCCCTTGGCGACCTTCTGCGCCCCGGAGTTGAGGGCGTTGACCTTCCGTACGGCGGTGTCGAGGTCGGTGTCCAGGTGCGGGGCGTTCCGCGCGAGCCAGAGCGCCTGGTCGTGCAGATCGTCCAGATGGCCGCCGAGGGCGTCGAGTTGGGTGGTGTGGTCCCGCACCAGCTTGTTGACGTCCTCGGCCACATCGGCGGCGGTGCCGGCCGCCGCCACCGACTTCTTGAGCGCGGGACAGTCCGGGTCGGCGGGCACCGCCCCCTCGCAGCGGGTCCGGTAGTCGGCGGCGAGCTCGTCGGACGCCTTACGGGCCTTGGTGGCCGCCGTGGAGGTCGTCTCGGGCAGGGTGTCGAGGCTGTCGGACGCCTTCTGGGAGGCGTCGGCGACCAGTTGGGAGACGTCCCCGATCTCCTTGCCATGCTCCTTGAGGAACGGGCGGACCTTGGCCGCCACGTCGTTGACCTTGTCGGACAGCGACTGGGTGCCGTCGGCGACGCCGCCCGCGCCGGTCTTGAGCGTTCCCGAGCCCTGGTAGAGCGTGCCGAGCCCCGACTTCAGATCGCGGCTGCCCTCCTTGGCTTTGGCCAGGCCCTTGGCGAGGTCGTCCGCGCCCTTCTTGGCCTTGCCGATGCCCTTACCGAGCTTGTCGGCGCTCTTGGCGGCCTTCTCCGTCTCGCCGTGGATATCGGCGAAGGAGATGAAGATGTTGTCGTAGAAACCGCGGGACGCCTTGGCGGAGGCCGCGGCGCGCACCTCGGAGAAGACCGAGCGGGAGATCTGGCCGACGATGTAGTTGTTGGCGTCGTTGGTGCGCACCTTGAGGGCGCCGGTCTCCGGGGACTTGCCGGAGCTGGTGGCGATCTGCCGGCTGAAGTCCGAGGGCACGGTCAGCGACAGGTAGTACGTGCCGTCCGCGACGCCCTTACGGGCCTTGGCGGCGCTCGTGCGGTGCCAGTCGAAGGTCTTGCTGTCGAGCAGCTTGCCGCTGATGTCGTCGCCCGCGGTGAGGCGCTCGCCCTTCACGGTGGCGCCGTTGTCCGAGTTGACGAGGGCGACCGGGATCTTGTCCAGCTTGCCGTACGGGTCCCAGAAGGACCACAGGTACAGCGCGCCGTAGAGGAGCGGCAGCAGAAGCAGGGCGGCGAGCGCGGCCCGGGGCAGCTTTCCCCTCCCGAACCGCTTCAGCTCAAGCGCGGCGAGTTTCGGCGAGCGCATCCGCCGCCCCCTTCTCGTTCTCGTCGTGTCCGGTCTTGTGTTCGGCCTTGTGTCCGGTCTTGTGTCCGGTCTTGTGGGCGGCGGGAGCGTCGGAGTCGTCCGCGTCGGCCTGCCGGCTGTCTTCGGCGGGGCTCTTCCGCGCGGTCCGGACCACGACCGCGTCGGCCGGGGCCTGGCTGCACACCGCGAGGACCGTGGTGCCGCCCTCCGCGATCTCCCGCAACAGCGCCCAGGCGCGCTCGCGTTCGGCGTCCGAGAGCTTCAGGTCGGCGTCGTCGACGGCCAGCAGCCGCGGCCGGGCGATGAGCGCGAGCGCGATCGACAGCCGCAGTGCCTCCATCCGCTCCAGGTCCCGTACGGCCGTACGCGGCCCCTTGGGCAGCGTGTCCAGGCCCAGCCCGGCGGCCGTGAGGGCCGCGTCGATCCCGGCCCGGGACGCGGCGGTCCGCTCACGGCGCGGGCGCAGCAGCCCGCGCGGGGAGTCGGCGAAGCGCCGCCGCAGCAGGGCCCGCTCCCGCAGATGCTCGGCGACCGTGAGCACCGGATCGAGCTCGATGACGCCCGGTACGTGCGCGAGCGCGCTGATCCGGCGTATGCGCGCCATCTGTTGGGGAACTCGGAGGCCCCCGACCACGCCGTGTCCCTCGGTGGGGCGCATCCGGCCGGTGAGCGTGAGCAGCAGGGAGGTGCGGCCCGAGCCGGACGGGCCCTCGATCGCGATCAACGCACCGGAGCCGGCGGCGATATCGGCACCGCAGAATGCCCAGCCGTGCGACCCCCTGACGCCGAGCCCCTCGGCCGTCACCGCCGCCCCGGTCTCCGCTTCTGGGGTGCCCCCCACACAGATCACTTCCTTGATTTTTGAACTGACTGGTCAGTGCAAAAATAGTATGGAGTATGACGGGGTGAGACCTGGCCTCGGGGTCGTTCGCGCTGGTCGGAGCCGATTGTCAGTGGTGTGCCCCACGATGGCCCCATACGGCGGTCGCTCTACCACACGACCGGCCGCCACGCGACGACAGGAGGTTCGTCATGGCCAGTACCGCCGCAGCGCGCCGGCACCGTGCCGCCGCCCCTGCCCCCTCGTTGACCGGCCCCGCGACCGATGTCCACCCCGTGCTGCGCCGCGCGTCCGCCCCGCCCGCCGCGGCCGGTCTGCTCACCCAGGCCCATCAGGGCCTGGAGGAGGCCGCCGCCCTCGAAACCGCCAACGAGCGCTTTGCGACCGCGCATCTGGCCGCCCTGCGCACGGCCGCGGCCGTGCTCGCCGTGCGCGGCCG
>NZ_JAHLEM010000986.1 GCF_018883605.1 Streptomyces niphimycinicus | reverse complement strand
GCCCTCGCCGGGGCCTGCCGTGCGTACGGCGCGGCGCTGGTGGTGGACGAGGCCCACGGCCTGGGGGTGCTCGGCGAGGGCGGGCGTGGCGCGGTGCACGCGGCCGGGCTCGCGGGCGCGCCGGATGTGGTGGTCACGGCCACCCTCTCCAAGTCGCTGGGCAGCCAGGGCGGGGTGGTGCTGGGGCCCGCCCGGGTGATCGAGCACCTGCTGAACACCGCACGCACGTTCATCTTCGACACCGGGCTCAACCCGGCGGCCGTGGGCGCCGCCCTGGCGAGCCTGCGGCTGCTGCGCCGGGAGCCGGAGCGCGTCGCCCGCGTCCGTACGGTCGCCATGGGGCTGTACGGACGGCTGACCGCCGCCGGGCTGACCGCGGTGCGGCCGGACGCGTCGGTGGTGTCGGTGCGGGCCCCGTCGCCGGAGCAGGCGGTGCGCTGGGCCGCGGACTGCCGCGCGGCCGGGCTGCTGGTGGGGTGCTTCCGCCCGCCGTCCGTCCCCGACGGCATCTCGCGGCTGCGGCTGACGGCGCGGGGGGATCTGACGGAGGAGCAGGTCGACAGGGCGGTCGACGTGATCGTGAAGACCGCGCCGACCGCCTGATGGCTCACTGACGGGAGGGTGAACGGATCAGCCGTTCACAGGCGGAACAGATACCTCACTGACGGATCAGCTTCCGGTTCCGGCCGAGCGGGAAGTGCCGGAGCCGAGGCCGTCGTCCTTGAGCCCCTCGAGGAAGGAGACCCAGGTCGACGGGGTGAACAGCAGGACGGGGCCCGCCGTGTTCTTCGAATCGCGCACGCCGAGCTGGTCGGACCCCAGCAGGGCCGTCTCGACGCAGTTGTTCATTCCGACGCTGTAGCTGCTGCGCAGCCAGTGGACGGACTTGGCGGACATACTGGACATGGTGCCCCCTCAGGCGCCGCCCCCGATTTTGTTGATGAAGGACAACGATTCCTCAGGTGTCAGGGCGCGGGTCCGCAGTACTTCGAACGCGGCGCTGTACGCCCGGAGGTCTTCTTTCCGCTCCAGATAGAGGCTACTCGTCAGGTGGTCGAGAACTACTACGTCCAGGTCACTAATGTGCGGAAAAGAGAAAATAATGAAAGGACCTGTCATACCAATGGGCATTCCGATAGAGAATGGCAGCACCTGAAGCCGCACCTGAGGCAATGCGCACAGTTTGGCCAGATGGCTCAATTGCGCTGCCATCACCTCCGGTCCGCCCACCTCGCGCCGCAGCGCCGCCTCGTCCAGCACCGCGTGCAGCCGCAGCGGCCGCTCGCCGTGCAGCACCGACTGCCGCGCGATCCGCACCTCCACCAGCGAGTCCACCTGGGGCCGCGGCAGATCCGGGAGCGCCGCGAGGGTCACCGCCCGGGCGTAGTCCGGGGTCTGGAGCAGACCCGGCACCACCGTGGTCTCCAGGGTGTACGCGTCCGACGCCTCCGCCTCCAGGCTGATGAAGTCCCGGTAGGCGGGCGGCAGTAGATCGCGGTACGCGTACCACCAGCCGCGCCGCGACCCCTCCGGATCCGAGGCGCCCCCGCGGCACAGCGCCTCCAGCAGGGCGCGCAGCTCCGGGTCGGCGACCTCGTAGAGCTCCAGCAGCCGCGCCACATCCGAGGGTTTGGCCCCGCTCCGGCCGGTCTCGATCCGGCTCACCTTCGACTGATGCCAGCCCAGCCGGTGGGCGGCCTCGCCGCTGGTGAGTCCGGCCAGATCGCGCTGGCGGCGGAGTTCCGCGCCGAGCTTGCGACGGCGCACCGCCGGGCCGTACCGCATGAGTTCTCCCTCCCGCCTTTCCCCTTGCCGGCGCGGCACCCACAGCGCGTGTCGCACCAGTGGCCCAGTGTGCCTTCCACATCCGGTTTTCCGTAGCAGAGTTCACCGCTTTGGGCGACAGATATATGCATAACTCGGTGGATCGCCCCCGTTGCGGCGGCCATCGGTGGCACTCTGACGCGTAGAGCCGTCAGGGCAGCCCACGACTCACCGGCTTCGCAGCTCCACCTTCCAACGCGTCCGCAGCCGCGCCCCGGCGGGAAAGGGACAGGCCGTCATGGCAGACCATCAGGAAGCATCCGTCACTCTGCTGAGCGCACCGGCTTCGGTTCCCGCGGCACGTGCCTATGTCACGGACGTGCTCGCCGAATGGGGGCTCGGGCAGGGCGAAGAGGCCGCCGACACCGTGCGGCTGATCGTCTCCGAGCTCGCCACCAACGCCGTGGAGCACACCGTGGGCCAGTCGCCCACCTTCACCGTGGACCTGCGGCTCGACCGCGAGCAGCGGCTGGAGATCGGGGTCACCGACAGCCACCCCACGTGGCCCCGCTGGCTGCCGCTGGCCACCCAGCAGGACAGCGGACGCGGCATGGTCATCGTGCGCTGTCTGGCCGCGGAGTCGGGCGGCGAGGTGTTCGTCACCCCGACCGCGGACGGCGGCAAGACCGTCTGGATCGCCCTGCCGTGGACCGTGCCGGTCCGCTGACCCCGCTCACAGCACCCGCTGGGCCTGCCCCTCCGAGGCCCGCGCCTCGGCGAGCTGACGGATCCGGGTGAAGACCCGCCCGGCCGCCGGGCCGATCAGATAGTGCGGCATGTCGCCGCGCTCGATCACCCCGTACCGGCTCGTGCCCATCAGATACGAGGAGTACAGGATCAGCCCGCTCGGCCGGTGCATATCGACGGTGAGCGCCGAGAAGCCGGGGAACTCGTCCGTCTGATAGACGTGCAGGCCGTCCGCCTCCGCCCCATAGCGCTCCTTGAAACGGCCGAACCGCTCCAGCGAATCCTTGATCTTCCGCGTCATGTCCTCCTGGTACTGGCGGGAGAGCGTGGCCGCCGCGTCCGAGGACGGGTCCAGCAGATAGCAGCGGTAGGTGCCGCCCCGGCGCAGCAGCCCGAGGATCGCGTCGCGAAAGCGGGCCGGACGCTCGGTGGTGACCAGCCGGTTGGAGGAGGTGCGCAGCGCCGTTCCCATGTCGAGGACCTCCTCGCCCGCCGCGTCCAGCAGCCGCGCCTTCTCCTGGGGGCTCGGCCGCTCCGGATACGCGTGCACCGGGGAGCCCTCCGCGAGCCCCCGGCCCGCCAGCCACGCCTTGGCCGCCCCGCCCGGCCCGCCGTCGCCCGCCATCAGATAGACGTCCTTGCCCTCATGGCTTCCCACATGGGCGAACAGCTCCGCATACGGCCCCGCGGTGCGGTACACATCCTCCGAGACCGCCAGGCAGTCCGCCGGAGTCGCCTTCTCCAGATGCGCGGCCAGATTGATGTCGGGGGAGTGGATGGTGCCGGTCCGGCCCTCGCCGGTGTGCCGTATCGCCCCCTTGTGCAACGCCATCCGCACATGCAGCTCCCCGGCCACCCCCGCCTGGGCGAACTCATCGCGCAGATGGCGCAGATCCAGGGTGAGAAAGGTGCGGGCCGCCTCCAGCGCGACATCGCGGGCCACGCTCTCGCTGTCGTCATGGACCGCGAAGAAGCCCCCGTCGCCGCGCCAGCTCCATAAGTCGCTGCGGGCACAGCGCCGCTGCGCCGAGAGCTGCCCGATCCGGGCGCGCATCCGCTCGCGCAGCAGATCGAAGGCGTGCGCGGCGCGGTCCCTGGGGTTCGAGCGCACGATCGTCGAATAGCCGGAGGTGTCGACGAAGAGGAGATACACCTGGTCATAGGTCCGGTCGGCCTGGAAGGGCTCACCGTGGAACGGCTCGCCGTGCGAAGGGTCGTTCATGCCGGCACCAGACCGCGCTCCACGGCGCTGCGCTCCACACAGAACTCATTGCCCTCGATGTCGGCCATCACCACCCACCCCAGGCCGTCGTCCGTGCGCCGGTCGTCCACTACGGAGGCGCCGAGCCCGATCAGCCGCTCCACCTCGGCGTCCCGGGTGCCCGACGGGGGCTGGATGTCCAGGTGCACGCGGTTCTTGACGGCCTTGGAGTCCGGGACCCGGATGAAGAGCAGCCCCGGCACCCCGGGTTGCCCCGAGCTGATCAGCACCTCGTCGTCGTCCGGCTCCGAGTCCTCCAGGGGGTAGCCGGTCAGCCGGGACCAGAACCGCGCGAGGGCGTGGGGGTCACGGGCGTCGAAGGTGATGTGCCGGACCGGGTTGAGATACGCCATGCGATGCCTCCGGTGGTCGACGGGGCCGGTCCACGGCGGTGTGGCCCGGCCCCGTCAACCTACCCACGGTCACTGACACCTACGGCGGACTCAGCGCACATGTCCGTACCAGACCTTCTTGGTCCAGATCCGCTCCAGCCGCACCACCGTGCCGGTCTTGGGGGCGTGCCAGATCCGGCCGCCGCCCGCGTACAGGCCGACGTGGTAGACCCCGCTCCCGGAGTGGAAGAACACCAGGTCCCCGCCCTTGCGGGAACCGGCCTTGATGTGGCGGGTCCGGTTGTACTGCGCGGCCGCGGTGCGCGGCAGCCGCTTCCCGGCCCGCTTGTAGGCGTACAGCGTCAGCCCGGAGCAGTCGAAGCGCCCCGGACCCTGGGCCCCGTACTTGTACGGTGCGCCCTTCTTCGACGCCGCGATCCGCAGCGCCTTGGCCGCGGCGGTCGCGGCCTCGGCCTCCGGTGGACACCCCGGGGTCGCCACGGTGCCCCCCACAGCGGCGACGGTGAGGGCTGAGACGGCGCTCGCTCGCGAGAACATCCTGGGGATACGTATGTGCGCAGACATCACACGCCACCCTTCGTGGGCCGACTCCGCCCCGGTGCGGTGGCGGAGTCCTGTCGTCCGTCCCCTGGGATGGTCACGCAGCCGCGCCGCGGGTTCCGAGTCGAGAGGGCACGGTGTGACGGTGGTCACGGTGGGGCCGTTCGGGTGATGTCTGCCGCCCCGCCCCACGTCCGTGACCTGCGCGAATGGCCGTGCCGAGGCATGGTGGGACGGACGGGGGCGCGGATCCGGGGCGCCTCCGGGCCGCAAGCCGGGCCCGCCCGGGCCGCCGGAATCCCACTCCGCCGTTCGGGCGACGGCCCCGCGTCCGCGACGGGCGACGGATCCGGGCTCCCGGTGGGC
>NZ_JAHLEM010000985.1 GCF_018883605.1 Streptomyces niphimycinicus | reverse complement strand
GCGGGCACCGTCAAGGGCCTGGCCGCCGAGGTCGGCGCGTCCATCACCTCGGGCGCGGTCATCTGTGAGATCAAGGACTGACAGGAATGATCGCTGTGGCTCCACTCGGAGGTAGGCCCCAGGAACGACTGGTGCTTCCGCTGTCTCCGGCAGGATGAGCCGACCGCCCGGCGGGGCCACAACGCGTCGCCGGTCAGGCATCTGTGACGTCCGAATACGTGCCGCCAGAGCTCACGAAGCTCCCCCTTGACCGCCTCCACCAGATGCAGGTGACACGTCTGCCGCGCGACCGCACGCTGCCGTGCGGGGTGGACGCCGGGGCATGGTCAGGGCGTGGGCTATTGGATTTCCGCCCATCGAGTGGTTCCGCCTTGGTAGGTCGTGGTTCCGGAGCG
>NZ_JAHLEM010000984.1 GCF_018883605.1 Streptomyces niphimycinicus | reverse complement strand
CTCCCCCTTGACCGCCTCCACCAGATGCAGGTGACACGTCTGCCGCGCGACCGCACGCTGCCGTGCGGGGTGGACGCCGGGGCATGGTCAGGGCGTGGGCTATTGGATTTCCGCCCATCGAGTGGTTCCGCCTTGGTAGGTCGTGGTTCCGGAGCGGGCGGACAGTGCGGCGACGATGGCGCTCCCGCGGCCGCTCTCCTCGGGTAGCCGAGGAGAGCGGCCGCGGTGGGGCAGCAGCGCCGGGCCCGCGTCCGTGACCTCGATGCGGACAGCGCACGCAGCCCGGCCACCCTGTCGGGACAAGCACAGCGACGCAGGAGGAAGGGCGTGAACGACCGCATTGGTGATCAGTTCGGAGACGACCAAAGGCGCATCGTCCGCAAGGTCCGAGGGGATGCGCCACTGTTGCATGGCGCGGGCGGCGCATCGGCGGACGGCGGCAAGACCTTCTGGAATGTGAGGCAGAGGGAAGGCCACCTCTGTCCGAGCGGATGAGACTGTCTCAAGGCTGTTGCTGAGCTTCACGGGCAGGTTGTGATTCATCGTGCTGTCCATCCAGCGCCTGGCGAGAGAGAACCCGACCTGGGGATACGTCAGGATCCAAGGTGAGCTGCGACGGCTTGGCCATCGGGTTGCCGCCGCCACGATCCGGCGCGTCCTGCGCCGCTCCGGTCTACCGCCCGCGCCGCAGCGCGCCTCCCAGCAGACGTGGCGCTCCTTCCTTCGTTCCCAGGCCCACACGCTTCCCCCTGCCCGCTGCCGCGGTCAGGCGCCGCCAGGTACTTGGCGGACTGCTCAACGAGTACCACACCACGCCACCCCGGCTGCCTCACCACCCACAGGAAAGGCCCAGCTCAGCAGCGTAAATGGAATATTGACACCCTTCAGGTGGCGCCCAGGGCGCCGCGCCCCTCGTATCCGGGTGCTGTAGCGGGCGACCCGGGCCGTCTATCTATCCGGGCCGCTATTGGATACAAGTCGGGTGCTCGCGGCTGAAGCTCGGCGCTGATGGCATTGGTGAGTCAGGCATCCGTGCCGCTGCGCGGGGCCCAGCGGGCGACCACCGTCACGGCTTGTTCGATCTGGTTGTGGGTGAGGTCGCCGCGTGCGGTGAGTCGTAGCCGGGAGTGGCGGTCGGGTGTGGACGGCGGGCGGAAGCAGCCCACCGCCACGCCTGCCTCCCGGCATGCTCGCGCCCATGTCACGGCGGCTTCCGGGGAGGGCGCTCGGACGGATACCACGGCGGCGTCCGGCACGCTCGCTTCCAGTCCGGCGGCCGCCAGGCCCGTCGACAGTCGCCGGGCCACCTCTCGGGCTCGTGCGGCGCGCTCCGGTTCCTCGCGCAACAGTCGCAGCGCGCCCAGGGCCGCGCCCACGCTCGCCGGGGCGAGCCCGGTGTCGAAGATGAAGGTGCGGGCCGTCTCCGTGAGGTGCCGGATGACCCTGCGGGGGCCCAGCACCGCCCCGCCCTGAGATCCCAGCGACTTCGACAGCGTCACGGTGGCCACCACGTCCGGGGAGCCGGCCAGACCGGCGGCCGACAGCGCGCCGCTGCCCCCGTCGCCGACAACCCCGAGGCCGTGCGCGTCATCCACCAGCAGCGCGGAGCCATGCGCACGGCATGCCTCGGCCAGCTCCGTTAGCGGCGCGGCGTCGCCGTCCACCGAGAAGACCGAGTCGGTCACCATCAGTGCACGACTCCCACTGTGCTCGGTGAGCGCGGTACGCACCGCGCCGGGCTCGCGGTGCGGCACCTGCGTGACCTTCGCCCGGGAAAGTTGGCAGCCGTCGACCAGGGAGGCATGGTTGTAGGCATCGAAGACGATGAGTGTTCCCGGCCCCGTCAGCGCCGTGAGAGCGGCCAGGTTGGCCGCGTACCCGGAAGAGAAGACCAACGCGGCCTCGAAGCCGCAGAAGGCCGCGAGTTCCTCCTCGAGTTCCTGGTGCAGATGTGTGGTGCCCGTGACCAGGCGTGAACCGGTGGCGCCGCCGCCCCAGCACGCCACCGCTTCCGTGGCCGCCCGCACCACTCGCGGGTGGCGGACCAGGCCCAGGTAGTCATTGCCCGCCAGATCCAGTACGGGCTCCTCAGCCGGTCGTGGGCGCATATGCCGGGTCAGCCCGGCGCGGCGGCGCAACTCGGTGCGCCGGTCGATCCAGTCGAAGACCGCCGCCGGGGCGGGGGCGGCACGCCCTGGGCGGTCGTGGGGCGGATCGTCCCGGCTCGCGGAAGGCGCGGTGGCATCCGGTGCGGAAGACGATCGATCGCCCGGTGGCGAGGAGGGTGTGGTCGGCTGGACGGGGTGCTGGGCCATGATCGGTACTCTGACACGCGCTCGGTCGACATACGGATGCGCGTCGAATCCGGTACACGGCTCGAGGCCGAAACCGAGAGCGTCGCACACCACATTGAGCATATTCATGGCGGCATCGATCACCTGAGGACATGGGTCATCTCGCCGATGCCGTCAATGCTTGTACGGACCTCATCGCCGCTAGCGAGGTAACGGGCCGGGGTCCGCCCCATGCCGACCCCGGCCGGAGTACCGGTGAGGTGCGGGAACGGGTCCATGGTTCCTTCCTCCCAGGTGCTCTGCCTCGGTGGGGATCCGGGGCCGGACAGCGAACCTCAGCCGTTTTGGCCTCGGGGTACGGGCATACGGGCGCGGCTCATGCATGATGCATCGCGCGCATGGCAATGCCCCGTTGATCCCCACACGGGCGGGCGGTGTGCTCAGATGGTCAGGTAGGGATAGTCGATGTATCCCTTGAGCCCAGAGGCTCCGAAGTTGGTGAACGTTGACTTGTCGTGGACGTTAGCGGGTGCCGCCTGAGCTGCCCACCCCCGTACATCGGCGCCCATGGCGACGGCATAGGGCGACCGGCCCGGACACAACGGGCTTGGTCGATACTGCTGACGGGCGGCGCCTCACCGCAGGTCAGGCGCCGGATTCCGGGTGAGGGGACGAGGAGTGCCGTTCAGTGTGACGAGGGGCAGCAGGCGATGGCGGACGCGCTCGCTGAGGGCGACTTCCGTCTTGGTGCGAACGACGCCCGGCATCTTGATCAACTGCTGGATCACGTCTTCCAGGTGGTGGTTCTCGCGCGCCACGACCCGGCACAGGAGATCCCCCTCGCCCGCTATGGTGTGCGCCTCGATCACCTCGGGTATCAGGATCAGCCGTCCTGTGACCTCGTCCAACTGGCCCTGTGCCAGGTGGAGGTGGACGAAGGCGAGCACGGGATAGCCCATCCGCTCGGGGCTCAGATGCGGAGCCAGATCAGCGACCACGCCCTCGCGCTGCAAGCGTGTGAGACGGGCCTGCACAGTGCCCCGTGCCACTCCGAGGATCCGCGCGTACTCGCGCATGCCGGCGCGCGGCTCTTCCAGCAGAAGGCGGAGGAGTGCGGTATCGAGGTCGTCCATGGCTGTACCGATGGCCTTTCCGCTGTCGGCTCGATGAGCCTCCGATGAGCTATTGGCTCAACCTACTCCCGGCTCTATTGACATTTCTAGATACCGCTTGCCTACTCTTTGGTCCACTTGCGCAGTCATTCAAGGCGGGGAGAGTACCGGTCTGCCATACCGGGAGCGCGGTGTGCGGGCGCTTACCGGCCGGCTTGAGGACCGAAGTGGGGACGGAAGGCCAGATCCAGTGGATTAGAGGCGTCCGCGTCCAGTCGTACCCGCATTCCCCGGCGCACGGCTGAGGGGGTTACATGATGATATCTCCCGGCCGTGAACGGAAATCAACGAGAGCCCCTTGTTTCATTGATTACCACCTTGGACTTTCTGCGGGCAACCCCCGGCAACAGCCACTGCTCGGCCACACACTTCACATGACAGCGAGCTGAACTCGGTCGAGGTCGCCCCGGATGTGCCAATGGCCTTTTGAGATCAAGAGATGTCCATCACTCACTGGGCCGGTGGCCCAGTGACGAGACTTTCTCGTTGACGCACGTCCATAGGCGGCCCATAGCATCAGTTCAATTGGCCCCAGCCTTAATGTCCGAGGTCCTTGAGAGTCAGGTGATGTTTGGATGTCCGCACCGGTTGTCCATGCGGCGACGGATGGTGATTTCACGCTTGAGGACCGTTATCTGAGGGAGCGGGGGACGGTCTATCTCACCGGTGTCCAGGCTCTGGTGCGTGTCCTCTTCGACCGGATCAGGCATGACCGGCGGGTGGGGCGGGATACCGCGGCCTTCGTCTCGGGGTACGAGGGTTCCCCCCTGGCCGGCTTCGATCTGGAGTTGGCGCGGCGCTCCGCGTTGCTGGCCGGGCATGCCGTCTCGCATCAGCCGGGGCTGAACGAGGAGCTGGCGGCCACGTCGGTGATGGGCAGTCAACTGGCGGGTGAGGCGGGCCGTATGCGGCCGGACGGGGTGATCGGGCTCTGGTATGGCAAGTCCCCGGGGCTGGACCGTGCGGCCGATGCCATCCGGCACGCCAACCTTGTGGGCGTCCCGGCCGTCGGCGGTGCGCTCGCGCTTGTCGGCGACGATCCGGTGGCCAAGTCCTCGACGGTGCCCTGCGCGTCCGAACGTGTCCTGGCGGACCTGGCGTTGCCGGTTCTCTACCCGGCGGATACGCAGGACATCCTGGATTACGGACTGCACGCGGTGGAACTGTCCCGGGCCAGTGGGGTCTGGGC
>NZ_JAHLEM010000983.1 GCF_018883605.1 Streptomyces niphimycinicus | reverse complement strand
GCCCGGCGGGGGGCGCGGCCTCTCGTCCACCGGGCCGGGCCCCGGCCTGCCCGGCGGCGCGCCGGACGGCTTCGCGCCGCACCCCGATGATCTGCCCGACGGCCTGGTGGTGGCCGACGAGACGGGCCTGGTCACCTGCTTCAACGCGGCGGCGGCCCGGATCACCGCCACCGACCCCGCGGACGCGATCGGCTGTCGGCTCGAGGTGGCCCTGCCGTTAGAGGACCTGGACGGCCGGCGCTGGTGGGCGCTGACCGATCCGTATGGCGGACTGGCCATCCGGGCCGGGCAGCCCGAGCGGAATCTGCTGCTGCCGGGCGGGCGCGAGGTGCTGGTCTCGGCCCGCTATGTGCGCGAGCGGCCGACCGGGCCGGTGCGCCGGGTGGTGGTCTGTCTGCGCGGCACCGAGGCCCGCCGCCGTACCGAGCGCAGCCATGCCGAGCTGATCGCGACCGTCGCCCATGAGCTGCGCTCGCCGCTGACGTCCGTGAAGGGCTTCACGGCCACGCTGCTGGCCAAATGGGAGCGGTTCACCGACGACCAGAAGCGGCTGATGCTGGAGACCGTCGACGCCGACGCCAACCGGGTCACCCGGCTGATCGCCGAGCTGCTGGACATCTCCCGGATCGACTCCGGCCGCTTGGAGGTGCGCCGCCAGCCGGTCGACCTCGCAGCCGCCGTCCGCCGCCATGTGCAGGCACTCACCGCTGCCGGGCACACCGCCGAGCGGTTCCTGATCAGGGCCAGGGGGCCGCTGCCCCGGCTGTGGGCAGATCCGGACAAGATCGATCAGGTGCTGGGCAACCTGCTGGAAAACGCGGTGCGCCACGGCGAGGGAACGGTCACCATTGACATAGCGCCCGCGACACCGGCCAAGCCGGTCGCGGAAGGCCCCCCTGTCGAAAGGACCGCCGTCACCGTGAGCGACGAAGGCCCCGGTATCCCGGAGGAGTCGATGAGCCGCGTCTTCACCCGCTTCTGGCGGGGCAGCAAGCGCGGCGGCACCGGCCTCGGGCTCTACATCGTCAAGGGCATCGTCGAGGCGCACGGCGGGACGATCACCGTCGACCGGGCCCGCGGCGGCGGCGCGGAGTTCCGATTTATCCTGCCCGTGGGCACTCCGGCCTATCTGGCCTGAGCCACCCGCGGGCTTCTTCGGCACGGGGCGGACCCCGCGCGGCGGCCGCCGAGCGGCGTCCCCCGGAACAGCACCCCTCCCGCGCCCCTTAGACTCGGGCTTTGGCACCTTTGGCGTCCCTTGCACGGGGCGCAGCGGTCGCAGCCAGTCGAGCCGGGGTCGCGCAGCCGGGGGGCACCTCCCAGCGGTAGCTGGGGGACAAACGGAAGTACGGGAAGAGATGTCGGCACCCAATAAGTCGTACGACCCTGTCGAGGTCGAGGCACTGAAACCGGAAGAGATCGCCCGCAGGCGGGACGAGGCGCTCGCCGCCATCGCCGCAGCCGGCGACCTCGAGGCGCTGCGCGAGGTGAAGGTCGCCCACACCGGCGACCGCTCGCCGCTCGCGCTCGCCAACCGCGAGATCGGCGCCCTGCCGCCGCACGCCAAGGCGGACGCGGGCAAGCGCGTCGGCCAGGCCCGCGGCCAGGTCAACCAGGCGCTGAAGGCCCGGCAGGAGGAGCTGGAGGCGGAGCGTGACGCCCGGGTGCTGGTCGAGGAGGCGGTGGACGTCACCCTGCCGTACGACCGCACCCCGGCCGGCGCCCGCCACCCGATCACCACGCTCTCCGAGCGCATCGAGGACGTCTTCGTCGCCATGGGCTACGAGGTCGCCGAGGGCCCCGAGGTGGAGGCCGAGTGGTTCAACTTCGACGCGCTCAACTTCCCGCCCGACCACCCCGCCCGCGAGATGCAGGACACCTTCTTCGTGCGCGGCGCGAAGGACGGCGAGTCGTCCAATGTGGTGCTGCGCACCCATACCTCGCCGGTGCAGATCCGGTCGATGCTCGACCGCGAGCCGCCCATCTATGTCATCTGCCCGGGCCGCACCTTCCGCACCGATGAGCTGGACGCCACCCACACCCCCGTCTTCCACCAGGTCGAGCTGCTCGCCATCGACGAGGGCCTGACCATGGCCGACCTCAAGGGCACGCTCGACCACATGGTGCGGGCGCTGTTCGGCGAGGGCATGTCCACCCGGCTGCGGCCGAACTTCTTCCCGTTCACCGAGCCGTCCGCCGAGATGGACATGCTCTGCTACGTGTGCCGGGGCGAGTCCGTGGGCAACCCGGACCGGCCCTGCCGCACCTGCTCCAGCGAGGGCTGGATCGAGCTGGGCGGCTGCGGGATGGTCAACCCGCGGGTGCTCATCGCCTGCGGTGTCGACCCGGACAAGTACAGCGGGTTCGCCTTCGGCTTCGGCATCGAGCGGATGCTGATGTTCCGGCACAACGTGGAAGACATGCGAGACATGGTCGAGGGTGATGTGCGCTTCACCCGGCCCTTCGGGATGGAGATCTGATGCGGGTCCCGCTTTCTTGGCTGCGGGAGTACGTCGACCTGCCCGCCGGTGAGACCGGCCGTGACGTACAGGCCAAACTCGTTTCGGCCGGGCTCGAGGTCGAGACGGTCGAGCAGCTCGGCGCCGGCCTCAAGGGCCCCCTGGTCGTCGGGCAGGTGCTGGCCATCGAGGAGCTGGAGGGGTTCAAGAAGCCCATCCGCTACTGCCAGGTGGACGTCGGGCAGGCCAACGGCACCGGTGAGCAGCAGAACATCGTCTGCGGCGCCCGGAACTTCAAGGTCGGCGACAAGGTCGTGGTCGTGCTGCCCGGCGCCGAACTGCCCGGCGGCTTCGCGATCTCCGCGCGCAAGACCTACGGCAAGACCTCCGAGGGCATGATCTGCTCC
Source organism: Streptomyces niphimycinicus (assembly GCF_018883605.1). Classification (GTDB taxonomy): domain Bacteria; phylum Actinomycetota; class Actinomycetes; order Streptomycetales; family Streptomycetaceae; genus Streptomyces; species Streptomyces niphimycinicus. The sequence continues at coordinate 2,199 of NZ_JAHLEM010000983.1, read as the reverse complement.
GCCAGCGAGCTGGGCATGTCCGACGACCACGACGGCATCATCGTCCTGCCGCCGGAGTACGAGGTCGGCACCGACGCCATCGAGCTGCTGGAGCTGGTCGACGAGGTCCTCGACATCGCCGTCACCCCGGACCGGGGCTACTGCCTGTCGATGCGCGGCATCGCCCGCGAGACCGCGACCGCCTACGAGCTGCCGCTGCGCGACCCGGCCCTGATCGACGTGCCCGCGCCCAACAGCCACGGCTACCCGGTCCAGGTCACCGACCCGATCGGCTGCGACCGCTTCACCGCTCGCACCGTCACCGGGCTCGACCCCGAGGCGCACTCCCCGATCTGGCTCGAGCGCCGGCTGCAAAAGGCCGGGATGCGCCCGGTCTCGCTCGCGGTCGACATCACCAACTACGTGATGCTCGAAATCGGCCAGCCGCTGCACGCCTACGACCGCTCCCGGATCAACGGGGCGATCGGCGTGCGCCGCGCGGAGCCGGGCGAGAAGCTCACCACCCTCGACGGCAGCCAGCGCGCCCTGGACGCCGAGGACCTCGTCATCACCGACGAGAGCGGGCCCATCGGCCTCGCCGGTGTCATGGGCGGCGCCAACACCGAGATCGCGGACGCCACCGCCGACGCGGAGACCGGCCGGGTGGCCGGCACCACCGAGGTCGTCATCGAGGCGGCCCACTTCGCCCCCGTCTCGGTCGCCCGCACCGCCCGCCGCCACAAGCTGTCCTCCGAGGCGTCCCGCCGCTTCGAGCGCGGCGTCGACCCCGAGGCCACCTCGGCGGCGGCGCAGCGCACCGTCGATCTGCTGGTGCTGCTCGCGGGCGGCACCGCCGAGGTGGGCGTCACCGAGATCATCGCGCCCGGCGCCCCGCACACCATCACGCTGCCCGCCGACCACCCGGACAAGGTCGCGGGGGTGTCCTACGGCCGCGAGACCGTGGTGCGCCGCCTCCAGCAGATCGGCTGCGATGTCTACGGCGCCGACGACCTCACCGTCACCGTCCCGAGCTGGCGGCCCGACCTCACCGACCCCAACGACCTCGCCGAGGAGGTCATCCGGCTCGAGGGATACGAGAACCTCCCCTCGACGCTGCCGAAGCCGCCCGCCGGGCGCGGGCTGACCGAGCGTCAGCGGCTGCACCGCCGGGTCGGCCGGGCGCTGGCCGGGGCCGGATATGTCGAGGCGCTGAACTACCCGTTCATCGGCGAGGAGGTCCTCGACCAGTTCGGGCTGGCCGCGGACGACCCGCGGCGCGATCTGGTCCGGCTGGTCAACCCGCTCTCGGACGCCGAGCCCGCGCTCCGTACCACGCTGCTGCCCGGGCTGCTCGGCGCGCTGCGCCGCAACGCCGGGCGCGGTGAGCACGACCTCGCGCTCTTCGAGACCGGCCTGGTCTTCCGCGCCACCGGTCATGAGCCGGCCGCGGCCGGCCTCCCCGTCGACCGCCGTCCCACCGACGAGGAGATCGCCGGGCTCGACGCCGCGCTGCCGCACCAGCCGCGCCGCGTCGCCGTCGTCCTCGCGGGCGACCGTGAGCAGGCCGGCTGGTGGGGCAAGGGCACCCCGGTGAGCTGGGCCGACGCGGTCGAGGCGGGCCGGATCGTGGCCCGTGAGGCGGGCGCCGAGCTGATCGTCCGCCAGGACCAGCAGGACCCCTGGCACCCGGGCCGCTGCGCCGCGCTGCTGGCCGTCGTCGACGGCGAGGAGATCCTCGTCGGCAACGCCGGTGAACTCCACCCGCGGGTCACCAAGGCCCTGGGCCTGGCCGAGCGCACCTGCGCGATGGAGATCGAGCTCGACCGCCTGGAACAGGCCGGCACCGGCCGCGTGGAGGCCCCCCATGTCTCCACCTTCCCGGTGGCCACCCAGGACGTCGCGCTGACCGTGGACGCCTCGGTCGCCGCGGCCGACGTGGAGACGGCGCTGCGCGAGGGCGCGGGCGAACTGCTCGAATCGCTCCGCCTGTTCGACGTCTTCACGGGTGAGCAGCTCGGCGAGGGCAGGAAGTCGCTGGCCTACGCGCTGCGCTTCCGCGCCCCGGACCGCACGCTGACCGCCGAGGAGATCGCGGCCTCCCGCGATGCCGCGGTCTCGGCAGCGGCCAACCGCACGGGCGCCACCCTCCGCGGAGCCTGACCCCGGCCGGCTCCGCCGGTCGCCGCACCACGGCAATGGGGCGCACCCCACAACGGGGCG
>NZ_JAHLEM010000982.1 GCF_018883605.1 Streptomyces niphimycinicus | reverse complement strand
GTGTTTCGGTGGTCATAGCGTTAGGGAAACGCCCGGTTACATTTCGAACCCGGAAGCTAAGCCTTTCAGCGCCGATGGTACTGCAGGGGGGACCCTGTGGGAGAGTAGGACACCGCCGAACAATTCTTCAAAAAGACCCCGATGGGAATCCGATTCCCTCGGGGTCTTTTTTATGTCCCGGTCCGGTACGCCCCGGTGCCGGACCCATGCGGGCCTACCGGTAGAGTCATGGGGCATCATCGGCCTGTTTCTCACGGGAGGCTCCCGGGTGGAGGTACAGGAGACACGAGTTCAGACGGACCGTGTGCTCACCATCCCGAACATCCTCAGCGCTGCGCGCCTCGTCGGCGTGCCGCTTTTCCTGTGGTTGATCCTCCGGCCCGAGTTCGGCGGGCCCAACAGTGACGGCTGGGCACTGCTGGTGCTGGCGTTCAGCGGTGTCAGCGACTATCTCGACGGGAAGCTGGCCCGTCGCTGGAACCAGATCAGCAGCCTCGGCCGACTTCTCGACCCCGCGGCCGACCGGCTCTACATACTGTCGACCCTTGTCGGGCTCACCTGGCGCGAGATCCTGCCCCTCTGGCTGACCGCGGTCCTTCTCGCACGAGAGCTGGTCCTGCTGGTGATGGTGGGCATCCTCCGGCGCCACGGCTATCCGCCGCCCCAGGTGAACTTCCTCGGCAAGGCGGCGACCTTCAACCTGATGTATGCCTTCCCCTTGCTCCTTCTGAGTGAGGGAAGTGGCTGGCTTCACACGACCGCCGCAATTTTCGGATGGGCGTTCGCCGGATGGGGTACAACACTCTATTGGTGGGCAGGAGTCCTCTACGTGGTTCAGGTCCGCCGACTTGTCAGGGCGGACACCGCGGCCGACTGAGCTCGCCGTAGCGGCGTCCATAGAAGCCGAGGCCCGTAGCGCGGTAGATGTAAGGGCCATCGGGCGTGCACGGTCGGCATGACCGTCGTCTCTTCAAGGAGGACGCTTCCGACATGAAGGCCGTCGTGATGGCAGGGGGCGAGGGAACTCGTCTGCGCCCGATGACCTCGACCATGCCCAAACCGCTGCTGCCCGTGGCCAATCGGCCGATCATGGAGCATGTGCTGCGGCTGCTCAAGCGGCATGGGCTCAGCGAGACCGTGGTGACCGTCCAGTTCCTCGCGTCCCTGGTCAAGAACTACTTCGGTGACGGCGAGGAGCTCGGTATGGAGCTCACGTACGCGAATGAGGAGAAGCCACTCGGCACCGCCGGTAGCGTCAAGAACGCAGAGGAAGCGCTCAAGGACGACACCTTCCTTGTGATCTCGGGCGACGCCCTGACGGATTTCGACCTTACGGATCTGATCAATTTCCATAAGGAAAACGGAGCCCTTGTCACCGTCTGTCTGACGCGCGTCCCCAATCCCCTCGAGTTCGGCATCACCATCGTCGACGAGGCCGGAAAGGTCGAGCGTTTCCTGGAGAAGCCCACCTGGGGTCAGGTCTTCTCGGACACGGTCAACACCGGCATCTATGTCATGGAGCCGGAGGTCTTCGACTATGTCGAGCCCGATGTTCCGGTCGACTGGTCCGGAGATGTCTTCCCTCAGTTGATGAAGGAGGGCAAGCCCATCTTCGGGTATGTCGCCGAGGGCTACTGGGAGGACGTGGGCACCCATGAGAGCTATGTGAAGGCCCAGGCCGATGTTCTCGAGGGCAAGGTCGACGTCGAACTCGACGGATTCGAGATCTCTCCCGGCGTATGGGTCGCCGAAGGGGCGGACGTGGATCCGGAGGCCGTGCTCCGCGGCCCGCTCTACATCGGTGACTACGCCAAGGTGGAGGCCGGTACCGAGATCCGTGAGCACACCGTCGTCGGTTCCAATGTCGTGGTGAAGAGCGGCGCCTTTCTTCACAAGGCGGTGGTGCACGACAACGTGTACGTCGGTCAGCAGAGCAATCTGCGCGGCTGTGTCATCGGCAAGAACACCGACATCATGCGCGCCGCCCGGATCGAGGACGGGGCCGTCATCGGCGATGAGTGCCTGATCGGCGAGGAGTCGATCGTCCAGGGCAATGTCCGGGTCTATCCGTTCAAGACCATCGAGGCGGGTGCGTTCGTCAACACCTCGGTGATCTGGGAGTCGCGGGGGCAGGCCCATCTGTTCGGCGCCCGCGGCGTCTCCGGGATCCTCAATGTGGAGATCACCCCGGAGCTCGCGGTGCGGCTCGCCGGGGCGTATGCGACGACGCTCAAGAAGGGCTCCACGGTCACCACGGCGCGTGACCACTCCAGGGGCGCGCGGGCGCTCAAACGGGCGATGATCTCCGCCCTGCAGACCAGCGCCATCGACGTACGGGACCTGGAGAACGTACCGCTGCCGGTGGCCCGGCAGCAGACCGCGCGCGGCAGTGCCGGCGGCTTTATGATCCGGACCTCGCCCGGGGTGCCGGACTCGGTGGACATCATGTTCTTCGACGAGCGGGGCGCCGATCTGTCCGCGGCCGGCCAGCGGAAGCTGGACCGGGTGTACGCCCGCCAGGAGTACCGCCGGGCCTTCCCGGGCGAGATCGGTGACCTCAGCTTCCCGTCGAGTGTCTTCGACTCGTACACGGGCTCGCTGCTGCGCGCCGTGGACATCAGCGGCATCGCCGAATCCGGTCTCAAGGTCGTCGTGGACGCCGCCAACGGAAGCGCCGGGCTGGTGCTCCCGAGTCTGCTGGGACGGCTCGGGGTGGACGCGCTGACCATCAATCCCGGCCTGAACGAGGCGCGTCCGACGGAGACCGCCGATGCCCGCCGGTCGGGGCTGGCCCGGCTCGGCGAGATCGTCGCCTCGGCGCGTGCGGCGTTCGGAGTGCGGTTCGACCCGGTCGGTGAGCGGTTCTCGCTCGTCGACGAGCGGGGCCGCATCGTCGAGGACGACCGGACACTGCTGGTGATGCTGGACCTGGTGGCCGCGGAGCGGCGCAGCGGGCGGGTGGCGCTTCCGGTGACCACGACCCGTATCGCCGAGCAGGTGGCGGCGTATCACGGCACGCAGGTGGAGTGGACGACCACCGCGGCGGACGATCTGACCCGGGTCGCCCGCTCGGAGACCACCATCTTCGGCGGTGACGGGCGCGGCGGATTCATCATCCCCGAGTTCAGCAGCGTCTTCGACGGTACGGCCGCCTTCGTCCGGCTGATCGGGCTGGTGGCGCGCACTCAGTTGACGCTGAGTCAGATCGATGCGCGGATCCCGCGGGCGCATGTCCAGCGGCGTGATCTGGCCACCCCCTGGGCGGTCAAGGGCCTGGTCATGCGGCATGTGGTGGAGGCCGCGGGCGACCGTAGCGTGGACACCACCGACGGGGTGCGGGTCGTGGAGGCCGACGGCCGGTGGGTCATGGTGCTGCCCGACCCGGCCGAGGCGGTCACCCATCTGTGGGCCGAGGGCCCGGACGACGCGTCCGCGCAGGCCCTGCTGGACGAATGGGCGAGCGTCGTGGACAGCGCGGGGCGCTGATCCCCAGGCCGTCTCCGCACGTCTGAGCGCGTGGGGGCCGCCGCCCCGAGGTCCCCGATCCGGCACGCCGGAGGGGCCATTCGGTGGCGGCGGCCCCCACGTGCGACGATGTGCGGCATGTCGCAGCCGCCCCCCGTTCGGAGCACAGCATCGCCGCGCCCTCGCCCGCGCCTCGACGCGTCCATGTCGCTGCTGACCAATGTGATGGACCACAGCCTCGACGACGGTTACGCCGAGGCCGCCGCGCGGCGCGGTGAGACCGGTCGCTCGCACCTGCCGCGCACCATGCGGGCCAAACTGGGGCTGGCTCTCGGTCTTGTCCTGGTCGCGGTGGTCATCACCGTCGGCGCCGCCGAGGCGCGGATATCGGCGCCCACGCTGGCCAAGGAGCGGGGAGAGCTGATCGACCGTATCGAGACGGGGAACTCGAACGCGGACAAGCTCGCCAGGGGCGTGGACAAGCTCCGCGGCGAGGTCGGGGAGAAGCAGCGGCAGGCGCTGGAGAAGCACGGCGGAGCCAAGGCCGATCTGGTCGCGCTGCTCTCGGGGGCCAACGAGGTGACGGGCCCCGGGGTGAAGCTGGTGGTCGACGACGCCAAGGGCGCGGCCGGCGGCGGCGGGGGACCACGGGAGAGCGCCGACTTCTCCGATACCGGCCGGGTGCGCGACCACGATATGCAGCGCGTCGTCAACGGCCTGTGGGAGTCGGGCGCGGAGGCCATCTCGATCAACGGACAGCGGCTGACGGCGCTCTCGGCGATCAGGGCGGCGGGAGACGCCATACTGGTCGACAACAAGCCGCTGGCGCCGCCGTATACGGTGCTCGCGGTGGGGGACGGGCAGCGGCTGAGCACCGCCTTCCAGAACAGCGCGGACGGCCAGTATCTGCATGTGCTTCAGCAGAACTATGACATCCGCACGAGCATTTCCGCCCAGGACTCGCTCCGGCTTCCGGCCGCACCGAGCCTGATCGTACGCACCGCGGAACCGATAGCCGGTGGCTCCGGCAAGGGTGACGCCGACACAGGGAAGGGCACATCGTGATCGCCGTATTGGGGCTCATCGTGGGAGTCGTGGTCGGGCTTGTGGTCCGACCCGTGGTGCCGACGGTGGTCGAGCCCTATCTGCCGATCGCCGTCGTGGCGGCGCTCGACGCGGTCTTCGGGGGCTTCCGGGCGATGCTGGACGGGATCTTCGACGACAAGGTCTTCGTCGTATCGTTCCTGTCCAATGTGGTGGTGGCCGCACTGATCGTCTTCCTCGGTGACAAGCTGGGCGTCGGTGCCCAGCTCTCGACGGGAGTCGTGGTCGTGCTCGGTATCCGGATCTTCTCCAACGCGGCCGCGATCCGCCGCCATGTCTTCCGGGCGTGAGGCCGATGACGACCGACGGCACCCCTGAGAAGCCCGAGCGGCCGGAGTCGGCCGAAACGCCGCGACGTCCGGCCGAAACGCCGCGACTGGCCGAGCGGGACGCGAGACCCGAGGGGCCCGAGCGGGCAGCGAAGGCCGAAGAGACCGAACCGGGCGCTGAGCAGGCGCGGCGGCAGCCCGAGCCGCCGCGACGGCCGGAGACGGCCCGGGAGC
>NZ_JAHLEM010000981.1 GCF_018883605.1 Streptomyces niphimycinicus | reverse complement strand
GGCGTAGGGGAAGCGGTCCGGGACGCCGAGCGCTGTGCCCAGCACGGCCTCGGCGCGGCGCGCGGCCATCAGCGGGCCACGGCCCAGCAGACAGTACGAGAGCGCGGCCTGCTCCAGCAGCCGTGCCCCCTCCCGCTCGGCCGCGGTGATCCCGACCTTGATCAGATCCGGGCCGAACCAGGCGAGATAGACGTTGTAAGGGCGCGGGTCGTCCGTACGGGTGTCGGCGGCCACGGAGTACGAGCGGTCCAGCCGGGCGCAGTCCGGGCACTGTGCCGATACGGCGGCGGCCGGGATCTCGGCCCCGGCCGGGCACGGGGTGTGCCGGGCGCCTCTGCGGACGCCGACGCAGTCGCGCCGGGGCCCGGTGGTGAAGGAGAGCGGGCGGTCCGGTGTCAGCGGGGAGAGCCGTTCGCCCTGGGCCGGATGGCGCCAGACGAGCGCGGGCCCGCGGTGGCCCCAGCGCGATCCCGCGCACTGCCACCGCGCCGGCCGCGGGCCCTGGGCCATCAGCGCCGCTGCCGGGAGAAGAGCCACAGCGCCCGCACCAGGCGGACGGCGAATCCGGCGGTGGCCACCGCGAAGGCGGCGCCCTTCCAGGCCGTCTCCTGGGCCCGGCCCAGATCGCCGAAGAGTGCGGGGCTCGCGACGGCGATGTAGAGCACCGCCGCCAGCAGACCGGCCGTGACCAGGGCGAACACTATCTCGACGGTGAGCGCGTCGCGCTCGTCCTGGGGACGGGGTCCGGTCATCTCGAATCAGTCCTCCGTTTGCTGTCCGGTGGCTGCCGCCGAGCCGGTCCGCCCCGGCTCGCGCTGCCCGTCACGCCGCTTGAGGCGCACATAGAGCTGCTTGCGCACCCGTGCCACGACCGTACCGTCCGCGGCGACCACATCGTTCTCGAACCACGGCAGCGCCTTGCCGCCGTCCGCCGTGGCCTCGCGGATCTCCTCCAGCCGCTCCTCGGTGAGCTTGAAGTCGGCGAACACATCGCCGCGGCCGGGCGAGACGAAGTCGATCTCGCCGGCCTTGTCCCAGACGATGTAGTCCCGGCCGAGCCGGTTCATCACCAGCAGCATCCAGAACGGGTCGCTCATCGCGAACAGCGAACCGCCGAAATGGGTCCCCACGTAGTTGGAGTTGAACCGGTGCAGCCGCAGCCTGACCCGGACACTGCTCCAGTCCTCCGCGAGGTGGACCACCCGCACTCCGGCGAAGAGATAGGGCGGCCACCAGTTCATCGCGCGGCGCAGGCGGCGCGCGGACATCGATCGACGTGACATATCAGGAAGCTAGCACGTGTTATTACTCGCCGGTAACCCAATGGCTGGGCGTCTCAGATGCTCGAGTGCTCCCGCCACAGCTCGGCCAGCTTCTCGTCCCCCTCCGTGTGCAGCGCGGTGATCGGCAGCCGGTTCCAGAGCGCGAGATAGAGGTCGGCGGCCGGGCCGCTCAGCTCGCAGTCGGCCGCCCCCTCGCCGTCGCGCACGGTGTGCGGAACGTCCTGCGACAGCCGCATCGTCCACACCGCGTCATGGTCCGTGGCCCGCACCCGGAGCGTGCGCGGGGTGTCCGTGCGCACCCGGGACCGGTCCAGGCTGTGGAAACCGACCAGCAGCTCATCGACCCCGTCGGCCGCGAACTCCGGGGTGAACGGGGAGAGAGCCCCGCCCCGCGCCGACTCCGCGTCGACCCGGTGGATGGCCGTCTCATGAGCCTGGCGCCGGGCCCAGAAGCCCAGCGGGAACTCCGTGGGCAGGAAGGTGAAGCACTTCAGCTCGGGGTCGGCATCGGTGAGGGTGCCCACCATCCGTCCATGGACCTCGCGGTACCAGGACACCAGCTCGGCATCGGCCGGGGCCGGCTGGAGCGTCGGCCGGACCGGGTCCGTCAGGCCCTCGTCGACGATCCGCGCGACCCAGCCGTGCACCTGGCCGATGTGGGACAACAGGTCGCGGACGCGCCAGTCGGGGCAGGTGGGCACCGGGGCGTCCACTCCGGCCTCGGTCACGGCGTCGGCCAGCAACTGGCCCTCGCGGTTCACGATTTCGATCAACTCGGCAGTATCCATGGCGGAATCATGCCAGCCGCCTCCGACATCGGCCGGGGCCGGGACGGCGAGAGCGTCAGTTTCCGGCCGTGCGCACGGCGTTCCGTGTGCCGTAGGCGACCACCGTCGCCACGGCCGCCAGCGCCGCGACCGTGGTGAGCGCGATCGGCAGCGAGTACCAGTCGGCGAGGAAGCCGATCGTCGGTGGGCCCAGCAGCATCCCGCCGTAGCCGAGCGTGGAGGCCGCGGCGACCCCGCCCGGCCCCGTCAGCGCGCCGGCCCGAGCGATGGCGACGGGGAAGAGGTTGGCCAGCCCCAGCCCGGTGACCGCGAAGCCCAGGAGCGCGAGCCAGACCGTGGGCGCGAGCGAGCCCAGCAGCATGCCGGCCGCGGCCGTGGCGCCGCCCGCGGTCAACGTCCTGGTCTGGCCGAGCCGTTCGAGCAGGGTGGTGCCGCTCAGCCGGCCGACGGCCATCATCAGCGCGAAGACGGAGTAGCCCGCGGCGGCGAGTCCGGCGGACGCGTCGAGGTCCTGGTGCAGATGGAGGGCCGCCCAGTCGGCCATCGCGCCCTCGCCGTACGCCGTGCAGAGCGCGATCAGGCCGAAGACGCCGACGAGCCACCGGGCGCGGCCCGGCCGCTTTGCGCCGGGCGACGGTTCGGGGGCGGCGCCGTTCCCGGACTCGGCCGCGGGCCCGGCGGCGTCCCGTGGCGCGGGCACCGGCAGCGAGATCAGCGTCCGGCCGGCGGCGGCCGCGAGCAGCAGCCCGAAGACCGCCAGCAGCGACAGATGGCGGGTGGGGGAGAGGTGGTCGGCGATCAGCCCGCCGAGCCCGGCCCCGGCCATCCCGCCCAGGCTGAAGGCGGCGTGGAAACCGGGCATGACCGGGCGGCGCAGAGCGGCTATGAGGTCGACCGCCGCGCTGTTCATGGCCACGTTGAGCGCGCCGAACCCGGTGCCGAAGACCAGTAGCACCAGGCCGAGGGCGAGAGCGGAGTGGGTCAGCGGCGGCAGCGCGACCGAGCCCGCGAACAGCAGACCGGCGGCCACCGTCGTCGGATGGTTGCCGAAGCGGCGGCACAGGCGTCCGGTGGCCATCATGGTGGCCGTCCCGCCCGCGGACACGCCGAGCAGGGCCAGCCCCAGCGCGCCCTCCGAGGCGCTCGTCTGGTCCTTGATCGCGGGGATCCGGGCGACCCATCCGGCGAACACGAAGCCGTCGAGGAAGAAGAACGCGGTGATGGCGGCGCGGAGTCGGGCGAGGTCGCGATCGGCGGTGACGGAGCGGCGCGCGCCCAGAATGGCCGTCCGTGTTTTGTTTGGAGTCGGCACAAAGTGAGAATAGGGGCGTGACCCAGACACGGACAAGGCTCGAGCGCGGCCGAAGCGCTCTTGGCCCGGCACTGGCACTCGTCCACACCGGCCGCGCGCCCACCCGCGCGGTGCTCACGGCCGAGCTCGGGGTGACCCGCGCGACCGCGGGCGCCGTCGCAGCCGAGCTGGAGGCGCTCGGCCTGATCCAGGTCGACTCACGGCCGCTCGGGGCCGCCGGGGCGCAGGGCCGTCCCTCGCACCGGCTGTCGATCGCCCCCCGAGGGCCGGTCGCGCTCGCCGCCCAGGTGCACGCCGACGGCTTCCGTGCGGCGCTCGTCGGGCTCGGCGGACAGACCGTGGCCACCGCCCCGGGCTGCATGACCGTGCCCGCGGACCCGGCGCATGTCATCGACGCGGTCGTGGAGGCCGGTGCCCGGCTGCTGCGGGAGACCGGCCGCCGCTGTGTGGGCGCGGGGCTCGCCGTCCCGTCCGCGGTCGCCGAACCGGAGGGCACCGCGCTCAACCCGCTGCACGTCGCCTGGCCCGCGGGCGCTCCGGTGCGCGAGCTGTTCAACCGCAGCCTCGCCGCCGCCGGTATCCGTGGCGACGACGGGGAGCCGGTCACCGGCTTCGCGGGCAATGACGTCAACCTGGCCGCGCTCGCCGAACACCGCCATGGCGCGGGCGGCGGCGCCCAGCATCTGCTCTGTGTCGCCACCGGGCACCGGGGCGTCGGTGGCGCGCTGGTGCTCGACGGAAGGCTGCACACGGGCAGTGCCGGGCTCGCCCTCGAAGTGGGCCATCTGACCGTCAACCCCGAGGGCCCGCCCTGCCACTGCGGCAGCCGCGGCTGTCTGGACATCGAGGCCGATCCGCTCGCCTTCCTCACGGCGGCCGGGCGCGACCCGGGCCCGGAGGTGTCCCTGCTCCAGCAGGCCCGCGATCTGCTGCGCGAGGAGTACGCCACGGAGCCGTCCGTACGGGCCGCCACCTGCCGGCTCATCGACCGCCTCGGCCTCGGGCTCGCCGGTCTGGTCAACATCCTCAACCCGGACCGCATCATCCTCGGCGGGCTGCACCGCGAACTCCTGGAGGCCGACCCGGAGCGGCTGCGCGCGGTGGTGGCGGAGCGGAGCCTATGGGGCCGGAGCGGGGGCGTACCGATTCTGCCGTGCACGCTGGACCACAACAGCCTGGTGGGCGCGGCGGAGTTGGCGTGGCAGCCGGTGCTGGACGACCCCTTGGCGGCCCTGGGCGTGGGCTGACCCGCCTACGGCCGGTGGCCCGGGAGGGCACGG
>NZ_JAHLEM010000980.1 GCF_018883605.1 Streptomyces niphimycinicus | reverse complement strand
GCGGGGGCGTACCGATTCTGCCGTGCACGCTGGACCACAACAGCCTGGTGGGCGCGGCGGAGTTGGCGTGGCAGCCGGTGCTGGACGACCCCTTGGCGGCCCTGGGCGTGGGCTGACCCGCCTACGGCCGGTGGCCCGGGAGGGCACGGTCCTTACGGCGCTCACCGGACCACCACGCGCTCCTTACGGCGCTCACCGGACCACCACGCGCTCCTTACGGCGGTCACCACTGGCGGCCCCGGGGGAGCGCGGCCAGGCCCGGGGTCGACAGATGGAGCACCTGGTAGCGGTCGCCGGGCTCCGAGGGCGGTGCGGAGTCCTCCCAGAGCGTGAAGTGGATCAGCTCCCAGCCGCGCGGGTCGATGCCGAGTGCCGTCGTGTGGACGCCGTCCGTACGGGCGCGCTCGGCCAGCCGCGCCAGCGCGTCCTCGACGACGGAGGCGGGATCGGCGGCGGCCGGGACCGGCGCGGCGTGGCG
>NZ_JAHLEM010000098.1 GCF_018883605.1 Streptomyces niphimycinicus | reverse complement strand
CGCCCGGCCGCCCGGCCGGCCGCGGCCGACGCCCGGCCCGGGGTGTGGTCACGCGGCCTGGAAGTGCGGGTTGTGGATGAGGCCGATCAGATCGCCGGTGGGGTTGCGCACGACCGCGACCTCGATGCCGCCGCCGACCTCGCGGCAGGACGAGCGGGACTCGCAGCCCGCGGCGAGCAACTGCGCCTCGGCGCCGGACACATCGTCCACACCCCAGTAGACGATCGGGCCTTCGTCGGGGTCGCCGTCGGGGTCGAGCGCGAGTTCGTAGCCGCCGACGTCGTATCCGACATAGAACGGCTCGTCGAAGTAGGGCTCATGACCGAGGGTCGAGTTCCACCAGAGCTTGGCGGCCTCCAGGTCGCGCGCCGGGTAGACAACCGTTCGAAGACCCAGAAACTTCACACTCACCGGAATACTCCTTCGATCGATTCGGCCAGTCAATGTTCTGGCGGAGCGACGATAGCGTAAAACCGTTGCGGATCGGTACCGGAGAAAGCGCGGTCATCGCCCGGTGGGGGGGGGCGTTACCGGCGATCTCGACCTGCCGTAAATCGAGGTAATGTCGAGCGTCGCGGCCCCGGCTTTCCAAAGATTTGAACCTTCTTTCGGAAGCGGAACTTTCTATTCCAGTGGGGCGCTGAGCTGGGCGGCATCCCGGGGAAGCCCTTTCTTGTCGGAGCACAGACATAACGCTGGAACGGCCCGGCCGGGAGCCGATCTTCTGTCGATCTCCAGTCGACATCCAAGACCTTGACATGGATTTTTAGGTGATACAGACTCTCCCGTGTAGTTACGGGGGACTACGGGGGAGGCTGGCATTCGCACTCTGGATGAGTTGGTCCGTGCCAGAAAGATTCTGGCCATGATCGAAGCCGCGGACGAGCTGGGGTTGCTCACGGAACTCGCGCGAGAACCGCTGACGCCGACCGAGATCGCCGACCGGGCCAAGATTGACCGGACCATGGCATATAATTTCCTCACCGTTCTGGTATGGAATGGAATTCTCACCCGGAATGGTGATCACTTCGCGCTCGACGAGGCCCTTCGCGCCGAGGTGACGAGCGGGGCGCTGCCCCTGCTGCGCATCGAGGGATGGGCCACCCGGGACCATCTGAACGCCACCGGGATCGTCGCCGCGCTGCGCGGGCACCGCCGCCCGCCGGAGATCGACGACCGCTATGTGGGCGCGCTGGCCGAGGCCATGCTGCGCGGCGCCCGGGCCAGCGCACCACATCTGGCCCGGCTGCCGCTGTGGCGCGACCGCGCCCATCTGGCCGATCTGGCGGGCGGCAGCGGTGGTTACGCCATCCTGCTGTGCCGGATGTATCCGCGTCTCAGAGCCACCGTGTACGACCGCCGGGAGATGCTGGAGCACACCGCCCGCGCGGTGGCGGACGCCGGGCTGGACGACCGGATCGCGCTGGAGCCATGGGAGTTGCGCGACGACCCCGTCCCGGCGGGGCACGACTGCGCGCTGCTGTCCCATGTCCTGCATCTGCTCGACGCCCCGGCGCGGGCGGAGCTGCTGGGCCGGGTCCGGGCGGCGCTGGCGGACGGCGACCCGGTCGTGGTGCACGACTTCCTGCCCGGTACGGCACCGGGTGCGCCGTCGCCGGAGGAGGCCGCCTCCGCGATCGACTGGCTGGCGAACGGCTCGGGCTTCCTGCCGGGCCCGGACGAGCTCGGCGCGGAGCTGGCGACCGCCGGAATCTCCGTGCGCGGCGTCACGCCGATCGCCGCCACCCGTACGGCCGTTGTCTCCGCGACCTGCACGCTCGGCCTTCCGGGCCGCCATCCGAGCCCCAGCGGCTCCGCGGAACGGAAGGCCCGACGTTGAGCGACGTGACGAAAGAACTGCACGCTTCCAGACAACTGGAGGCCACCGAGGAATCGGATGCCTCGTGGGCCCGCCCGGATGCCTCATGGGACAGCCCGGCCGCCGCCGAGTCCCCGGACGACTACCTGGAGCGGCTGCTCCGCAGCCTGGACGACCGCCGGTCCGAGCCGAGCCAGTGCGATGGTTTCGCCCTCTGCGGCGATTGGCCCTGGTAGCCGCTGGTCGTTCTTGGTAGCGGATACGGGGGCGTGAGGAGAATTCCCACGCCCCCGTCGCGCCACCGTGAGTCCGACCCGGCTCGGCTGTGATCACCACAGCAGTGTCCAAGCGACTCATGCCGTCTATTGCCTGCTCGGCGAAGGCTCCCCATGGGGACATGGCTCCCCATGGGGACATGGCTCCTCATGGGGACTCGAACTCGCTTATGCAGAGGAATTCATCGGGGAGCGGTCCGTCGCCCTGATCCTGGGTGACAATAATTTTCATGGCGCCGGACGGGGCACGCAACTGCGGAACACTATCCGCGTCCAGGGTGCCCGGGTGTTCGCTTATCCGGTTTCCGGCCCCAGAGCATGCGGCGTGGTCGACTTCGGCGAGGACGGTAAGGTCCGCTCCAGCGAGGGAGGAACCGGCCGAACCCAAGTCCTGTTACGCCGTCCCGGGGCGGTATTTCTACGACAATCGAGTCATGGAGATCGCTGAGGAATTGAAGCCCAGTGCCCGTGGTGAGCTGGAAATCACCGGAGGCAGTGAATTCAGCCCATCCGGACCAGGGCGATCCGCGGTGTGCGTGGCGGCGCCGAGAACGGAGCCGAGCGGCGCCACGCATACACCGGGCGACGGAATAAGGCGTTCAGGAGGCGTTGAGCGCCACCGTGGGATGGAGACGCGAGGCGCGGATGGCGGGGTAGAGCCCCGCGAGCATGCCGATGACCAGCGTGGCGCCGAAACCACCGGCCGCCGCCCAGGCCGGGATGACCGTCGTCCAGCCCTGGGCCTGGGCGAACGCCCAGGTCGCCACCGCGCCCAGCACCACCCCCACCAGCCCGCCGAGCGCCGACAACAGCAGTGACTCGGTGAGGAACTGAAGCCGGATGGCACCGCGGGTGGCCCCGATCGCCCGCCGCAGACCGATCTCCTGACGGCGTTCCAGCACCGAGATGACCATGGTGTTGGCCACCCCGACCCCGCCCACCAGAAGCGCCACGGCCCCGAGCCCGAGCATCAGCGCCGTCAGCCCCTTGTCGGTGGTCGCCTTCGCCTCCAGGGCGTCGGAGGGCCGTGAGACCTTGACGGTGCCCTCATGGCCGGGGTTGACGCTCCGGGCCAGTACCGCCGCCACATCCTCCACCGACGCGTCCGTGGAGCGTTCGAAGATGGTGGTGGGGTGGCCGTTGAAGCCGAAGTACCGCTCGGCGGCCGGGAATCCGACCATCGCCACCCGGTCCAGCGTGGGGACCAGCTCGACCGGCCGGAGAATGCCCACGACGACCACATAGCGGTCATTGACCATGATCTTCTCGCCGGGAGCCGTGACCCCGAGCCGTTTCGCGGCGATCGAGCCGAGCACGGTCACCGGCAGCCGCTCATTGGCGGAGTTCAGCCAGACGCCCCGGTCCACCTCGGCGCCGAGCGCTGCCAGCAGATCGGGCCGGGCGGCCTGGGTGGTGACCCCGGCCGTTCGCTCCTCCGGCACCACATCGCTGCGCCGGATACGGGTGTCCACCTCGCCGGTCGCCGTGGCGTGCCGCACCGGGCCGATGCGTTCGACCATCGCGACGGCGTTCTTGGGCAGGACGACATCGTTCCCCAGCGGGTCCTCCCCGGCCTCGGCGGTGAGCAGATTGGTGCCCAGCCGGTCCAGCCGGGCCATCAGATCGGCCCGGCTGGAGGTGGAAAGACCCACTACCGCCACCATCGTGGCGATGCCGATCGCGATTCCGAGGGCGGACAGCACCACCCGGGTCCGGCGTGCCCGCAGTCCTACGGCGCCCACGCGGAGGATGTCACCGGCGGCCAGCCGGGAGGGCTTCAGCCCGCGGCCGCCCCGGGACGTCCGTGCTGCCGCGGTCCTATGGCCGGTCATGACCTCACCTCGCGGGTGGCGGTGTCGGGCGTGGCGGTCCCGGAGTCCGCGACGACCTCGCCGTCACGGAAGCGCACCCGCCGTGGCAGCGCGTCGGCGATCTCGTGGTCATGGGTGATGACACACACCGTGGTGCCCGCCGCGTTCAGCTCCCGCAGCAGCTCCAGCACGAGCTGCCCGGACGCCGAGTCGAGCGCGCCGGTCGGCTCGTCCGCGAGCAGCAGTTCGGGCTCGCCGATCAGCGCCCGGGCGATGGCCACGCGCTGCTTCTCACCGCCGGACAGCTCATGCGGCCGGTGGTCCAGCCGGTGGCCGAGGCGCACCCGCTCCAGCGCCGCGCGGGCCCGCGCTCTGCGCTCGCGCGGGCCCACCCCCGCGTACAGCAGCCCGTCCGCCACGTTGTCCACCGCGTCCCGGCCGGGGGAGAGGTGGAAGTGCTGGAAGACAAAGCCGATGTGACGGGCGCGAAGGGCGGAAAGCTGAGCGTCGGAGAGCGTGTTCACATCGTGGCCGGCCACCCGGACCGTGCCCGTGGTGGGGCGGTCCAGGGTGCCGATGATGTTCAGCATGGTCGACTTTCCGGAGCCGGACGGGCCGACGATCGCCAGCAGTTCACCGGAGACGACGGTCAGATCCACCCCGCGCAGCGCGTGGACCTCGCCCGGATACGTCTTGGTGGCGCCCACCAGCTCGATCACGGCCGCCGGGCGGTGCGGTGCGGTGGCGGTCACTGCTCGGCCACTCCCACCGTCATGCCCTCGCGCAGCCCGGCCCCGCTGACCTCGATCTGCCCGTCGGCCGTCATCCCGGTGTCGACCCGCACCATCCGGGTGGTGTCGCCGTTCACCAGCTCCAGTCCGTAGCCGCCGTGCTCACCGCGCAGCGCCACCACCGCCTCGACCGGGACGGCCAGCACGTTGTCGTGGCTCTCGCTGACGAAGGTCACGTTCACCGTCGCCTTGCTGTCCTCCCCGGAGGTGGCCGAACGGCCGCCGTCCAGGGTGACCTCCACGGTGATGCCGTCCTGTGCCCCGCCCGACGCACCGTCCCCGGAGGGCTCGGGGCGGACGGTGCCGGACACCGAGCCGCGCTCGGTCCGTCCGCTGGGCAGCGTCACCTTCACCGTGGTGCCCTTGGCGGTGAGGGACACATCCTGCTGGTCCAGCTCCGCCCGGACCACCGGCTTGGTGGAGGCGACGGTGAGCACCGGCGTGTCCGGGCCCACCTGATCGGCGGCCGCGGCGTTCGCGGAGACGACCTTCACCCGGTCCGGCTGGAAGACCACGTCCCCCTTGCCCACCGTGCCGGTGGGGGTGCGGTTGAGCGACTTCTGCCAGTTCTTGACGGCCGCCTTGGTCGCCGCGTCATAGCGCGGATCGATGTACAGCCCGGCACCGAACCCCAAGTCCCTCAGATTCCGCTCCAGTTGCAGGACATCGGAGCCGCGGTCCCCGGGCTTCATCTCGCGGAACATCGGGATCTGCCCGTACAGCAGGGTGACCGGCTTGTCGTTCAGCTCGTACAGCGCCTGCCCCTGGGTGACCGTGCTGCCCGCCTTGGCCGCCACGGTCACGGTGCCGTCGACGGCGGAGGACACCTTGCGCCGCTGGGCGTAGTCGAGCTGTCCGTCGACGGTCTTGCTCTGAACCAGATCGGTACGGACGATCTTGGCCGTGGCGGGGGGCCGGTCACCGTCCCGGGACGAGGCGTCCGCCCCGTCCCCGCCGCCGAGCGCCAGGGCGGCGGCGCCGGTCGCCGCGGCGGCGACGGCGCCCCCCGCGATCCATGCGGTACGACGCCTCACTGCATACCGTCCAGACCGTCGAGCAGCTTGTCCTTGCACGCCTCACGCGCCTGCTTGTACACCGAGGACTCGGTGTCGATACGGGGGTTCGTCGGGTCCGGTTCACCGCCGGGTATCGCGTTGCCCGCGGACATGGTGGGGTTCTGGAACTCCGATACGCCGTGGTCCCGCATGCAGGTGGCGTGCGCGAGCATGGACTCGTAGTCCTTCTGCGCGTCCCGCTCGGGCTCGAGCCGCATCGCCTTGCGCAACTCGTCGGCACAGACTCCGTCCTTGCCGCCCTTGGTCACCTCGCCGGTGCCGGTGGGGTCCTCGAGTTCGTTGATCTTGTCCCAGTCGAGATGGCCACTGAGCTTGGGGTCGGGGAAGTCCTTGGCCCCGCCCTTGGCGCGCATACAGCGCACATAGTCGAGTTGCGCGTCGTAGAAGGCGCTCTTGCCCTTGGCGGAGCCGCCGCCGGAATCCTTCGAGCCGCCGCCGGAGTCCTTCGAGTCGCCGGTCTTCCCGCCCGGGGCGGAGGCCACCCCCTCCACCCTGGTGGCGGAATCGCCGTCACCGCCGCAGCCCACCGCGAGGGCCAGAACGGGCAGCGCGGCGAGGGCGGCCAGCGTGCGCCGGAAGGCGGCGCGGGACGTGGTGTGGTGTGTCATGCCGATCACCTTCCGGCGATCACATGATGGCCCGTCCATGAGCACATGATGGATGTGTAACAAAGCCCACCCGCCTTTGATTCACCGGCCTGACCAGCGGATTCCAGAGAATTCCTGGGTCATAATCGCCGCATGCCGCATGTACTGCTCATCGAGGACGACGCCTCCGTACGGGATGGAATGGAGCTCGTGCTGCGCCGCCATGGCTATCAGGTGTCGGTCGCCGCCACCGGCGAAGAGGCCCTCGCGCTGCTCGACGCCGCCGCCGAGACGGCGGGGACGGCCGTCGAACTCGCGGTGCTCGATCTGATGCTGCCCGGTATGGACGGCTTCGAGGTCTGCCGCCGGATCCGGGCCCGCTCCACCATGCCCGTGATCATGCTGACCGCGCGCGGCGACGATACGGACATCGTCGGCGGTCTGGCGGCCGGAGCCGACGACTACGTGGTCAAACCGGTCACCGCGCCCGTACTGGAGGCCCGGATCAAGGCGGCGCTGCGGCGTGCCGACCCCGTACCGCGGCGGCCCGGCGAGGTCCACGCCGGTCTGGTCATCGACCGGGCGGGGCTGACCGTCAGCCGCGACGGCACCCCCGTCCCGCTGCCACCGACCGAACTGCGGCTGCTGCTCGAGCTGTCCGCCTCGCCGGGCCGGGTCTTCAGCCGCGAGCAACTGCTCTTCTCGGTGTGGGACCACTCCTTCCTCGGGGACTCACGGCTGGTCGACGCCGCGGTGGGACGGCTGCGCGCGAAGATCGAGGAGGTGCCCGCCCGGCCCCGCTACATCCAGACGGTGCGCGGCTTCGGCTACCGGTTCGGTCCGATATGAAGCGCCTCCGGCCGCAGAAGCGCCTCCGGCCGCTGAAGCGCTTCCGCCCCCGCCTGGGCGGGCTGCGCACCCGGCTCCTCATCGCCTTCGTCCTCGTCGCGCTGATCAGCACCGTGACCGCCACCGCGCTCGCCTACCGCGAATCGCGCACCGCCGTGCTCGCCCGCACCCAGGACGCCTTCCAGACCGATGTCCGGGACCGCGTCGACAGCGTCGCCCCCGACTTCGACATGCCACCCGATGTCCGCACGCTGACCGCCATGGCCGACTCGGTCTCCTCCGGGCTCTCCGGCGCCCCCCTCGTCGTCACCCGCTACCAGGACCTCACCGCGTCCTCCGACGGCCTGGCGGACCGCACCCGGATCACCCCCGAACTGCGCGCCTCGGTCCGCTCCTCGGGCCGCACCCGCTTCCAGCGCGTGGAGTACCGGGGCCGGCCGTATCTGGTGGTCGGCACCCCCGTCACCTACGACGGCGGCCGGGTCTCCGGGCTCGAAGTGTTCGCCGTCACCTCCCTGCTGGCGGAGCAGGAGCACACCGACGCCCTGCTGGACTCGGTGCGCGGCGGACTGCCTCCGGTGCTCGGCCTCGCCGCGCTGCTCGCCCTGCTCGCCGCCGGGACCGTACTGCGGCCGGTGCGCGAGCTGGGGCGGGCCACCCGGCGGCTGGCCGACGGCGACCTCGACTCACGGGCGGAGGTCAAGGGCCGTGATGAACTCGCCCGTCTCGCCGCCGACTTCAACACCACGGCCGACGCGTTGCGGGCCTCGGTGACCGATCTGCGCGACCAGGAGGCCAGGGCGCGCCGGTTCGTCGCCGATGTCTCGCACGAGCTGCGCACCCCGCTGGCCGCCATGACGATGGTGACGACCGTGCTCGACGAGGACGCGGCCCAGTTGCCCACGGACGCCGCCCGCGCCGCCCGTACCGTCAGCGACGAGACGGCGCGGCTGGCCCGACTGGTGGAGGACCTCATGGAGATGTCCCGCTTCGACTCGGGCGCGGCGCGGCTCGACGCGGCCGAGACCGACCTCGGCCTGACCGTCCGCGGCACGCTGGAACTGCGCGGCTGGACCGGCCAGGTGGCGGCGCGGCTCCCGGAGGGGATACGGGCGGTGGTGGACCGGCGGCGGGTGGACGTGGCCGTGGCCAATCTCGTGGGCAACGCGCTGCGGCACGGTGCGCCGCCGGTGACGGTCACCCTGTCCGCCACCGCGGACGGGGTGACGGTGGAGGTCACCGACTGGGGGCCGGGGCTGCCGCCCGACGCCCTCGACCAGGTCTTCGACCGCTTCTACAAGGCGGACACCGCCCGGACCCGCTCGGAGGGCAGCGGCCTCGGCACCGCCATCGCGCTGGAGAACGCCCGGCTGCACGGCGGCACGATCGAGGCGGCCAACCGGCCCGCCGAGGAGGGCGGCGGAGCCGTGTTCACCCTGCGGCTGCCCCGCCACCCGCGGCAACCCGGCGGGCAGGACGGTGCCGGACGGGAGACGGCGGCGGGCGGTGGGGCGCGATGAGCCGCTTCCGTACGGTGGCAGGGGCAGTGGCAGCGGCCCTGGTCCTCGCCCTGGTGACGGCCGGCTGCGGGGTGCGGCCCACCGGGGTGGTGGACGGCGGTGAGCCCGCGCACGGGCTCACCAAGGATCTGCGGATCTACTACGTCCGCGGCTCCGGGCTCCAGGGCGTCACCCGCCCCGGGATCTCCCTCCAGGGGCTCGGCGGCGTTCTCAAGCTGCTCGCCGACATGCCGGCCTGGGCCGAGGAGCGGGGGCTCGTCAACCTCGTCCAGCTCGGTTCGTACTCGACCAGCGGCACGGGCCACCGGATCACCCTCCACGCGCCCGGCGCCTCCTTCGACAGCCCACGCGACCGGCTGCCCAACGGCCAGCTCGTGTGCACCCTCGCCCGCGCCCAGTCCTACCTGCACCGGGACGAGGCGATCCGGCCCGACGACGTCCGGGTCTCCCTGGACAACGGCGAGCGGACGTACGGCCCTTACCAGTGCTCGCAGTTCCTGACCTGAACGTGTTGCGCGGAGGCTGAACGTGTTACGTGGCGCATCAGGTGGCGGACTGAACGCGTCACGCTGCGGCGCGCACCTCCCGGGCGGCGTCCGCGTGGAGCGCGACGCGGACCAGGGCCGCGGCCAGCCGGGGCAGGTCCTTCTCGGCCACCAGCCGCCCCAGCGCCCCCGCGCTCTTCGGCAGCCCGACGCGCTCGGCGCCCTCCAGCGCCTTGCGGTCGAAGTACGGGGCGAACTCCGGCCAGACGCCCTGCGCCTCGCGCAGGAAGATGTTCACCCCGGCGGGCCCGATGCCCTTGATCTCCGCCAGCAGCTTCTTCGGGTCCCCGGCCTCGCGCATCCGCCGCAGATCGCCCCCGTACTCGCGGTTCACCAGCTCGGCCGCCTCGCCGAGCTGGGTGGCGGTCCGCTCGTCGTAACGCCGGTAGCCGCCCTCGCCCAGTGCGTCGACCCGCTGCTGCCAGGTGGCCTCCGCCATCCGCCGCGGATCGCGCATCCCGGCGTCGAAGAGGGCGCGGGCGGCGACGACGGCGATATCGGAGCTGATCCGCGCGGACAGCAGATGCGCGAGTACGAGGAGCTGGTAGAGCGGGCCCGGGGTGTCGCGGAGCTTGATCCCGGCCTGCGTGGCGAAGGTCGTGCCCTGCTGGTCGAGCAGGGTGCCCGCCACGCTCGCGTATCTGTCGCCCATCGCCATCCCGCCTCGTCGTGTGGTGCCGTCGCGTCGGTCACGGGTGCCCGGTGGCACCGCGCTCACTGGGGGCCGCCGCGCATGACCTTCCAAATGCGGGTGGCCACCTGGAGGTTGAGCCTGCTGTCCACGTCCGCGAGATCGCTTCCGCTGATCTCGCGGATGCGCTGGAGCCGGTAGCGCAGGGTCGAGCGGTGGATCACGAGCGCCTCGGCCGTCTCGCTGTAGTTGCCGCCGCGGTCGAAGTACTGGGAGAGGGTCTCCACCAGGTCGGTGCGGTGCAGGGCGTCGTAGTCCAGCAGCGGGCCCAGCCACTCCCGGACGAACCGCTCGACCTCCCGGTGGTCGCTCCCGGTGCGCAGAATCCGGTACAGCCCCAGGTCGTCGTAGAACGTCATGCCGCTCGCGCTGTTGGAACGGCGGCGCACCTCCAGCGCCCGCAGCGCCTCCTGGTACGAGCGGGGCACCTCGTGCGGGGTGTCGCAGGCGGCGCCCACCCCGATCGCCCCGCTGTCCGTGCCGAGCTCACGGCTCAGCGCCGAGTGCAGCGACCGCTCGCCCGGTGCGTTCTGGGCCACCAGGACCGCCGCGTCCGAGCGCAGGGCGGGCAGGATCCGCAGGCCCATGCCCGTGGCCGCCCGGCTCACGGATTTGAGGAACACATCGTCGGCCGGGCGGTCGCTCCAGCGCACCACGATCACATGGTGCGGACCGTGCAGATCGTGGCCGACCGCCTCCGCCCGGGCGTACGCACTGGTGTCGTCCGCGCCCGAGAGCAGATCGTCGACCAGCTCCCGCCGCAGCCGCAGCTCCACCTCGGCCAGCTCGCGCAGATGGGCCAGCTCCAGGCCGAGCGAGGACGCGGCGTGCTCCAGCGCGCGCCCCGCCCGCTCATCGGCCCGGCCGTCCGGGTCCACCAGGAACAGCACGCCCAGCACCTCGCCACGCGGATCCGCCACCGCGACCAGCCGGTCCCGTACCCGCACCGGGCGCGCCCGGCGGGCGGCCTCCCGCAGCAGCCCCTCGCGCTGTGCCGGATCGGGCTTGGGGTAGGGGTCCGGGCGGCCGGGGCCCGCCCAGGCCCGGAGGTTGCCGAACCGGTCCTCGGCGGCGGCCGCCAGCCCGGTGATCCGGTACAGCGTCCGGACGATCCCGTCCTCGCCGGCACCGTTTGCGGCCGAGCGGGCGAGGGCGTCATGCACCTCCCGCAACTGGGAGAGATCGGTCAGCGAGGCGTCCAGCCGCCGCCGTATCGCCTCCCGCTCGTCCCATGCCCGGCGCAGCTCCAGGGCCTGGGCGCGCTCGCGGCGGTGCGCGGCGGCGGCGGACAGGGCCGCGGCGGTCTGCCGTACGAGCAGGGTGAGCAGCAGCCGTTCGTCCTCGCCGGGCCGGTCGCGGTAGCTCACGACCAGGGCGCCGTGCAGGCCGTCCGGCGCATGGGGATCGTCGGGCGCGTGTGGTGTGCCCGGTGCGTGTGGTGTGCCTGGTGCATGTGGTGTGCCCGGTGCGCGCGGCCCGCCGGGTTCGCGCAGCCCGAATGCCCAGCCCCAGGCCCGCCGGGGGAGCCGCACCGGCCCGTCCCGTCCGGCCAGCTCCCTCACCTGCGCGTCCAGGGCCTCGGTGGCGCGCCGGCCGTCGTGCGGACAGCGGACCAGACCCTCGCCGAGCCGTAGGTATCCCGCCTCGGCGCGGCCGGTCCCGACCGCGCCGACCTGGGCCATCGCCCGGCGCAGTATCTCTGCCCCGTCCTGGCTGTCGCTCCCGTCGCTCCCGTCGGTCCCGTCGATCCCGTCGAAGCTGGTGAACAGGGTCAGACAGCGGTGCAGCAGCAGATCGTGGGCGACACCTGGTGGGGCCATTGAGTCACTCCGTGCGTCCTCATGTGTCCTGTGCGTCCTCATGCCTCCTCGAGATGGCTTCTGGAGATGCCTCCTTGAGATGCCTCCTCATGCCTCCTCGGGGAGATCCGCCCGGGCGAGTACCCACTTCATGGCAATTCACCGCATGAGGGTGAAAATGGTGCACGCATTTCGATCTCCTGGGCGCAGGGGACGGGCCCGGAGGGGGAGCGGACGGGCCGGGAGGGCGTGTCTCCCGTCTCCTCGCCCGGTGCGGCGGCGGAGCGCGGGGACGTAATGGATTTCCCAATTCGACTGTCCACGGGCAAGGTTGGCGGCGCGTCAGAAGACGGGATCCTGAAGGGCTCAGCGGCTCCGCTTTCAATGGCCCGCCCTCTGGAGGGTCGAGGTCAGCGCGGGGTTCGAGCCGCTGGCAGATGCCGGTGACAGGTGCCCGGCATCCTCCGGTGTCGCACGTCGCCATGATCAGATCCGGATTACAGTTTTCCGTTTTTCCTTTCCTTATCGAACGGTTGATCAGTAATCTCGCCTCAGCAGCGGGTTGCCGTGCCGCTCTTCGTCGTGCTCAACTTCCCCGAGGACGCGGACGACCCGAGGGCGGCCCCGGAAGCCGGAAGAGGGCGAAGGAAGTGCAGGACGTGGAAGCCGCCTGGCGGCCGGAGGGCATCGACGCCACAGGCGAGGACGCGGCACGCGACAGGGACACAGCCCATGGCGGCTGCCCCGGGGAGCGCGCGATATGACCTCCGAATCGGGCGGGCCGAGATGTGACCGCGGCGCCGGGGACGCCGCCGGGCACCTCGCCCCCACGGAGAACGATGCGCTGAGGCGGTTCGCGGGCATCTGGTGCCGGGCCGTCCACCCGCTGGCGACCACGACGATGACCCCCGACGAGTTCGAGGTCTATCTGCTGCCGCTGGCCCACCGGTTGAGCGCCGCCCTGTGCGGCTCTCCCTTCGACACCGAGGCGGCGTACGCGGTCGGGGCCGCGCTGGTGAACGCCCAGTGCACCGAGCCCGAGGCGCTGCCCGCCATCCTGGGCGTCATCGACGCGCACCTGGTGTCCTGCTCGTCGCCCACCGGGCATCCGTCCTCCGCCGAACTGCCCGCCGCGCCCGGCCACGAGCCCCTGGCCGAGGAGGGCGAGCCCCTGTCCGAGGAGGACGAGCCCCTGTCCGAGGAGGAGGCGCGCGCCCGCTGTGTGCGGTTGCAGCACGCCCTCGCCGCCGGGTTCGTCCGCGAGCTGCGCAAGTGCGAGCGCGATGAGCAGGAGGCCATCTCGCGGGCCGCGCTGGCCGCCCGGACCGAGGCCGAGAAGGCGCTGCACGCGAGCGAGGCCAAGTTCCAGGCCGTCTTCGAGGGTGCGGTCATCGGCGTGGGCATCGCCGGACTCGACGGCGAGGTGCTCGTCGTCAACGACGCCATGGCCAGGATGTTCGGCGGGATGGACTTCTTCCGCCCCGGCCGCAACGTCACCGAATTCGTCCACCCCGACGACGTACCGGGTGCCCATGAGCTCTACCGCGAGCTGGTCAACGGGGAGCGCGACCACTTCCGCATCGAGAAGCCGCACTACCGCGACGACGGCAGCGAGCTGTGGACCAATCTCACGGTCACCCTGCTGCGCGACTCCAGCGGCGCCCCGCAGTATCAGCTCGCCCTCGCCGAGGACATCACCGAGCACCGGCAGTTGCGGGAGCGGCTGCGCTACGAGGCCACCCACGACGAGCTGACCGGACTGCCCAACCGCGCCCTGTTCCTGGAGCGGCTGGACCAGATGCTGGCCGCGGGCGCGGACGCCGAGCGGTTCGGCGTGTGCTACCTGGACCTGGACGGCTTCAAGGCCGTCAACGACAGCCTCGGGCACGTCGCCGGTGACCGGATGCTCAAGGCCGTCGCCAAGCGCCTCCAGAACTGCGTGAAAACTCCCGCCGAGCTGATCGCCCGGGTCGGCGGCGATGAGTTCCTCGCCCTGGTCACCGGCCCCGCGGCGCAGACCGACGGCGCCGGGCTGGCCCGCCGGATGCTCGCCGCGCTCGCCGAACCCGTCCGGGTCGAGGGCCGTGAGCTGCGGGTACGGGCCAGCATCGGCGTGGTCGACGGCCGGGCGGGGGAGATCGGCCGGGCCGAGGTGCTGCGCAGCGCCGACATCACGATGTACCGGGCCAAGGCCGCGGGCGGCAATCGCTATGAGATCGCCGACGCCGACTCCAACGCCCGGGTGATCGCCCGCCACAGCCTCACCAACGGACTGCCCTCAGCCCTGGAGAAGGGCGAGTTCTTCATCGAGTACCAGCCGCTGGTACGGCTCACCGACGGCACCGTGCGCGGTGCGGAGGCGCTCGTACGCTGGCTGCATCCGGTGCACGGGGTGCTCGGCCCCGACCAGTTCATCCCGCTCGCCGAGGACACCGGGCTGATCGTCCCGCTCGGCCGCTGGGTGCTGGAACAGGCCGCCCGGCAGGCGCGGGAGTGGCGCGACGCCGACGAGGAGGACGGCGAGCCGCTGCGCGTCAACGTCAATCTCTCGCCGTGTCAGCTAAGCCACCCCACGCTGGTCTCGGACACGGTGGCGGTCCTGGAAAACGCCGGACTGTGCCCCAGCGCGCTGTGCCTGGAGGTCACCGAGAACGACCTCATCGGCGCCGACGAGAGCGCCCTGCGGCCTCTGCGGCAACTCGCCGACCTCGGCGTCGACATCGCCCTGGACGACTTCGGCACCGGCTACTCCAACCTTTCGTATCTGCGCCGGCTTCCGGTCTCCACGCTCAAGCTGGACCGTTCCTTCACCCGGGGCATGCAGCGCGCCCCGGCCGATCCGGTCGACGTCAAGATCGTCGAGGGCATCGTCTCGCTCGCCCACACGCTGGACCTCGCGGTGACGGTCGAGGGCGTGGAGACGGCCGTACAGGCCGAGCATCTACGGGGCCTGGGCTGCGACACCGCCCAGGGCTGGTACTACGCCCGCCCGGGCCCGCCCGAGCGACTGCACACCCTGGCACTGGCCGACGCGAGCTGAGGCCGCGATGCGCTGCGCGGGCGATGCGCTGCGCGGGCGGTGTGCCCCGCAGAGGATGCGCCGGTAGGTCCCGCGCTGCGTAGGCGATGCGTGGCGCAGGTGGCGCGCCCCGCAGGGGACGTTCCACGCGGGCGATCTGCCCGCAGGCCATGAGCCCCGCAGACGCGGCGCCTCGCAGGTAACGCGCCCCGCAGACGTTGCGCTCCTGAAGGTGATGCGCCCCGCAGGCGGTGCGTCGTGCGGGCGACGTTCCTTGCGGGCGATGTGCCGTGCAGGTGGCGCGCCCTGTAGACGCCGCGCACCGCAGGTGACGTTTCGCGTATGCCACGCCCCCCCCGGCAAACCCCGCGCACCGCAGGTGAACATGGAGCGCAGGCCACGCCCCCCGGCAGACGCCGCGCCGGGCTCAGCTCGCCGCGTCGTCCAGCAGCCGTGAGCGGATCAGAAAGCGCACCCCCTCCGGTGCCTCCAGGGAGAAGCCGCTGCCGCGCCCCGGCACCACGTCCACCGTGAGATGCGTATGCGCCCACCGCTCGAACTGCGAGGCCGACATCCAGAAGCCCACCGGCTCCTCGACCCCGTCCACCTCCAGCTCCGCGAGCAGCACATCCGACCCGCCCGTACGGAACTCGCCGAGCGGATAGCACATCGGCGCGCTGCCGTCGCAGCAGCCGCCCGACTGGTGGAACATCAACGGGCCGTGCTCCGCTCGTAGTTGGCGGATCAGGTCGGCCGCGGCCGGGGTCAGCGCGATGCGTTCCATGGGCGATCCCTCTCCGATCATGCTCACCGAGCGGTCAGGGGCCAAGCCCACCAGCGAACCCCTCGCCACGTTGCGAGAACGTTGCCCACGCGACGTCCCGCGACCGGGCCAGGCTCTGGCGACCGCGCCCGGCCCCCGCGACCGCGCCCGTCCGCGACGGGCACGTCAGCCGAACGACAGCGGCTCACCCCACCGGCTCCACCGCCTCGCCCTCGGGCGAGCACGTCGGCGCGCCGGTCCATCGGTGCAGGGCGGCTTCGAGGCCGGTGACGGCTTCGAGGCCGGTGACGGCGGCGAGGTCGGTGGTGTCGGTGGCCCAGGCGACGACTCCGTCCGGGCGTACCAACACCCCGGCCGGCGTCGCGTGGTCGTCGCGCACGAAGCTCACCCGCCCGGCCCAGGCCGAGGCGCGGCGGGCGAACGTGCCGTCCGGAGTGCGGTCGAGCAGCAGGAACCCGCCGCCGTGACCGTGGTCGACCAGCCGGGAGCCGTCCCTCAGTCGCAGGTCGGGGACGTACCGGCCGATCAGCGGATGGTCGCCGGGCAGGTCGACGCGCTGCGTGACACCGGAGATCTTCTTGACCGCGTAGGTCGCGCCCTCCCGGGTGCTGAGCAGATCGGCGACGACCTCCCGGAGCGCGGCCGATTTGGCGTCCCCGCGCATCACCCCGATCTGGGCGCGCGTCCAGTCCAGCACCCAGGCGCCAAGCGGACGCCGCTCGGCGTCGTACGTGTCGAGCAGCCCTTCGGGTGCCCATCCGGCGACCACGGCGCCGAGCTTCCACCCGAGGTTCATCGCGTCGCCGACCCCGAGGTTGAGCCCCTGACCGCCGAACGGCGAGTGCACATGCGCGGCGTCGCCGGCCAGCAGCACCCGCCCCGCCGCATAGGTGGCGGCCTGGCGGGCGTTGTCGGTCCAGCGGGTCGCGGCGCCGCGCAGCGCGGTCAGCGTGACGTCGGTGCCCGAGACCCGGCGCAGACTGGTCTGCACGTCCTCGAGGGTGACCGGCGCCAGGGGGGTCCCCCCGCGCGAGCGAAGCCGAGCGTGGGGGAGGTCGGCGGGAGGGCCGTCGAACTCCACGGTGACCACTCGCCCGGGCTGTGGCCCGTAGCGGTACGCCCCCCGGGTCGACCACACCCATCCGTCGGCGAGCATCGAAGCGTCGGCGATGTCGGCGACGGCCAGGTGTCCGGTGAGTTCGGGGCCGGTGCCGGGGAAGTCGATGCCCGCGAGGCGGCGTACGGCGCTGCGCCCGCCGTCGCATCCGACCAGCCACCCGGTGCGCACCGGTCCGGCGGTGGTGCCGACGAGCACGCCGTCGCCGGTGTCTTCGAGTGCGGTGACCGCCACCCCGCGACACACCGGTATGCCGAGTCGCGCGACATGTCCGGCCAGCAGTTCCTCCAGTTCGCGCTGCGGCACCAGCTTGCCTCCGTCGACCGCGGTGTGGGCGGCGAGGTCGGGATCGGACCAGTCCACGAGGTCGGCGTCGAGGACCATTCCGGCGAAATGTCCGGTGAACCGCGACCCGGGCGCGGGCCGGCCGCCACCGGGCGGCTGGTTGTCGGCCGTACGGGCGAACGACCCCACCCGCTCCAGCATCTCCCGCTGCACCTGTTCGGCGGCGGGCAGCAGGCCGCGGCGGTCGAGCGCCTCGGCCGTCGGCACGTTGATCGCCCCCGCCTTCATCGCCTCGCTCGGCTCGGCCAGCCGCTCGAGTATCTGCACCCTCGCCCCGGAGAGCGCCAGCTCCGCGGCGAGCACGAGACCCACCGGCCCGGCTCCGACCACGGTCACGTCCATGTCCTGGTTCACATCCACTGTCACGAACAGTGTTCTATGTACGAACAGTGTTCGTGTCAAGCTATGATGGGCCGGGTGAACCCGAGAGAGCGACGCGCGGCGCGCCACCAGCCGCCGAACCCCGACGCCGAAGCCGCCCCCGGGCCGCGGCGCCGCACGGCCCCGATCACCGTGGAGCAGGTCATCGACACCGCCCTGGATGTCGTCGCCACGGAGGGCTATGAGGCGCTGACCATGCGCCGACTGGCCGGTGCGCTCGACACCGGGCCCGCCTCGCTCTACGCCCATGTGGTCAACAAGGCCGACCTCGACGAGCTGCTCATCGGGCGGCTGTGCGCCGAACTCGTCCTGCCCGAGCCCGACCCCGTGGCCTGGCGGGACCAGATCCGCGGCGTATGCGCCCAGATGCGCGACCAGTACCTGAAGTACCCCGGAATCTCCCGCGCCGCGCTCGCCATGGCCCCCACCGACCTCGAGATCCTGCGCGTCAGCGAAGGAATGCTGGCGATCCTGCTCGCCGGTGGCGTCGCCCCGCAGACCGCGGCCTGGGCCATCGACGCCCTCCTGCTGTACGTGGCCGCCTACTGCCTCGAGATGTCGATCGCGCGCCGGCGATCAGCGCGGGATGACGCTGCGTGGGTCCTCGACCGCGATGAACTGCTCCGCCGGTTCACGGCCCTGCCTGCCGAGACCTTCCCCCACACCACCCGCCATGCCGCCGAGCTCACCGCGGGTGAGGACCACGACCGGTTCGACTTCACGCTCGCGTTGATGGTCGACGGCCTGGCACGCCGCTAGCGGCCGGGCGCTCCTGCCCAACGCCAGGTGGCCGAGGAAGCCGGCCTGCCCCGCGGCCACTGGTGGGCGA
>NZ_JAHLEM010000979.1 GCF_018883605.1 Streptomyces niphimycinicus | reverse complement strand
CCGAAGCCGCCTGCGCCGTCCGAAGCCGCCTGCGCCGACCGAAGCCGCCTGCGCCCGCCGAAGCCGCCTGCGCCGACCGAAGCCGTCAGTGGTCGCCGAGCCAGATCGGGTTGGTCATCGCCACCATCGGGCCGGGTATCCCCGACGCCCCGCCGTCCGCCGGGGCATGGCGCACCTCGGCGCGCACATACGCCGCGTAGGACGCCGTCGTACGCCATTCGGCCGTGAGCGTCCCGGAGTCGGGGACCGCCGTGCCGTAGAGCTGGCCCTGGTCGGTGATGAACCGCACCGAGCAGCCCGGGCCCACGCCGGAGACCTTCAGCCGGACCGTCACCTCCTCCGCGCCGCCGACCTTCAGCCGCTCGCCGATACCGGCGTGCTTACCGCGCCCGCCGACCGCCTCGAAGGTGAGGTCGATCTTCGAGGACTCGGCGATCCAGCTCCGCCCGGCCCGGATGCCCTCCTGGAGGGCGGTGCGGGACAGCTCGTCGGCGAGCACCACCGTCTGCGGCAGGCCCACGACCTGGGGCTCGCGGTGGGCGTCGCTGTGGCCGACGGCGGGCAGCCAGCGGCCCTCGCCCCGGGAGGCGGCGACCAGGGTGTTGTCCCATTCGGAGATGGTGACCTCGTCGTCCGGGGTGAAGTCCGCGTTCCACACCTCGACCGCGTCGGCCTCGTTGAAGCCGAACTTCCAGTTGCAGCCGACACAGGTGCCGTGCGGATGGGCCGGGATCACCAGGCCGCCGGCCTGCCGGACCTTGCGGGCGAACTGGCCGAAGCGGTTGTCCCGGGCGCGGTAGCGCCAGTCGATGAAGGTGCCCGGGTCGGTGCCGAGGGCCACCACATGGCCGTTACGGGTGGTGATCTCCTCACCGGTGAGGATCAGCAGGTCATCGCCCCACAGACCCTCGAACGCGGCATGCGCCGAGGTGGTGTTGTGATCGGTGGTGGTGATGAAGTCCAGCCCCGCGGCACGGGCGGCGGCGACCAGCTCGGCCGGGGTCCGCTTGCCGTCGGAGTGCACGGTGTGCAGATGCGAGTCGCCCCGGTACCAGGCGCGGCCCCGGCCCTTCGCCCGCTGCGGCGGGTAAACGGGCTTCGGGGTGGTGCCCGGGGCGCCGGACCGCAGCGTGACGGTGACCGTGTAGTCCAGGCCCTGAGGGGCGACCGTGTACGGCCCCAGCACGACATGCCAGGTGCCCGCCTGCACCGGCCCCGCCAGATAGCCGGGCGTCGCCTCCTCGGCGCTGATGGCGAACTCCGTACGGGCCCCGCCGGACCAGCCGCGGAAACCGCGCCCGCCCAGCTCCGTGCCGCGCTCGTCGAAGATGCCGATATCGCAGGCGTTCCCCTGCGTGCCGGCCGGGACGGTCGGCTTGTCGTACGTATACGACACGGCGATCTCGCGGACCCCCCGCGGCACCTCGACGGGCACATAGACGAAGTCCGGCGCGCCGGTGGGCAGATGGCCGCTGAGGGTCTTCGTCTGCTCATGGTCGTCGGCCGGGCCTGCCGCCTCGGCCTGGGTGAAGGTCATGGGATCGAGTGTCAGCACACCCGCCGCGCCCGCAAGCGCGGAGAGCCTGAGTACATCGCGTCGCTGCATGAGGGACCCCCAGAGTCGAGAGTGCCGTCCGACACTCGCGTGACACCGTTGTACGCGTGGGTGACACGCGCGGAAAGCCCTGTGGATAACTCCATGGCGACGAGGGAACGTACGCCTCTCCGCACCCACCCCGGCCCGCTCGCGCGGCGGTCCGCGGCGCGCCAAGTCCCGCCCGGGCGGCGGCCGTCGGCACCCGCCGCGTGTAGCCCGCACGTTTCACGGTGTCCTATTCCCGCCCATGGCCCGCGGCAGCCGTGATCAGACCCACAAAACCGCAGGCCCGGCCCGTCTGGCGGTGTCACACACCGCTCGTATGCTCGGAGGATGACCACGAGCGCGCAGGGAAACGAACCGGCTGCCCCGACTGGCTCCGCCGCCCCCACAGCCAACGCGATGCGCCGTGCGCTCAAGCGCGCCCGCGACGGCGTGGCACTGGACACCGCCGAGGCGGCGGTGCTGCTCCAGGCGCGCGGTGACGATCTGAAGGATCTGATGGCCTCCGCCGCCCGGGTCCGCGACGCGGGCCTGGAGGCGGCCGGCCGCCCCGGGATCATCACCTACTCGCGCAGCGTCTTCATCCCGCTCACCCGGCTGTGCCGGGACAAGTGTCACTACTGCACGTTCGCGACCGTGCCCGGCAAGCTGCGCCGCGCGGGCCACGGGATGTTCATGTCGCCCGACGAGGTCCTCGCCATCGCCCGCCGGGGCGCCGAAATGGGCTGTAAGGAAGCGCTGATCACGCTCGGCGACCGCCCCGAGGACCGCTGGCCCGAGGCGCGTGAATGGCTGGAGGCCGAGGGTTACGACGACACCATCGCGTACGTACGGGCGATGGCGATCCGCATCCTGGAGGAGACCGGCCTCCTGCCCCATCTCAACCCCGGCGCGATGACCTGGACCGACTTCCAGCGGCTCAAGCCGGTGGCCCCCTCCATGGGCATGATGCTGGAGACCACCGCCGAGCGGCTGTGGAGCGAGCCCGGCGGCCCGCACTACGGCTCGCCCGACAAGGAGCCGGCGGTAAGACTGCGCGTTCTGGAGGACGCCGGGCGCAGCTCCGTCCCGTTCACCAGCGGGCTGCTGATCGGGATCGGCGAGACGCAGGTGGAGCGGGCGGAGTCGCTGTTCGCGCTGCGCCGCGTCTCCCGCTCGTACCACGGCATCCAGGAAGTCATCATCCAGAACTTCCGCGCCAAACCGGACACCGCCATGCGGGGGATGCCGGACGCGGAGCTGGACGACCTGGTCGCCACCGTCGCCGTGGCCCGTCACATCCTGGGCCCGTCCGCCTGCATCCAGGCCCCGCCCAACCTGGTCGACGCGGAGTACGAGCAGCTCATCGGCGCCGGTATCGACGACTGGGGCGGCGTCTCCCCGCTCACCCCGGACCATGTCAACCCCGAGCGCCCCTGGCCCCAGGTGGACGAGCTGGCCGAGCGCTCCGCCGCCGCCGGGTTCAGCCTGCGCGAACGGCTCGCGGTCTACCCCGAGTACATCCAGCGCGGCGAGCCCTGGCTGGACCCCCGGCTGCTGCCGCATGTGACCGCCCTTGCCGACCCCGGGACCGGCCTGGCCCGCGAGGACGCGATCCCCGCCGGGCTGCCCTGGCAGGAGCCGGAGGAGGCGTTCAGCGCCTCCGGCCGCACCGATCTGCACCACACCATCGACACCGAGGGCCGCACCGGTGACCGCCGTAAGGACTTCGACGAGGTCTACGGCGACTGGGAGGCGCTGCGCGAGGCCGCGGCCCCCGGGATGGTCCCCTCCCGCATCGACGGCGACATCAAGTCCGCGCTGGCCCGGGCCGCCGACGATCCGACCAAGCTGACCGACCCCGAGGCGCTGGCCCTGTTCCACGCCGACGGCCCGGCGCTGGACGCGCTGTGCCGCATCGCCGACGATCTGCGCCGGGCGGCGGTCGGCGACGACGTCACCTATATCGTCACCCGGAACATCAACTTCACCAATGTCTGCTACACCGGCTGCCGCTTCTGCGCCTTCGCCCAGCGCCGTACGGACGCCGACGCCTACACCCTCTCCCTGGACCAGGTCGCCGACCGCGCCCAGCAGGCGTGGGACGTGGGCGCGGTGGAGGTCTGCATGCAGGGCGGCATCCACCCCGATCTGCCCGGCACCGCGTACTTCGACATCGCCCGCGCCGTCAAGGAGCGCGTCCCCGGGATGCATGTCCACGCCTTCTCCCCGATGGAGGTCG
>NZ_JAHLEM010000978.1 GCF_018883605.1 Streptomyces niphimycinicus | reverse complement strand
GGGCGGCATCCACCCCGATCTGCCCGGCACCGCGTACTTCGACATCGCCCGCGCCGTCAAGGAGCGCGTCCCCGGGATGCATGTCCACGCCTTCTCCCCGATGGAGGTCGTCAACGGCGCGACCCGCACCGGGATGTCCATCCGCGAATGGCTGACGGCGGCGCGCGAGGCGGGCCTGGACACCATCCCCGGCACGGCGGCCGAGATCCTGGACGACGAGGTGCGCTGGGTCCTCACCAAGGGCAAGCTGCCGACGGCCACCTGGGTCGAGGTCGTCAAGACGGCCCATGAGCTGGGGGTGCGGTCCTCGTCCACGATGATGTACGGCCATGTGGACCAGCCCCGCCACTGGCTGGCCCATCTGCGGCTGCTCGCCGAGATCCAGCAGGAGACGGGCGGCTTCACCGAATTCGTCACCCTCCCCTTCATCCACACCAACGCCCCCGTCTACCTCGCCGGTATCGCCCGCCCCGGCCCCACCAGCCGCGACAACCGCGCCGTCACGGCCATGGCGCGGATCCTGCTCCACCCCCATATCCCCAACATCCAGACGAGCTGGGTGAAGCTGGGCGCGGAGGGCGCCGCCGAGATGCTCCGCTCCGGCGCCAACGACCTGGGCGGCACCCTTATGGAGGAGACGATCTCCCGTATGGCGGGCTCCTCCTACGGCTCCTACCGCTCCATCCAGGACCTGGTGGCCATCGCCGAGCTGACCGGCCGCCCGGCCCGCCCGCGCACCACCACCTACGGCCCCGTCCCCGAGGACCGCCAGGCCGCGGCCCTCGCCTCGGACGGCCATCTGCCGGAACTGCTCCCGGTGCTGGGGGACTGAGCCCGGCTCACGGTCGGACCGAGTCCGGCTCAGGGTTCGGGGGCGCGCCGCGCGGATACGCTGCCATGGGAAGCGGGGGAAGGGGCACCCATGGCAGAGCGGCGTCCGACGATTCGGGAGCTGATCCGGCAGCGGCGCCGGTTCGTGGGGCGACGGCAGGAGCTGGCCGCGTTCCGGGAGAACTTCGCGGTGCCGCCCGAGGACGCCGCGCACCACTTCCTGTTCCATGTGCGCGGCGACGCCGGGGTGGGCAAGACGACGCTGCTGCGGCAGTTGGAGAACACCGCGCGGGAACACCGGGCGCTCACCGCCTCGGTGGACGAGTCGTTGAACAGCGTGCCCGAGGTGATGGCGGCCATCAGTGCCCAGTTCGCCGAGCAGGGCCATCCGCTGAGGTCCTTCGACAAGCTGCTGGCGACCTACCGGCAGCGGCGCCACGAGGCCGATTCGGCGGCCCAGCAGCCCGCGCCGCGGCCTTCGCAGGAGGCGGCGGGCGAGCCCCGGCCGTCGGCGTCGAGCGCGTTCGCCGCCCG
>NZ_JAHLEM010000977.1 GCF_018883605.1 Streptomyces niphimycinicus | reverse complement strand
CCATCAACCGCCGAACGCACCGACTCCTGCCGCCGCCACGACGACAACGCGGGCAGCACCTCACCCAGCGAAACCCCCGGATCCACCGCCAGCTCCGCAGCCAACGCGGCCACATCCCCGCGCTCCACCACATCCCAGAACCGCCCGTCAACGGCACCGCCGGACGCGGCAACCTCCGCCGCCGGGGCCTCCTCCCACCAGTACCGCGTGCGCTGGAAGGCGTACGTCGGCAGCTCGACCCGCCGGGCCCCGGTGCCCTCGAAGTAGCCACCCCAGTCCAGGGACTGGCCCCGGACATGCAACACGGCGAGGGCGGCGGTCACCGACTCGGCCTCCGCGCGCCCCTTCCGCAGCGCGGCGGCGAACGCGGCGTCCTCGCCGGTCACGCACTCCTGCGCCATCGCGGAGAGAACGCCGTCGGGGCCCAGTTCGACGAAGGTCGTCACACCCTCCGCTTCCAGCGTCCGCACACCATCGAGGAAGCGGACGGCCTCGCGGACGTGGCGCACCCAGAAGTCGGGTGTCGTGATCTCCTCGGCGGCCACCACGCCACCGGTGAGGTTGGAGACGATCGGGATGCGCGGCGCCTCGTACGACAGCCCCTCCGCAACCTCCCGGAACGCGTCCAGCATGCCGTCCATGCGCGGCGAGTGGAACGCGTGGCTGACCGTGAGCCGCTTGGTCTTCCGGCCCTGCGCCTCGAAGCCCGCCGCAATCGCGACAGCCTCGTCCTCATCACCCGCGATCACCACCGACGTGGGCCCATTGAGCGCGGCAATGCTGACCCGCTCGGTCAGCAGCGGCGTGACCTCGTCCTCCGACGCCTGCACCGCGACCATCGCGCCACCGGCCGGAAGCTCCTGCATCAACCGCCCACGCGCCGCCACCAACTGCGCCGCATCCGCCAGCGACAACACACCCGCCACATGCGCGGCGGCCAGCTCACCGATGGAGTGCCCGGAGAGGAAGTCCGGTGTCAGACCCCACGCCTCGACCAACCGGAACAGCGCCACCTCAACCGCGAACAAAGCGGGCTGAGTGAACCCCGTCCGATCCAGCGCCTCCGCGTCATCCCCGAAGAGAACATCCCGCAGCGGCCGCTCCAGATGCAGCTCCAGATGCGCACACACCTCTTCCAGCGCATCCGAGAACACCGGGTAGGCGTCATACAACTCACGCCCCATCCCCAGCCGCTGACTCCCCTGCCCCGTGAACAGGAACGCCACCTTGCCCTCGGCAACCGCCCCCTCGACCACGGACGGCGCGGACTCGCCCCGGGCCACCGCGTCCAGGCCCGCGAGGAACGTCTCGCGGTCAGTGGTGATGAGCGCCGCGCGCTGTTCCAGCGCGGTGCGGCTGGTGGCGAGCGAGAAGGCGAGGTCGGTCGCGCTCAGTTCGGGGTGGGTGCGGAGGTGGGTGGCGAGCTGTGCGGCCTGGGCGTGCAGCGCCTGACCGTCCTTGGCCGACAGCAGCCACGGCAGCGCGGGCAGAGGGCGCGGCGCGGGCTCCTCGGTCGGCGCGACCGGAAGGGCCGGGGCCGGGGCCTGCTCGATGATGGTGTGCGCGTTGGTGCCACTGAGCCCGAAGGACGACACACCCGCGCGGCGCGGGCGGCCGGTCTCCGGCCATTCCACCTGCTCGGTCAGCAGCGATACGGCGCCCGCCGACCAGTCCACATGCGGCGACGGCGCGTCCACATGCAATGTCTGCGGCAGCACACCGTGCCGCATCGCCAGCACCATCTTGATGATGCCCGCGACACCGGCGGCGGCCTGCGTATGACCGATGTTGGACTTGATGGAGCCCAGCCACAACGGCCGGTCCCCATCCCGCTCCTG
>NZ_JAHLEM010000976.1 GCF_018883605.1 Streptomyces niphimycinicus | reverse complement strand
CATGCAATGTCTGCGGCAGCACACCGTGCCGCATCGCCAGCACCAT
Source organism: Streptomyces niphimycinicus (assembly GCF_018883605.1). Lineage (GTDB taxonomy): Bacteria > Actinomycetota > Actinomycetes > Streptomycetales > Streptomycetaceae > Streptomyces > Streptomyces niphimycinicus. Next base: position 659 of record NZ_JAHLEM010000976.1, on the reverse strand, counting down.
CTTGATGATGCCCGCGACACCGGCGGCGGCCTGCGTATGACCGATGTTGGACTTGATGGAGCCCAGCCACAACGGCCGGTCCCCATCCCGCTCCTGGCCGTACGTGGCCAGCAGCGCCTGCGCCTCGATCGGGTCACCCAGCGTCGTCCCCGTACCGTGCGCCTCGACCACATCCACATCACCGGCCGACAGCCCGGCGCTGGTCAGCGCCTGCCGGATGACACGCTGCTGCGACGGCCCGTTCGGCGCCGTCAAGCCGTTCGACGCACCGTCCTGGTTGATGGCCGAGCCCCGCACCACCGCCAGCACCGGGTGGCCGTTCTTCTCCGCGTCCGACAGCCGCTCGACCAGCAGCATGCCGACGCCCTCGCCCCAGCCGGTGCCATCCGCACCGGCCGCGAACGCCTTGATCCGGCCGTCCTCCGCCAGCCCACGCTGACGGCTGAAGTCCACGAACGCCTCCGGCGTGGACATCACCGTGACGCCACCCGCGAGCGCCATCGTGCACTCGCCGCCACGCAGCGCCTGAACGGCCATGTGCAGGGCCACCAGCGACGACGAACACGCCGTGTCCACCGTCACCGCCGGGCCCTCGAGGCCGAAGGTGTACGCCACCCGCCCCGACACCACGCTCGCCGCGTTGCCCGTGCCCAGATGGC
>NZ_JAHLEM010000975.1 GCF_018883605.1 Streptomyces niphimycinicus | reverse complement strand
ACGCAGCGCCTGAACGGCCATGTGCAGGGCCACCAGCGACGACGAACACGCCGTGTCCACCGTCACCGCCGGGCCCTCGAGGCCGAAGGTGTACGCCACCCGCCCCGACACCACGCTCGCCGCGTTGCCCGTGCCCAGATGGCCCTCCAGGCCCTCGGGCGGGGTGGAGACGAGGGCCGCGTAGTCCTGTCCGTTGGTGCCCGCGAAGACACCGGTACGGCTGCCGCGCAGCGTGGCCGGGTCGATGCCCGCGCGCTCGAACGCCTCCCACGACGTCTCCAGCAGCAGCCGCTGCTGCGGGTCCATCGCCAGCGCCTCACGCGGCGAAATACCGAAGAACGACGCGTCGAAGTCCCCGGCGTCGTAGAGGAAACCGCCCTCACGCGCGTACGACGTCCCCTGACGGTCCGGGTCCGGGTCGTACAGCCCCGCAAGATCCCAGCCACGGTCGGACGGGAACTCCGCAATCGCGTCCCCACCCGCCGTCAGCAACTCCCACAGCTCTTCCGGCGACCGCACCCCACCCGGGAAACGGCAGCTCATCGCCACGATCGCGATCGGATCATCGGCCACCGCGACCGCAGGCGCGGCCACACCACCACTCACCGCAGCATCCGCGCCCAGCAACTCCGTGCGGAGGTGGTCGGCGAGGGCGGTGGCGTTCGGGTAGTCGTAGATGAGCGTGGCGG
>NZ_JAHLEM010000974.1 GCF_018883605.1 Streptomyces niphimycinicus | reverse complement strand
TCCGGCGACCGCACCCCACCCGGGAAACGGCAGCTCATCGCCACGATCGCGATCGGATCATCGGCCACCGCGACCGCAGGCGCGGCCACGCCACCACTCACCGCAGCATCCGCGCCCAGCAACTCCGTGCGGAGGTGGTCGGCGAGGGCGGTGGCGTTCGGGTAGTCGTAGATGAGCGTGGCGGCCAGTCGCAGGCCCGTCGCCGCGTTCAGCCGGTTGCGGAGTTCGATCGCGGCCAGCGAGTCGAAGCCCAGCTCCTTGAAGGCCCGTCCGGCCTCCACCGCCTCGGCCCCACCGTGCCCCAGCACCGACGCCACCTGCGCACGCACCAACTCCAGCAGCGCACGGTCCTGTTCGGCCTTGGGAAGGCCGCTCAGCCGCTCGCCGAGCGGAGTGGCGGAGTCGGCGTCGGTGACGACCTTTCCGGCCTCGGCGCCGGTCGCGGCGCGCGGCCCGGCCTCCGCCGCCGCCAGTTCGGCGATCAGCGGGCTCGGCCGTACGGCGGTGAGGGTGCGGGTGAAGTTC
>NZ_JAHLEM010000973.1 GCF_018883605.1 Streptomyces niphimycinicus | reverse complement strand
GGAAGGCCGCTCAGCCGCTCGCCGAGCGGAGTGGCGGAGTCGGCGTCGGTGACGACCTTTCCGGCCTCGGCGCCGGTCGCGGCGCGCGGCCCGGCCTCCGCCGCCGCCAGTTCGGCGATCAGCGGGCTCGGCCGTACGGCGGTGAGGGTGCGGGTGAAGTTCTCCCAGTCGATGTCCGCGACCGTCACGGCCGTGTCATCGAGGTCCAGCGCCTGCCGCAGGGCGGCAACGGCGGATTCGGGCGCCATCGGCGGCATGCCCTCGCGGCGCATCCGCCGCTCCATGGCGTCGTCACCGGCCATACCGCCCTCGGCCCACGGGCCCCAGGCGATCGAGGTGGCGGGCAGCCCCTCCGCACGGCGCGACTCCGCCAGCGCGTCCAAGTAGGCGTTGGCCGCCGCGTAGTTGCCCTGCCCGGCGGCACCCACCGACCCGGTGATCGAGGAGAAGAGTACGAACGCCGTAAGGTCCAGATCGCGGGTCAGCTCGTCCAGATGGCGCGCGGCGTCGGCCTTCGCCCGGAGCACCGAGGCGAATCGCTCGGGCGTGAGCGAGTCCAGTACGCCGTCGTCGAGCACACCGGCCGCATGGACGACGGCGGTCAGCGGAAGCTCCGCCGGAAGCCCGGCCAGCAGCTCCGCGAGCGCGTCCCGGTCCGCCACATCGCACGCGGCAACGGTCACCCGAGCACCCGACGCGGCCAGCTCATCCCGCAGCTCCACCGCACCCGGAGCCTCCAGCCCCCGGCGGCTGGTGAGCACCACATGCTCGGCGCCGTTCTCCACCAGCCAGCGAGCCAGATGCGCACCCAACGCACCCGTGCCGCCCGTGACCAGGACCGATCCGGCACCCGGCGACCAGGAGCCCTCGGAGGCCGAACCCGTTGCCGACCCCGCCACAGCCGCCCGCTCCAGCCGGCGCCCGAAGACACCCGAGCCACGCACCGCGACCTGATCCTCGCCACCGGCCCCGGCCAGCACACCCGCCAGCCGCCCCAGCACCCGCTCATCCACCGACTCCGGCAGATCGACCAGACCACCCCACCGCTCCGGCAGCTCCAACGCCGCCACCCGGCCAAGCCCCCACACCAACGTCTGGCCCGGATTCACCGCACCATCCGAACGCCCCACCGACACCGCGCCCCGCGTCGCCACCCACAGCGGCGCACCCACACCCACACCCGCACCCACACCCGCATCACCCAGCGCCTGCACCAACGCGGCCGTCCGCAGCACATCCGTCACCGAGGCGTCGTCCAGCGCCAGAAGCGACACCACACCCGTCACCGAGGCGTCGCCCACCGCCTCACGCAGCTCCTCCGCGATCCCGGCGCGGTCCGCCGCGTTCGACTCGACCACGCGCACATCCACACCACGCCCGGCCAGCATCCGCACCACACCAGAGGCCCACACACCCTCGGCC
>NZ_JAHLEM010000972.1 GCF_018883605.1 Streptomyces niphimycinicus | reverse complement strand
CGGGACCCGGGCAGCCCCAGCACCGGCAGCGGACCGCCCGCGGCCAGCCGGACGCCCTCGACCACGGCGGCGGCCTGCGCCTTGTCGTGCACGCCGCGGTTGTAGAGCGCGCCATGCGGCTTGACGTAGTGCACCCGCGCCCCGGCGGCGCGGGCGAAGATCTCCAGCGCGCCGATCTGATAGGCGATCTCGTCGGTCAGCTCCCGCGGCGGGACATCCATGCTGCGCCGGCCGAAACCGGCCAGGTCACGGTAGGAGACCTGGGCCCCGATGCGCACCCCGTGCTCGGCGGCCAGCTCGCACACCCGGCGCATGGTCGACGGGTCCCCGGCGTGGAAGCCACAGGCGACATTGGCGCTGGTGACGATGGACAGCAGGGCCTCGTCGTCGGTGAGCCGCCAGCGGCCGAACCCCTCGCCGAGGTCGGCGTTGAGATCGATGGACAGGTTCGCCAAGGATGCGGTCATATCCGTCCGTTCGGGGCGTGGGGGATACGTGAGGGGCTGTGGATGGCATCACAAGGTAAGCGATCGTTGAACGATCCGACAAGGTGCTTGTTGTCCGGTGACGGTTTCTGGGCTTGACTTCTCGCTATACGGGACGAACGAGACATCGAACAGGGGCTGATGTGGCGAACGGGACAAAAGGCGTAAATAGCCGGTCCGGCGAGTCGTCGGGGGAATCGTCGGACGAGTCGCCGGGGATGCCGGAGGCGGGGGAGGCGGCGGAGGCGCCCGGGTACCCCCCGGTCTCCGCTCTCGCCGCCGGACTCGAGGCCGACCGGGCCCTGCTGGGGCGCACCAGCACGGCGGAGCGCGTCGCCGACATCCTGCGCGACCGCATCGCCGAGGGGTTCTTCCCGCCCGGCACCCGGCTGTCCGAGGACAGCGTGGGCGGCGCGCTCGGGGTCTCGCGCAACACCCTCCGCGAGGCGTTCCGCCTGCTGACCCATGAGCGGCTGCTGGTGCACGAGCTGAACCGCGGGGTGTTCGTCCGCGTCGTCACGGTCGACGACCTCAATGACATCTACCGCGTGCGCCGGCTGGTCGAATGCGCGGCGGTGCGCGGCCTGGGGGAGCCGCCCTACGCGGTCCGGGCGGTCGAGGCGGCGGTCCTGGCGGGCGAGCGCGCCGCGCGGGACCGGGCCTGGCAGGACCTGTCCACCGCCAATATCCGCTTCCATCAGGCGATCGTCTCCCTCGCCGGAAGTCCCCGCGCGGACGAACTCATGCGCGGGGTGCTGGCCGAGCTCCGGCTGGTCTTCCATGTCATGGCCGACCCCCGCCGCTTCCACGCCCCCTATCTGGTGCGCAACCGCCAGATCCTGGAGGTGCTCCAGAGCGGTGACGCGGTGGAGGCGGAGCGGCTGCTCGCCTCCTATCTGGACGATTCCCAGGGGCAGTTGGCCGATGCCTACGGACGGAAGATGTCCCGGCGATAGAGGTTTCCCAGCGGTAAACGATCCGACGGAGCCGGAACAAGTTCGTTTCAGGCCCTTGTCGGATCGTTGAACGAACGCCTAGCCTCCGGTGCACTCTCCTCACGCCCCCGTGAGGTCCTTCTGCGCGGAAGGCTGGACGCATGATCGTTCTCCTTGGCGTCCTCGTGGTGATCCTCGGATTCGCCACACGACGCAACCCCTTGCTGGTGGTGGGGGTCGCCGGCATCGCCACCGGACTGCTGGCCAAGCTCTCGCCCCAGGAGATCCTGGCGGCCTTCGGTGACGGCTTCGCCTCCAGCCGCTCGGTGACGATCTTCGTCATCACCCTGCCCGTGATCGGCCTCCTGGAGCGCAACGGCCTCCAGGAACAGGCCCGGACCCTCATCGGGCGGCTCGGCAAGCTCACCACCGGCCGGTTCCTCGCCCTCTACCTGGCGTTGCGCCAGCTCACCGCCGCGCTCGGCCTCACCAGCATCGGCGGCCCCGCCCAGAGCGTGCGGCCCATGGTCGCCCCGATGGCCGAGGGCGCCGCGGAACGCCGCCACGGCCCGCTGCCCGAGCGGGTCCGCGAGCGTGTGCGCTCGTACTCCGCCAGCGCCGACACGGTCGGGCTGTTCTTCGGCGAGGACTGCTTCCTGGCCATCGGCTCGATCCTGCTGATCACCGGATTCGTCAACACCACCTACCACACCCATCTGGAGCCGCTCCAGCTCGCGCTGTGGGCCATCCCCACCGCCGTCTGCGCGTTCCTCATCCACGGCTTCCGGCTGCTGCGCCTGGACCGCTCCCTGGACCACGAACTCGCCGCCTCGCGCGGCCGATCCGCTGCCAAGGGCAGCCGCACCGCGGAGGAAGCCAAGTGATCAAGGCGGAGTGGTTCTACTGGCTCGTCGGCGCCGTCTTCCTCGCCATGGCCGCCCAGATGGCCGTCGACCGCAGCAACCCCAAGCGCCTTGGCTCGGCCGCCTTCTGGGGGCTGCTCGGGGGCTGCTTCTTCTACAGCAGTTGGGTGGTGGAGAAGAAGGCCCCGGCCGAACCCCTGGGCGTCGCCGTCCTCGCCATGGTCTGCCTGGGCGGCTTCCAGCTCACCGGGCGGGGCGTGCCCAACACCACCACCCCCGAGCAGCGCACCGCCACGGCCGCCCGGCTCGGCAGCAAGCTGTTCGTCCCGGCGCTCACCATCCCGCTGGTCGCCGTCGTCTGCGCGTCGGCCGTCAAGCACTGGCACATCGGGGGCGAACCGGTCCTGGAGGAGGGCAGCGAGACCATCCTCGGCCTCGGCTTCGGCGCGATCGCCGGGCTGCTGGTCGCCATGGTCGTGGTGCGCGAGCGGCGGCCCTCGGTGCCCCTGCACGCCGGCCGGAGCCTGCTGGAGTCCATGGGCTGGGCGCTGCTGCTGCCCCAGTTGCTCGCCGTGCTCGGCTCCATCTTCCAGGTGGCCGGGGTCGGCACCCAGGTCGGCAAGATCACCGAGCAGTTGCTGCCGGACGGCCAGAAGTACATCGCGGTGGCCGTCTACTGCGTCGGAATGGCCCTGTTCACCATCATCATGGGCAACGCCTTCGCCGCCTTCCCGGTGATGACCGCCGCCATCGGCTGGCCCGTGCTCATCCAGCAGATGCACGGGGATCCGCCCGTCGTCCTCGCCGTCGGCATGCTGGCCGGTTTCTGCGGCACGCTGGTGACGCCCATGGCCGCCAACTTCAACCTGGTGCCCGCCGCGCTGCTGGAACTCAAGGACCAGTACGGTCCCATCAAGGCGCAGATCCCCACCGCCGGGGCGCTGCTGGTCTGCAACATCGCGATCATCTCGCTCTTCGCCTTCTGAAGGGGGCCGCTGTGACCCGAGTTCTCCTCACCGGCTTCGAGCCCTTCGCGGGCTCGGACGTCAACCCGTCGTGGCAGGCCGTCTCCCTCGTCGCCGCCGCTCCGCCGCCCGGCACCGAGATCACCGCCGTACAGCTCGCATGCGTCTTCGGTACCGCACGGGAGCAACTGGCCGCCGCCGTGGAGGAGGCCGACCCCGATCTGGTGCTGTGCGTGGGCCAGGCCGGCGGCCGTCCCGGTGTCACCGTCGAGCGGGTCGCGATCAACGTGGACGACGCCCGCATACCCGACAACGCCGGACGCCGGCCCATCGACGAACCGGTCATCGAGGGCGGCCCGGCCGCCTACTTCGCCTCCCTGCCCGTCAAGGCGTGTGTCGCGGCCGTCCGCGAGGCCGGGATTCCGGCCGCCGTCTCCCAGACGGCCGGAACCTTCGTGTGCAACCACGTCTTCTACGGCCTGGCCCATCTCATCGCCACCGAGCGGCCCGCGCTGCGCGGCGGCTTCGTCCACCTCCCGTACGCGCCCGAACAGGTCGTGGACCGCGCCGAACCCGCCCTGCCCGCCGAGATGTCCGCCGACGCGCTGCGGGTGATCATCGGGGCGGCCGTGCGCACCCGGACCGACCTGCGCATCGCCGAGGGAGCAACGCATTGAACGAGCCGCACGAGCCCGACGAGCCGCACGAGCCCGACGAATCCGACGAGCCGGACGAAAGGGGCGGCGAACTCGGCCGGTACGCGACCCGGTTCGCCGCCCTCGCCACCGCCAACGTCACCCGGGCCTACCCCAACGCCCCGGCGCATCTGCTGCTCGGCCCCGAGGACTTGGTGGAGCCGCGCCGGTACCACCCCGCCTTCTACGGCTCCTACGACTGGCACTCCGCGGTTCATATGCACTGGCTGCTGGTCCGCCTGCTGCGCCGCTGCCCCGACCGCGTCCGGGCCGACGAGGTCACGGCCGTACTGGACGGGCACCTTACGGCCGATGCCCTGGCCGCCGAGGCGGACTATCTCCTCGCCCATCCCTCCTTCGAGCGCCCTTACGGATGGGCCTGGCTGCTCGCGCTGACCGCCGAGTGCCGGAACCTCCCGGGCCCCGCGGGCGAGCGCTGGGCGAAGGCCCTGGAACCGGCCGCCGACGCCGTCCGCGCACTGCTGAGCGGATGGCTGGCACGCGCCACCTATCCGGTGCGGCACGGCGTCCACACCAACAGCGCCTTCGCCCTCGGCCTGGTCCTGGACAGCGCGGCCGCCGCGGGCGTCGAGACGATCGTCGAACCGGTCACGGAGGCCGTCCTCGGCTGGTTCGCCGACGACCATGACGCCCCCGTCCACTGGGAGCCCTCCGGGCAGGACTTCCTCTCGCCCGCGCTCACCGAGGCCGAGGCGATGAGCCGGGTGCTGCCGGAAGAGGAGTTCGCGCGCTGGCTGGAGCGTTTCCTGCCCGGCGTCGAATGGGGTGCGCCCGTCACCGTGCTCACCCCGCCCGTCGTTTCCGACCCGGCCGATCCGCAGATCGGTCATCTCCTCGGCCTCATCCTCAGCCGGGCCGCCGCGCTGCGCCGCCTGGCCGCCGCCCTGCCGCACGGCGATCCGCGGGCGGACGTACTGCGGACGGCGGCCCGTGACCATCTGGCCGCCGGGCTCCCGGCCACCGACTCCGGGGACTTCACCGGCGACCACTGGCTGGCCACCTTCGCGGCGCTCGCCCTGGACGGACCACCGGCCGGTGAGCCGTAGACTGACGGATCGGTGAGGTGCGGGGGACGCGCCGGTGTACGGGCGTGCACGCCCGGGGGATCTGGTGCCTCATACCGGGATCTCCGTGCCGTTTCGTACGTTGTCGGTGCGACCGCCTACTCTGTGCGACGTGACATCTCCACCCCCGGGGGCCGCCGCGCCCCAGCTCAACACCGCTGAAGGGGCCGCCAGGCCGGCCCCGGGCCCGGCCGCCGACGAGGGCCT
>NZ_JAHLEM010000971.1 GCF_018883605.1 Streptomyces niphimycinicus | reverse complement strand
GTCGTCCGGCCGTCGGCGGCGGCGGACGCGGCGGCGGCCAGCACCGGGCGCACCAGGCGGTCGGCCGCCGGGGCCGGGCTGACCAGCACATCGATGACTCCGCCGCAGGTCAGGCCGACCGTGAAGGCGTCCTCATCGGAGTAGCCGAAGGTCTCCCGTACGGTCTCGCCGGTACGCAGCGCCTCCTGACACAGCTCGTACACCGCGCCCTCGACACAGCCGCCGGACACGCTGCCGACCGCCGTGCCCTCGGCGTCCACGGCGAGCGCGGCCCCAGGCTGCCGGGGCGCGCTGCCGCCCACGGAGACCACGGTGGCCACGGCGAAGTCCCGGCCCTCCTCGCACCAGCGGCGCAGCTCGGCGGCGATGTCCAGCATGGTGATCAGCTCCTTGGGCGGCGCATCGATACGCGGCACATCGATATCCGGAACAACGCACTCGGCTCCCGATATCTGCCCTCAGGTGCCCGTCAGGTGCTCCGGGCGCACGGGCACGCGCTTCAGGGGCAGGCCCGTCGCCGCGCGGATGGCGGCGACGACGGCCGGGGTCGAGGAGAGCGTGGGCGCCTCGCCGACGCCGCGCAGCCCGTACGGGGCGTTGTCGTCGGCCAGCTCCAGCACGTCCACCGGCATGGCCGGGGTGTCCAGGATGGTGGGGATCAGATAGTCCGTGAAGGACGGATTGCGCACCCGCGCCCCGTCCGCCGAGACGACGATCTCCTCCATCACCGCGAGCCCGAGCCCCTGCGTGGAACCGCCCTGGATCTGCCCGACCACCGACAGCGGGTTGATCGCCTTGCCCACGTCCTGCGCGGCCGCCAGCTCGACCACCTTGACCAGACCCAGCTCGGTGTCGACCTCGACGACCGCGCGATGGGCGCAGAAGGAGTACTGCACATGGCCGAAGCCCTGGCCGGTGCGGAGATCGAACGGCTCGGTCGGCCGGTGCCGGAACTCCCGCTCCAGGTCGATCGCCTCCTCGCCGAGGATCCCGGCGAGGTCGCCGATCACCTCGCCGCCGTCGGTGACCACCTTGCCGTCCGCCAGCCGCAGCCGGGCGGGCTCCGCCCAGGCGGGGTGGGAGGCGCCGAACCGCTCCCGGCCGCGCCGCAGCACCTCCTCCCGGGCCGCCTCGCAGGTGTGCTTGACGGCGCCGCCCGTCATATATGTCTGGCGGGAGGCGGAGGTGGAGCCGGCCGAGCCGACCCGGGTGTCGGCCGGGTGGATGGTGACCCGGTCGACGCCCAGCTCGGTGCGGGCGATCTGGGCGTGCACGGTGACCCCGCCCTGGCCGACCTCGGCCATCGCGGTGTGCACCAGGGCGACCGGCTCGCCACCGATCACTTCCAGCCGGATCCGGGCGGTGGAGTAGTCGTCGAAGCCCTCGGAGAAGCCGACGTTCTTGATGCCGACCGCATAGCCCACCCCGCGCACCACGGACTCGCCGTGGGTGGTGTTGGACAGCCCGCCCGGCAGGGCCCGTACGTCCACCGGGCCGCCCGCCGCCTCCCAGGCGCGCTCGGGCGGCATCGGCAGCGCCTTGACCCGGCGCAGCAGCTCGGCGACCGGGGCCGGGGAGTCGACAAGCTGCCCGGTGGGCATGGCGGCGCCCTGGGACATGGCGTTGCGCTGCCGGAACTCCACCGGGTCCAGGCCGAGTTCGGCCGCCACCGCGTCCATCTGCGCCTCGTAGGCGAAGCACGCCTGGACGGCGCCGAAGCCGCGCATCGCACCGCAGGGCGGGTTGTTGGAGTAGAGCGCGATGGCCTCGACGTCGACGTTCTCGACGACGTAGGGGCCGATCGACAGGGAGGCGGCGTTGCCGACGACCGCCGGGGAGGAGGAGGCGTACGCCCCGCCGTCCAGGACGATGCGGCACTGGACGTAGAGCAGCGTGCCGTCGCGGCTCGCGCCGTGTTCATAGGTGAGCCTGGCGGGGTGGCGGTGGACATGGCCGAAGAAGGATTCGTAGCGGTTGTAGACGATCTTGACGGGCTTTCCGGTGCGCAGCGCCAGCAGACAGGCGTGCGCCTGCATGGACAGATCCTCGCGCGCGCCGAACGCCCCGCCCACCCCGGACAGGGTCAGCCGCACCTTGTCGGCGGGCAGCCCGAGGACCGGGGCGAGCTGATCGCGGTCGACATGCAGCCACTGGGTGGCGATGTAGAGGTCCACCCCGCCGTCCTCGGCGGGCACCGCGAGCCCCGACTCCGGGCCGAGGAACGCCTGGTCCTGCATGCCCACCTCGTAGTCCCGGCGGACCACCACATCGGCACGGGCCCGGGCGGCGGCGACATCGCCGCGCAGAACGGGCTGGCGGTGCACGATGTTCGGGTGCGGGACGTGGGCGGCGTGGTGGTCCCGGCGGCCGGGGTGGAGCAGCGGCGCGCCCGGCGCGGTGGCGGTGGCCTCGTCCACGACCAGCGGCAGCTCCTCGTACTCCACCGCGATCCGGGCGGCGGCGCGGCGGGCGGTCTCGGGGTGGTCGGCGGCGACGATCGCCACGGGCTCGCCGTGGTAGCGGACCCGGTCCTTCGCGAGCACGGGCTGGTCGTGGATCTCCAGGCCGTAGTGGGTTTCGGCGGGCAGATCGTCATGGGTCAGCACGGCGTACACCCCGGGCAGGGCGAGCGCCCCGGCGGTGTCGATGGACCTGATCGCGGCGTGGGCGTACGGGCTGCGGAGGGTGAAGCCCCACAGCATGTCCTCGTGCCACAGATCCGAGGAGTACGCGAACTCGCCGGTCACCTTGAGGGTGCCGTCGGGGCGCAGGGTGGACTCGCCGATCGTCCCCCTGGTGGCGCCGGTGGCCTGGGTGAGGGCGGTGGGGGCACTGGCGGTGCGGTCGGCTGCCATGGTCAGACCGCCTTCCCGGTGCGGGCGGCGGCGAGCCGGACCGCGTCGAGGATCTTCTCGTAGCCGGTGCAGCGGCAGAGGTTGCCGGAGAGCGCCTCGCGGATATCGGCGTCGGAGGGGTCGGGGGTGCGCTCCAGCAGCTCATCGGCGGCCACGAGCAGTCCGGGGGTGCAGAAGCCGCACTGGACGGCCCCGGCGTCGATGAACGCCTGCTGGACGGGGGCCAGCGGGGCGACGACCTGCCCGGGGCGGGATGACCCGGGCCGCCGGGGACGGGCTGTCTCCGGCTCTCCGGGGTGGCCGAGCCCGGGCTCCACGGGGCGCGCCACATCAGGCCCTACGGGGCGGCCCGTACCAGGCTCCGCGCGGCGGGCCGTATCGGGCTCGCCAGGGCGGCCCGTCTCGGGCTCCACGAGGCCGCCGACCTCGGGCTTCCCTGGATGACCCGCCTCGGGCTCACCGGGGCAGACGGCTCCAGCCGGTTTCGCGGACCGCTGCCGGGCGTGGTCCGCGAGTCCCTCGACGGTGACCACCTCGCGGCCCTCGGCCTGCCCCGCCGCCACCAGACAGGCGCAGACCGGCACCCCGTCGAGGCGGACCGTGCAGGAACCGCATTCGCCCTGCTCACACGCGTTCTTCGAACCGGGAAGCCCCATCCGCTCGCGCAGCACGTACAGCAGGGACTCGCCCTCCCAGACGTCATCGGCCTCGTACGGCCGCCCGTTGACCGTGATGTTCACGCGCACTGTGCGGTCCTCCCGTCTCCCTCGCGATACGCCTCCCAGGTCCAGCCGAGCGTGCGGCGCGCCATGACCCCCACCGCGTGGCGGCGGTAGGCGGCGCTGCCGCGTACGTCGTCGATCGGGCGGCACGCCCCGGCGCACAGCTCGGCGAACCGCCGGGCCGTCGACGGGTCGAGGGGCGCACCGCTGTCCCAGAAGCCGCCCTCCTCGAGCGCCGCGCCCAGGAACTCCTCGGCCTCATGGGCCCGTACGGGCGTGGGCGCGGCCGATCCGATGCCGGTGCGCACGGTGCGGGTGCGCGGATGGAGCGCGACGGCGAAGGCGCAGACCGCGATCACCATGGCGTTCCGGGTGCCGACCTTGGAGAACTGCTGCGGACCGTCCGCCTTCTGGATGTGCACCGCCCGGATCAGCTCATCGGGCTCCAGGGCATGGCGCTTGACCCCGGTGAAGAACTCCTCGACGGGGATGCGCCGGGTGCCGCGCATCGAGGCCGCCTCCACCTCGGCCCCGGCCGCCAGCAGCGCGGGATGCGCGTCCCCGGCGGGCGAGGCGGCGCCGAGATTGCCGCCGACGGTGCCGCGGTTGCGGATCTGCGGTGAGCCGACGGTGTGCGCGGCGAGCGCCAGCCCCGGCAGTTCGGCCCGCAGCTCCTCGATGATCCGGGTGTACGGGACGCCCGCGCCCAGCCGGACCGTACGGTCGGTGGCCTCCCATTCGGCCAGTTCGGCGACGCGGGTCAGATCGAGCAGATACTCGGGCCGCCGGTGATCGAAGTTGATCTCGACCATCACATCGGTGCCGCCCGCGATGGGCACGGCGGTGGGGTGCTCGGCCTTCGCGGCGAGCGCCTCCTCCCAGCCGGCGGGGCGCAGGAAGTCCATGGGTCTCTCTTCTCGAATCGTCGGCGTCGCCGTCGGCAGGCGGGAGCCCCCTCCCAGAACTCTGCACGCGACTCAACGCCAGTAGACCGAGGCGTGGGCCACCTGGTGCAGTCACCGAAGGCATGAAGCAATTGGCTGGCCAGGGGGCGGGTCTTGTAGATTCGAACGAACGGCGGGGACCCGAAACCTCGCGGTATTCGACCGGCAACACGGAACAAGATCGGCTGGCATCCCATGCGGCTGCGCGCACTGCTGGAGAACGACACCCTGGGCCTGCGCCTGCTCGGTGGCGAGAGCGAGCTGGACCGTACCGTACGCGGCGTCATGACCACCGATCTGCGCGACCCCAGCCGCTATCTCTCGGGCGGTGAACTCGTGCTGACCGGGCTCGCCTGGCGGCGTGAGCCGGAGGACTCCGAGCGGTTCGTCCGCATCCTCGCGGCGGCCGGGGTGGCGGGGCTGGCGGCGGGCGAGGCGGAGCTGGGCGCCGTGCCGGAGGATCTGGTGCTGGCCTGCGGACGGCATCGGCTGCCGCTGTTCTCCGTGGTCGAGGATGTCGCGTTCGCCACCATCACCGAGCATGTGGTGCGCCAGGTCTCCGGTGAACGGGCCGGGGATCTGGCGGCGGTCGTCGACCGGCACCGGCGGCTGATGACGTCCGGGCCCGCGGGCGGCGGCCCCGAGGTGGCCCTGGACCTGCTCCGCTCGGACCTGGACCTGACCGCGTGGGTGCTCTCCCCCACCGGCCGCCGGATCGCCGGGCCCACCGCCGCCGGAGCGGCCGCCGAACCGCCCGCGGC
>NZ_JAHLEM010000970.1 GCF_018883605.1 Streptomyces niphimycinicus | reverse complement strand
CCCACAGCACCCGCACCAGCGGCGGAGGCGGAGCCTCGGGCGGCGGGGGCGGCGGCTCCGCACCCGCCAGCCGCACCGGCCACACCGGAGGCTCCCGCGGCGGCTCCGCCACGAACCGCGGCTCCGGCAACAACTCAGGAGGTGACCGGCGGTGACGATCGATGCCCAGTCGCACCCCATCGCGCCCCGTCGCACATATCTGATCGGGCGCCCCCGCCCGAACGCGGTCGTCGGCAAGAACCGCGAGACCGGCGAGATCGCACTGATCATCGGGGGCGCCTTCATCGGAATGATGTGCGGCCTGCTGGTGCAGGTGCTGATGTTCCGCATCGTCGCCCTGGTCGGCTTCCCGACCCTCGCCCTCGCCGCCGTGTACGTCCCGTACAACGGGCGGACGTTCTACCGGTGGTTCGAGATCAACCGCTCCTACAAGCGCAGCGTCCGTAAGGGCACCACCGCCTACCGCTCCGGCGCCGCGGAGGCCGGCACCCGCCTCGACGGCCGGGAGATCGAGGTCGGCCCGCCCCCCGGCATCGGCCGGATCAACTGGCTGGCCGCCCCCTTCGGCCCCGACGAGATCGCCGTGCTCCTGCACGCCGACCGCCGCACCGTCACCGCCGCCATCGAGATCGAGGGCCCCGGCGTCGGACTGCGCGACAGCGAGGACCAGGAAGCCCTCGTGGACCGGTTCGGCACCCTGCTCAAGCATGTGGCCAACGGCGACGGTTTCGTGACCCGTCTCCAGATCCTGGCCCGCACCCTCCCCGCCGACCCCGACGCGCACGCCAAGGACGTCGAGCGGCGCGGCGACCACCAGGCCCCCAACTGGCTGAAGGACTCCTACGACCAGTTGCAGTCCATGGTCTCCACCTCCTCCGAACAGCACCGCGCCTATCTCGTCGCCTGTATGCACTACACCCGCGACCTCGCCGCCGAGGCCCAGGCCATCGCGCGCGCCACCCGCCACAGCGGCGGCGGCCGCCGGCTCGACAAGGACGCGGGCCTGGCCGTGGTGATGGCCCGTGAGCTGACCGACATCTGTGCCCGGCTCGCCGAGGCCGACATCCGGGTGCGGCAGCCCCTGGGACAGGGGCGGCTGGCGTCGCTCATCCACTCCATGTACGACCCGGACCACCCCATCGACCACATCCAGGCGATGACCAAGCGGAACGCCTGGCCCGCCGAGCTGGACGCCATGGAGCCCACCTACCTCCAGGCCAAGACACGGGAGTCGAGCACCCGCGAGCCCTGGTGCCACTCCACGGCCTGGGTCAAGGAGTGGCCCATGACGCCCGTCGGGGTCAACTTCCTGGCCCCGCTGCTCGTCCACACCCCCGATGTCATCCGTACGGTCGCCGTCTGTATGGACCTCGAGCCCACCGAGGTCGCCATCGAGCGGATGCTCACCGAGAAGACCAACGACGAGGCCGAGGCCAGCCGCGCCGCGAAGATGAACCGCACCGTCGACCCGCGCGATATCGCCGCCCACGGCCGGCTCGACCAGCGCGGCGAGGATCTCGCCAGCGGCGCCGCGGGCGTCAACCTGGTCGGCTACATCACCGTGTCCTCCCGGTCCCCGGAGGCCCTCGCGCGCGACAAGCGGACCATCCGGGCCTCGGCGGGGAAGAGCTATCTCAAGCTGGAGTGGTGCGACCGCGAGCACCACCGGGCCTTTGTGAACACGTTGCCGTTCGCGACCGGCATCCGCCGATAGAGACGACTGGGACGACAGGGACGATAGGGGCTCCGCAGTGGCCGATCCGATGAGCGCCGTCACCGATGCGTTCACCAGCTTTCTGTTCGGAAAGGTGGAGACGACGCGGCTGCCCGTGCGCACCTCCACCGGCCAGGCGCAGGCCGTCTATCTGCCCACCGCGGCCCCCGGCCTCGGCGACTCCGGCGTGATCATCGGCCGCGAGGTGTACTCCGGCAAGGGCTATATCTACGACCCGTTCCAGCTCTACGGCCAGCAGTTGCCGGCCCCTCACTGGCTGGTGCTCGGCGAGTCCGGAAACGGGAAGTCGGCCCTGGAGAAGACCTACGTCCTGCGTCAGCTACGGTTCCGCGACCGCCAGGTGGTGGTGCTGGACGCCCAGGGCGAGGACGGGGTCGGCGAATGGAATCTCATCGCCCAGGAGCTGGGGATAACGCCTATCCGGCTCGACCCCATGGCGGCCCTGGACGGCGGTATCCGCCTGAACCCCCTGGACCCGGCGATCACCACGACCGGTCAGCTCGCCCTGCTCCGTACGATCATCGAGGTCGCGATGGGGCACGGGCTCGACGAGCGCTCCGGGTTCGCCCTGAAGGTCGCGCACGCCTACGTCAACGAGACCATCGTCGACCGCCAGCCGGTGCTGACCGACATCGTGGAGCAGTTGCGCCACCCCGAGGCGGATTCGGCGGCGGCGATGAACGTCGATATAGACGATGTACGGGCCTGGGGCCTCGATGTCGCCCTGGTGCTGGACCGACTGGTCGACGGCGATCTGCGCGGGATGTTCGACGGCCCCACCACGGCCGGAATCGATCTGGACTCACCCCTGATCGTCTTCGACCTGTCCCATATCGATCGCAACTCGATCGCGATGCCGATCCTGATGGCCATCGTGGGCGTCTGGCTGGAGCACACCTGGATCCGTCCCGACCGTAAGAAGCGCATCTTCCTGGTCGAAGAGGCGTGGCACATCATCAACTCCCCCTTCGTCGCCCAGCTCTTCCAGCGGCTGCTGAAGTTCGGGCGACGGCTCGGCCTGTCCTTCGTCGCCGTCGTCCACCATCTCTCCGACGTGGTCGACGGCGCGGCGGCCCGGGAAGCCGCGGCCATCCTCAAGATGGCCTCCACACGGACGATCTACGCCCAGAAGGCGGACGAGGCACGGGCCACCGGCCGCGTCCTGGGCCTGCCCCGCTGGGCCGTCGAGATCATCCCGACGCTCTCCCCCGGTATCGCGGTTTGGGACGTCAACGGCAACGTACAGGTCGTCAAACACCTCATCACCGAGGCCGAGCGGCCCCTGGTCTACACCGACCGGGCGATGACGGAGGACGGACTGGCCGTGCAGATGGCGGCCGAGGCGGAGGCCGAGGAGCGCGCCGCCGCGGCGATCGAGGCGGAAACCTACGGCGGGCCGTCGTACGGATCCACGGTGGCGTGAGATGGCAGCGGGACAGAACCACGGCGGGCCCGCGGAGCACGGAAGACCTCCGTCCGCGCAGGGCGGCATTCCGGACGGCCTGCTGATCGGCGCCATCGGCCTTCTGCTGGGCACGCTCGGCCTGATGTGGTCGGCGACCGGCCTGGCCGGGCTCTTCGCCCGCGGCGCCTGGCCGGACAACCTGACCTTTATGCGGACACCGGTGGCGCTGCGCCATCTGGTGCAGGAGCCCCAGGACCTGGCGGCGGCATGGCCCAGCACCCCGCAGGACCAGCTTTCGGGGTACGGGCTGTTCTGGGGCGTCTTCATCAGTGAGCTGATGGTGCTGATCGTGCTGACGATCTTCGTGATCGGCACGCTGGCCCGCTACCGGACGGTCCGCACCCAGCGCCGCATCGACCGCGCGGAGGCGGCGGAGGCGAAACGACTCGGCCTTACGGGCGCGGGCGCCGCCAAGGACGGCTTCGGAACCGGCAACGGTACGAGGCCGGAGCCGACCCCCGGCACCGAGGCGCCGCCCCCGCCTGCATCAGTCCCCGGAAGCGGCCCAGCGGCCCCAGGAGCCGCCTCCGGCCCCGCCGCCAGCCCCTCTGAGGGCTCCTCGGCCTCCCGGCCCGAGAGCGCCGCTCCAGGCCACCCCGTCGGGCCCCCCGCACCGGCCCCGGCCGAGGCGGTGACCGGCAACGGCCTCGTCGCGCCCGCCGCCGGTCACGCCCACGAGACCGTCGCCGCTGAGGCGGCCACCGGGACGGGCCACCAGCCGCAACCCCAGATCGCCGAGCAGAGGGCCCGCACGCAGGACGCCCCCACGGAGGACGCGACCACACCGCCCGCCCACGACGGCCTGTACGCCCCGCTCGGCCCCGACCCGGTGTCCGCTCAGCCGCTCCCCACCCCCCGCACCGACCCGCTGACGGCGGCCGGCCTCCCCGACTGCGAGTTGGACCAGTCCCGGGTCCTCTCCCGGGTCCTCTTCGGTGCCCAGCGCGGCGAGTCCGCGGCCCGCACCGTCCTGGAGGCCGTCGGCCCCGTCCTGGTCGTCACCAGCGATCCCGAGCTCTGGTCCATGACCAAGGACGCCCGCGCCAAGCTCGGCCCCACCCACGTCTTCGATCCGTCCCATCTGCTCGACACCCCCGCCCGGCTGCGCTGGAACCCGGCGTCGGACTGCGGCTCCCGCGATATCGCGGCCACCCGCGCCACCGCCCTCCTCGCCCCCGTACGGCCCATGCACGCCATGGACCGGCCCATGGCGGAAGCCGCGGAGACGATGCTCCGCTGCTGGCTGCACGCCGCCGCCGTGGACGGCCGGCCCTTCCGTCATGTGCACCGCTGGGCGCAGGGCAGTTCGGCCCACGAGCCCGTGAAGATCCTCCGTACGCATCCCAAGGCGGCGGGCGGCGCGGCCGGCGAGCTGGAGGCCACGCTCACGGCACACCGTGAACGCCGCGACATGGCCCAGGAGCTGACCGCCCGTGCCCTCGGCGCGCTGTCCTCGATCCACATCCGGGACGCCTGCAATCCGGGACGCGCCGACGCGCTCGCACTGGAGTCATTCGTCGCCGAAGGGGGAACGCTGTATCTGATGGGTGAGTCCATCGAGGACCCCCGAACCCATCCGGGTGCGATGCCCCTCTTGACCGCACTCGCCTCAGACGTGGTCGAGCACGGCCGGCGCATGGCCGAACGGTCATCCTCCGGTCGGCTCGACCCACCACTGACCCTCGTCCTGGACGACGTCGCCGCCGTAGCCCCGCTCCCGGCGCTGCCCGATCTCCTCACCCAGGGCGCGGCCCAGGGCCTGCCCACACTGGCTCTGATGCGCTCCCAGGAACAAGCCCGAGCCCGCTGGCCCCACCGCTCCCTGGTCGGCCAGTAGTCAGCCGGGCCGGCTGGCACGGACGGTCCCGGAGAACTCCCGGTCAGCCCTCTTCCGTGCTCGTGCACACGTGGGGACGGATATCGCGGCGAATAACAAGGCGAACGCAAAAAAGCCTCGGTCCCGAGCATTAAATGCTCGGGACCGAGGCTAAAAATTGTTCGGCGGTGTCCTACTCTCCCACAGGGTCCCCCCTGCAGTACCATCGGCGCTGAAAGGCTTAGCTTCCGGGTTCGAAATGTAACCGGGCGTTTCCCTAACGCTATGACCACCGAAACAC
>NZ_JAHLEM010000097.1 GCF_018883605.1 Streptomyces niphimycinicus | reverse complement strand
CGGGTGAGGACCACGACCGGTTCGACTTCACGCTCGCGTTGATGGTCGACGGCCTGGCACGCCGCTAGCGGCCGGGCGCTCCTGCCCAACGCCAGGTGGCCGAGGAAGCCGGCCTGCCCCGCGGCCACTGGTGGGCGATGGCGGGCGGGCGGCTTCTGCTGGGCGTTGGCGGGCGGGCGGCTTCTGCTGGGCGTTGGCGGGCGGGCGGCTTCTGCTGGGCGTTGGCGGGCGGCCGGCTTCTGCTGGGCGTACTCGGCAACGTACCGCCGGTCGCCGACCACCGCATCCCGCTCGTCGTGTTCGGCATGCTGCTCGGACTCATCGGCGCCACGGTCCTGGTGGCGCTCACGCTCGACGCCGACGGCGCCGCCCACGCCGGCATCTGGGCGGCGGCGCTGATCGCGGCCGTCGTCGGGTTCGGCGGCCCGGCGACTCGCTCATGACGTGGGTCTCTATCCGCTGATCCCGGGGTTGCTCGCCATGATGTCCTCGGCGGTCTGCCAGAGGCGGGGCAGGAACCGGATGACCTCCCCGGCGCGGTGGCGGATGTCTTCGGTCGAACTGATGCCGAGGTCGCTGACGGCCGCGTGGAACGCGGGGGCGAGAGCGCGGTGCAACTCGGGGGCGTCCGCGGCCAGGATGGTGTGACAGCGGGCGAAGGTCGCGATGATCCAGAAGACGGCTTCGTGGTGGTCGCCACGGTCGATGAGCTCCTGGCTGCCGTTGATCGCGATCGGCCGGGCGGACGGGGTGATATCACTGCTGAAGAGGAACGGGGTCCTCGCGACCTCGGCGGTGGCGTCGAAGGTTTTGGTGAGTTCCCGCAGATGGTGCCGGACGCGCCGGGCGGACAGGCTGCGGCAGCCGAGGAGCTCCAGCAGCTCCGGGTAGCGGCCGAGGTGCCCGTATTCGGTGAGAACCTCACGAGCGGCCAGATAGCGCAGCCGCACGGTGGGGTTGCGCAGGGCGGCGACCAGCAGCACATGGGTGGTCACACCGGTGGGGAACAGCCAGGACAGCACCTGTTCATGGAACGGCGCCGAGGCGTCGATCGCCGCGAGCCGGGTTTCGATCCGACGCCGGGCGTCCTGACACCGGCGACGAACCCAGGGCCGCGCCGCGAAGCGACCCGCGACATGCGCCTGCACCGTGCGCAGGTGCCCGGTCGGATCATCGATGATCGCGTCGGTCCGGAAGCTTCCGGCCAGGTGATAGGAGGCGAGGACGTCGTCGGCGGAAACCAACTGAGACCAGGGCAGATAGCTGACTTCCAGCAGTGTGCCCCGGTAACGGAGCTTGCCCGGCTTGGCGGGCGGGTCGTCCATGGCGGTGATGACGACGATGTCGACATCAGAGGAGGGCGCCAACTCGGCGTCGTCCGGCAGCCCCACCGTCGACCCGCTGAAATACGCCCCCCGAAAGCCCACATCGGAGCGGGCATGCCGGGCAACCCACTCCACCGCGATAGACCGTCCCGCTCCCACCTTCACCACGCATCCCCCTTGCCGCGACGAGCGCATGAGCTCCATTGTCCCAGGACGCCGCGGCCGCACCCGGCAACTATGAGGCGCGGCGAGACGACCCGACGGGCTCGGGCGGTCGGCATGACGTGGGGTCAGGGGTCCCTGTTCGGCGTCTGGGCGAGACCGAGCAGGCGCTCGGCCTCGTCGTAGGCGGTCGTCGCGGGCTCGTCGTCGCCGGGACGGCGTTCTGACGGCGGTCCGGGGCGAACAGGTTCACACGGGCGTGTCAGTGCGGGTGGAGCCGGGCTCTGGCCAGTGAGAGCGCGGCTTCTGTCGGGGGTACATCGGAGCGACGCGCATGCTCGATGACCGTGGCCACGCGCTCGCCGACCTGACGGACCCGGTGTTCCGCCCGAGCGTTGTCATGGCCGAGGAGCCGCTCCTCGAGGAAGATCAAGCCGCCCGCGTTGACGCAGAAGTCCGGTGCGTAGAGGATTCCGCGGGCCTCGAGCGCGGCGGCATGCTCGGGGGCGGCGAGCACATTGTTCGCGCCGCCCGCGATGATCCGGCAGCGCAGCTCCGGCAGGGTGCGGTCGTTGACGACGCCTCCGAGGGCGCAGGGTGCGAGCACATCGCATTCGGCGACCGCCGCGGTCGTGGGGTCGATGACGCGCGCTCCAACGGATTGAGCAACGGCATCGGCTCGTCGAGCGTCGGTGTCGGACACCAGCAGCTCCGCGGACTCCGCCGCCAGTAGGCGGGCGAGCGCGGCACCCACGTTGCCCGCGCCTTGTACGCATACCCGCACGCCCCGAAGACTCCCGTCGCCACCGGTGGCGCGCAGACACGCCCGTATCCCTTCGAGGACACCGAGCGCCGTCATGGGGGAGGGGTCGCCGTCGGCGCAGACCGGTGAGGCTTGGGTGCCGATGACCTTCAGGTCGGCCTGTGTGGTGCCGACGTCGTTGACGGGGATGAAACGCCCGCCGAGGGTGGCGATGAAGCGGCCGTGGGCACGCAGCAGCGCCTCGGTCTTGTCGCGTGCCGGATCACCGATGATGACGCTCCAGCCACCGCCGAGATCGAGGCCCGCGGCTGCGGCCTTGAGGGTCATGGCCTGGGCGAGGCGCAGGCCGTCTTCGAGGGCGGCGGTCTCGTCCTCGTACGGGTACATGCGGACGCCGCCCAGCGCGGGGCCGAGCGTGGTGTCGTGGCTGACGACGAGGGATCGCAGCCCGGTCTCGGCGTCGTGGCTGAACAGCGCCTGCTCGAACCCGCCGGAGCGGAGCCGGTCAAAGATCGTGGAGGTCATCCGGGCATCGTCGCAGCGGCCACTGACAACTGGGGTCGGGCCGCGGCTTCCAGGGGACGTCCGCCCCATCGGATGCCATTCTCGCTGTGGCTGTGGCTGTGGCTGTGGGTGCGGGTGCGGGTGCGGCCGCGGCGGTTCGAACGGCGGGCTGCTGCGCACGTTCGCCTGCTCTTCGCGGTGTTGCTGGTCGGCACCGTCCCGGAACCGGTCCCGCCCACCGCATCAGCGAGCCGAGCCGAGCCGGTTCGCTGATGCGGTGGCGGTGGCGGTGGCGGTGGTGGTGGTGGCGGTGGCCCGGCTCAGACGCCGGAGGAGACCTCAACCTTCTCGTCGGACCCGGTGTCCCCCTCGGCCGCCTCCGGCCTGCGGTTGCGCCGGACCGAGGAGAAGAAGGACCAGGCGATCAGGACGACGCCGACGAGGCCCGTGATGACCTCGTGGATCTCGTACTGGATGGTGACGAGCAGGATCACGGCGAGGGCGCCGATCGCGTAGTGCGCGCCGTGCTCCAGGTAGACGTAGTCGTCGAGGGTGCCCTGGCGGACCAGATAGACCGTCAGCGAACGGACGTACATCGCGCCGATGCCGAGGCCGAGCGCCATCAGGACGATGTCGTTGGTGATGGCGAAGGCGCCGATGACGCCGTCGAAGGAGAAGGACGCGTCCAGGACCTCCAGGTAGAGGAACATGAAGAACGCGGCCTTGCCGGCCATCACGACCGCCGGGACCTTCTTGCCGCTCCTCTTGGCCTCTTCCTCCGCCTCGTGCTCGCGCTCCTCCTCTTCCTCGAGCTTGTTCTCGAAGAAGCCGGAGAGACCGGCGACGGTCAGGTAGGTGATCAAGCCCGCGATGCCGGCGATCAGGACGGTCTCCGTCTTGTCCGCATGGATGCCGCCGTGCTGGTGGGCGTTGGTGGCGAAGGTCATCGCGGAGACGAGCAGCACGATGAGCGCGATGCAGACGGAGAGCATGTCGACCTTGCCGAGCTTGGCGAGCGGACGCTCCAGCCAGCCGAGCCACTTGATCTCCCGGTCCTCGAAGATGAAGTCGAGGAAGATCATCAACAGGAACATGCCACCGAAGGCGGCGATCGACGGATGGGCGTCGGTCACCAACTGCTGGTACTTGTCCTTGTCGTCGAGCGCGAGCCGCACCGCTTCGATCGGACCGATCTTGGCGCTGACGGCGACGATCACGACCGGGAAGACCAGGCGCATGCCGAAGACCGCGATCAGGACGCCGATGGTGAGGAAGATCTTCTGCCAGAAGGCATTCATCTTCTTCAGGATCCCGGCGTTGACCACGGCGTTGTCGAAGGACACCGAGATTTCGAGGATGGACAGGATCGCCACGACCCCGAAGCCGGTCCACCCCCCGTAGAACACCGCCGCGACCAGGCCGAGCGCGGTCACCGCGAACGACCAGCCGAACGTTTTCAGAAGCACTGGCTACCCAATCGTCTTGTACGGGGCTCCCCCGCGCCGTACCTGGCTTTGCGAAACATTGACCCACGAAGTCTAGGGCGATGCCTCGCGGCCCTGACACATATTCCGGGCCAACAGCGCGAAACTTTCACTCGCCGCCGTGCCGGTGGAGGAGGACCACCGGGTGCCGTCAGCCGGTGGCCTGACCGAGGGCCACCATCAGGAGCAGTAGCATGACCAGTACCCCTAGCCCGATGCCGCCCACTCGGGCGCCACCTCGAGGGTGGAACATCCCCACGATGGTCCCCAGCGTCGCGAACGGCACCGCGTACCGTGCGATGGTTATCAGCGCGTCGCCGAAACGCTGCGGGCCCCGGACACCGTCCGGGCAGGAACCGCAAGCGATGGCGAAGAGAGGCCCCATCAGCCCCACGAAGACTCCGAGGACCAGCACTCCCACCGCGAGAACGACCAGCCCTGCCCAGCCGACAGCGCTGCGCGGACGAGGGACGGGGCAGCGGTCCGGTCCGGCCGCACCGTCAGAAGCAGTTCTGGTGTTCTCCATGCGGGGGACGCTAGGGAACCAGCCGAACAGCCGGTATCCGCTGCCGTACTCATGTCGAGATGCGGTCGTCGCCGAGGACGCCTCGGCCACACCGGCCACACCGCCCATGCGGCAGCGTTCTCACAAGGCGCGTAGCCCCCGGTCGGTGAAGGCGATCAGCCACTCGAAGCTCTCGTCGATGTCGGTGCTCCACTGGAAGCCGCCCGCCGCCTGCAACGTGGCGAAGCCGTGGCAGAGGCTGCGGAGCATGCGCAGGGCGTGGTTCACGTCGGACTCGGCGATGTCGTAGCCGCGCAGGACCGCCGTGAACGCGTCCAGCAGCCGCTCACTCGCGGTGGCCAGCGGGTCGTCCGGGCCGGAGGGTTCCAGGCCGATCGTCGCGGCGTACCGGCCGGGGTGCTCCAGGACGAAGGCGCGGAAGGCGCGCGCCGCGGCCACCAGGGCGTCGCGGCCCGCGTACCCCTGGACCGCGCCGCCGACGGCGTCGGCGGCCTCGCTCAACGCCAGGGCCGCGATGCGCCGGTTGAGGTCTTCCTGGCCGCCCACGTGCTTGTACAGGGAGGGGGTGCGCACACCCACCCGTTCGGCCAGCAGACCCATCGTCAGGCCGGCGATGCCCACCTCGTCGGCGAGGGCGGCGCCGGCCGCGACCACGGCCGTCGGGTCCAGGCCGGCCCTAGGCATGCGCGGTGTCCGAGCGGAGGAAGGCGAGCATCAGCGAAACCACCTGGTCGGGGAACTGGTCGTGCGGGTAGTGCCCCGCGCCCTCGATCATCTCAAGGTGACCGAGGCCGGACGGCAGGGCCTCGAGGACCGCCGAACCCTCGGCGCGCGGATCGGCCCAGTCGGGGTCGAGTGTGCCCATCACGACCAGCACCGGGCAGCGTACGTTGCCGAGCTGCGCTCCGGCGTCGGTCGGGGCGCTGCGGCCCATGCCCTGGAGGGCCTTCATCCGGCCCGGCTCGCGCAGCAGGGAGTCGACGCGGCCGAGCCGCTCGGCCCAGTCGGCCGGTTTCACGCCGGGATAGGCCACGTCGAGGTACGAGCGCCAGAGCGGCACACTGCCGAACACGCCCGTGCCGAGCAGCCGCAGCATGCCCTGCCGGAAGCGCTTGACCCGCAGGTCGCCGAGGCGGATCGACTGCTTGCGGGTGAACGGCGCCAGCTCGACCACCGCGGTGATCAGCGAGGGCTCGCGCGCCGCGGCGATGGTGGCGGCGCCGCCGGAGATCGAGTGGCCGACGAGCAGGGCCGGGCCGCCCAGGTGGCGGATCACGGCGAGCAGGTCGCCGGCGATGGCGGTGCGGCTCCAGTCAGGCCAGCCGGCGCTGGACTCGCCGCAGCCGCGCAGATCGACCGCGGCGACCCGATAGCCCGCCGCCACCAGCGGCGGGATCACCGCACGGTACGCGGCGCGGCTGTCGCCCATGCCGTGGGCGAGAACGATCAGCGGGCCCGACCCCGCCACCTCATAAGCGATTGTGCCGCCGTCGACGGCAAGGTACTCGGTCATGACATCCCTCAGCTCTGGCTAACGTCGTTAGCTAAAAGCTAATTCAGTTAGCCGAGCCTGTCAATGAGAGTGCCCGCGGCACCGGCGCCGGGCGCCTGGCCGGGGTCCGCCCTGGTCGGGCGCCCTTCTGCCGGTGAACGGCTGCCGCCGGAGATTGCCTCAGGAGAGGAGGGGCCACCTGCCGGTGTGCTCTCCGTTGGTCTGTAGGAGCGAGTCCATCTGGTACGTCACGGCCGTGATCTTCCAGGCGCTGCCCGGCATTGTGCTGCTGGGCGTGGCGTCCGGCGTCTGCTGACCGCCGGAGGCGGCGGCGCCGCTGGAACCGGCGCTCTTCGTGGCGCCGGCGCTGCCGCTGTCCCCGTCCGAACCCCCGCACGCCACAAGGGTGGCGGCGAGCACGACGGCTGCGGCGGCGGATGTGATGGAGCGGTGCGTGGAATTCCCCTGTAGTCGCCAGTGGGTCTGGCGGGTGTGGCGACATGGGAATTCTGCCGGCTATGTGTGGGCGTGGAGTGTCTCGCCACCACGCGTTGAGTCACTGATGGAACCGCCACCGGCCTTCGGAAAGGACATCCACCTTGCCGTCCCTGACGCGAACGGCCGTCTCGTCGTCGATGAAGTAGATCGGGAAGTCCGCCCGCGCGGCGATGCGATCAGCCCAGGCGTCGTCTCGCTCGGGGAAATCCGGTGAGTACAGGTGGGGCTTGAGATACCAGTCGAAGAGGCCGAACGGCGGCTCCACGGTCGTCGCGCCGAGCACATGGAGGTCTCTGGCGTCCCCGATGACGTCGGCGGAGTGTCCGGTGAGATTCCGGCTGAAGATCATTGATCCGGCGCTCACCCCCACATAGACCCGGCTCTCCAGCGCCTCCAGGAAGCCGTCGGCCAGGCCGTTGCCGGTGATGCTGCGCGCGAGGTGGTAGTGGCTGCCGCCCTCGACATAGATGACGTCGGCGTGGAGCAGCCGGTCGAGCACCATCTGCCGGGGCAGGCCGTTCAGCTCCAGAACGTCGAACTCCCGCCAGCCGAGGCCGTGCAGCAGGTTCATGTCCGCGACGAACCACCCGTGGTCCCCGGGCTCGGCAGTGGACGCCGTGGGGACGAACACGACGTTCGCCGACCCGAACGGCTTCCCCAGCATGTCCCGCAGCGCATCCCGCAGCGTCTCGTTGCGCAGCCCACTCGCCGTCAACAGAAGGTTCATCGGGCGAGCCAAGCACGACTGACGGGCGTGTGCAACGAACCCAGGATCCACCCATACCGTTGAAGAGGAACGGCTCCCATCCTCGCCGCGGTCGCGCCCGAACTCACCGGCCACGCCCAGGCGGTGAAGCCGGGCGGGCACGTTTCATGGGCGTGAGTAGGCGGCGTACCCCCTTCTCGCCAGCCAGCCAGCCAGACCGGCCAGACCGGTCGGGGGGAAGGGGGAGAGGCCCATGCCGAGCCCGACGCGGGGCGGATCAGCAGCCTCGCTGCGTCCGGTACGAGGCCAGGAATCAGTACCAGGCCCCGCATTTAACCCAGCCGTTGTTGAGGTTGTTCACGCACACGCGGGCCTTGTAGCCATGGCCGTCGTAGTGGAAGTGGGTGCTGGCCTTGTTGAGGTCCCCTTCTGTGCCCGCACTGTCCGCCCACTTGATCTGCTGATTGTGGTCGATCTCCAGGCGCATCGCGCAGTCGGAACGGCTCCAGGTCTGCACGAGCCCTTGCACCTTGGGGCCGGGCTTCTTGCCGTTCATCCATGCCTTGCAGCCCGGAATGGTCACCGGTGAGGAGGAGATGAAGTAGACCGCAGAAGCCGCCGAGGTGGTGACGCGGCTCTGGGATGTCGTCGTGGTGTGGGCCGTCACGGCTTGCAGGGGCGGCAGCCGGTGCTTCAACACGGGCGGCACCATGAGTGCCAACAGGCTGATCATCGCCGACTGGAGAACCGGAAGACGGTACGGAACGTCTTCGTGGGTGCCCCGGCGAGGCGGACTCTGCCTGCGGCGGGGTACCTCCGGCTCCTCACTACAGCCTCCTCGGGGTCACCCCTGGCGGGCGGATTGTGCGGCTCATGGCCTTGGAATTCCGCGGTGTCTCCTTCCGGTACAACCGGAAGACGACCGTGCTCGACGGCTTCGACCTTCGCGTCAGCGGCCCGGCGACGGTTCTGCTCGGTCCGAACGGGGCAGGGAAGTCCACGCTGATGGCGCTGGCCGCTTCCCAGCTCAAGCCCCTGGAAGGCACGGTTACCTGGAAGGGGCGCAGCCCCACCGCCCGCAGGGATATGACGGCGTACCGGAAGGCGGTGGCGTGGCTGCCGCAGCACATCACGCCCGTGCCGGGGCTGACCGTGCGGGAGCAAGTCGCCTACGCGGGCTGGCTCAAGGGCATGAACCGTACGGATGCCTGGAAGGCATCGGCCGTCACGCTCGGCCGTGTCGGCCTGGACAAGCTCGCCGACCGCCGCAGCCACCAGGTCTCCGGCGGCCAACTGCGCCGGATGGGCATCGCCGGAGCCCTCACCCACCACAGCGAGCTCATCCTCATGGACGAACCCACCGCGGGCCTGGACCCGACCCAGCGCAAGGTGTTCCGGTCCTTACTCGAGCGGCTCGCCGACGACGTCCACATCCTCGTCTCCACCCACCAGACCGAAGACCTGGCCGACCTCTACCAGCGTGTGGTCGTCCTGGACGGGGGCAGGGTGCGCTTTCACGGCACCGCCGCCGCATTCCACGCCATGGCCGACGGCGCTCAGGGTCCCCGCGAACGCGCGGAAGCCGCCTACACCCAGCTCGTGGGCGAGGAGATCTGACCGTGCTGCTGCGCACCATCGTCCGCGTTTCGTCCGGCACGCGACTTCTGCCGTTTCTGGCCGGCTTCATCGTCATCGCCCTCGGCGACAACTTGTCCGGGTGGGTCACGCCCCACTACTGGCTCTCCGCCACCGGCACCGCGACCCTCGCGCTGTCCTTCGTGGGCCCCGCGTGTGCCGGAGCCGGTGCCTGGGAGGGAAGCCGGCTCAGACGAGCGCGTATCTCGGACCAGAACGCGGTCCGCTCGCCGCTGGTCATCGCCTTTCCCCTCCTGCTGCCGGTGTTCGTGATGGGTGTGGTCGGCATGGCCACTGCCCTGGTGGTCTCCGCGACCGCCGCCGACATCGGCTTCGGTATGCCGATCGGCTTCGGCATGCCGAATCCCGGCATCCTCGCGGTCGAAGCGGTGCTGCTCGCGGCCAACACCCTGGTCGGCTTCGTGCTGGGCCGTGTGTGGGCTCCGATCATCGCGGTGCCGGTCACGCTGATCGCGAGCTTCGTCGCCAACGCCTACCCGGCCTCCTGGAGCATCCTGTGGATCCGCCACCTCGTGGGCGGAGGACTGGACGGCTGCTGCAGTGTCGACCAGAGCCTGGACGCATGGGCGCTGGTCAGCGCGGGAGCATTCGGTACGGCGGTCTGTCTGTCCGCCGCCGTACTGATCCAGTACCGGAAGACCGCCTCCGCCATCGTCGCCGCGGCCGCGCTGCTCGCCGGAGGGTTCGCAGGCGGTGCCGCCTCCGCCCACGGCATGGGGGCCGACCCGGTCACCTCCCGTCCGGTCGGCGACCTGGTGTGCGACCACGGCCGGCCCCGCATCTGCCTGTGGCCCGAGATGAACCAAGAAGCCGACATGGTCCGCACCGAGTCACGCAAGGCCGTCGCAAGGCTCCGCCACGCAGGCGTCCCCGTGCCCGCCACACTGACCATGGCCGACCGGCCAGGCTCCGACGAGACCAAGCTCGCCATTGGGCCCGGCATCAGTGCCGCCGGTGTGCCCACGGGCGTGGCGGCAGGGCTGCTTCCGCCAGAACCTGCCTGCACGGACAACGGAGAGCCCTACCCGGCCGCCGACGCCTACGGCCCCGTCGGAGCGTGGCTCTCCCTGACCGCCGGCGCCTCGCCCCGGACCCTCACCAACCGGGTCGCACCACCAGAACTGGCCCTCGCCCAGCACGTCCTCAAACAGTCCCGACAGACCCAGCTCGCCTGGTACGAGCGCAACAACCGCGCCATGCAAACCTGCAACGTGCGCCCCCAGTTGGACATCAACGGGAGCCACGGATGAACTGGTGGCTGAAGGCCCGCGCCGTCCCCGCACTGAGCGCGTCCGTCGTCGCGACCAACGCGGTGGGACTCCTCATGGGTAACGCCGAACTCCCTGTGCCCGTACTGACCGGCCAGACCGGACACTTCCTCGTCGGCCACCTCATCACGCTCCTGCCCGCGGTGATGCTGCTCCACGGGATGGGCCGTGGCGACCTGCGTGCCGAGAGCGTCGCCTGCCGGCCCGTCCGGAAGTGGGACGCCGCACTCGGCGCGGCGGTCGCCGCCACCGGGGCGGGAATGGCCGCCCTCTGCTACGTGCTGGGGGCGGACAGCATCGCCTTGGTGCTGGGGCGCAACATCGCCGGATACGTCGGCCTGGCGCTGCTGCTGTTCCCCTTCCTCGGCCACCGCATCGCTGCTGTCACCGTCGCCATCGTGCCCCTTGTGTGCGCGGCGGCCGGCTGGAGGAGCGGCGGTCGCCCCGAGCCATGGGCCTGGATCCTGTACCCCGCCAACTCCCCGGTCGCCCCGCTCATCACGGCAGCCATCGTCCTCGTAGGCATCCTCACCTGCCTCACCCGACACGACCCCTTGCGGCCCGCCCCCTGAGGAGCGGACCCCGTGGTGAAGTCCCGCAGGGGCCCGTCGGCGGACCCGCCGAGGCAGCCGGCCGCGACATCGGCGCCACCTGGTACTGCTGCGCCGACTATGTCCGCGCAGCAGCACATCGAGATCCTGCGGCCCCCACGACCGGATCAGACGGTGAGGACGAGCTTGCCCTGGAGGTGACCGCCGTCGAGCAGCCGGTGCGCGTCGGCGACGCGCTCGAACGGGAACGTCTCCTGTACGTGGACCCGGAGCCTGCCCTGTTCGACGAGTTCGACGAGACCTCGCAGGGCGACCGGATCGGGGTCGACCGCGATGCCGCTGAAGCGCATCCCGGCCGCCTCGTACTTGGCGATGAGCCCCGAATCCTCCTCGGCGACCGCCGTCACCAGGTGGCCGCCTGGGCGGAGCACTTCGAGCGACCGCTCGACGGTGTCGCCGCCGATCGTGTCGAGCACGACGTCGATGTCGCGGACCGCCTCGGTGAAGTCGACCGCCGTGTAGTCGATGACCTCGTCGGCGCCGAACCCCTCGACGAACGTCCGCTTGCTCCCACTGGCGGTCGCGATCACATGCGCGCCGAGCGCCTTCGCGATCTGGATCGCGACATGGCCGACCCCGCCACCACCGCCGTGGACCAGGACGCGGTCGCCCTCGGTCACGCCGCCGAGGTCGACGAGGCCCTGCCACGCGGTCAGCCCGACGACCGGCAGCGCCGACGCCTCGATGTGCGAGAGCGACGCGGGTTTGCGTACCAGGTGCAGCGCCGGCGCCGACACGACCTCGGCGTACGCGCTCGCCGCCCGCGGGAACAGCGGCATCCCGAACACCTCGTCGCCGGGCCTGAACCGATACGTGAGCGACCCCTCCTGGACCACACCGCTGATGTCCCAGCCGAGGATGAACGGCGGCCGGCCGAGCAGCGGGGGGAACTCGCCGGCGCGCAGGAGCGCTTCCAGCGGGTTCAGCCCGATCGCCTTGACGCGGACGAGAACCTCGGTCGGGAGGGGCTGGGGCTCGGGCGCGTCCACGATGGTGAGCACCTCGGGACCGCCGAGCGTCTGCTGGGTGATGACTCGCATGACTCTCCTGGCTTTCAGCTTCGAAGGGGGGAGAGAACCCAGGCTAGGTTTTCGATAGGAACCACCAGGTACCTTGGGCGCCATGAGCGGTTTCGGTCCCGGTGGTCCCTTTCTCGCCGACTGTCCGGCGCGTCTGGCGGTCGAGCTGATCGCCGACAAGTGGACGGCGGTCGTGCTCTACGGCCTCAGCAGGGGCCCGGTGCGCCATGGCGAGCTGATCGAGCTGATCGGCGGCATCTCCCGCAAGATGCTCACCCAGACGCTTCGACGGCTCGAGGCGCACGGACTCGTCCGCCGCCACGCCTACGCCGAGGCGCCGCCCCGCGTCGAGTACGAACTCACCTCACTCGGGGCGACACTCATCGATCCGATCCACATGCTGACCGAGTGGGCGAGGGCGAACGGCGATGCGGTGCTCGACGCGCTCGACGCCGGCCCCGAGCCGGTCGCCCAAGGCGACTGAGGCCGTCGAGTTTCGACTCGCGGCCCGGGGCGAGGCCAGGACGGCGACACAACACCCGGCCACGGCGCCCGGCCACAACACCCGGCCACGGCGCCCGGGTGCTCAGCCGTCCGTGGGCTGGTATGGCGTCCACGAGGTGGACGAGGAAGGCCGCATCACACAGCGGAGTGCCTCAGCGACCCAGGTCCTTATTTCGACGCTGGTCGTATTATGGACGGGTCATCGACATCGCCTCCAGGAGAGAAACAGTGGCTCGCCCCCGTACCGCCGCCCGGACAGTGGATCACCCCGACCTGGCCCAGGTGGATCTTCAGCAGGTGATGGAGGCGCTGGTGGATCCGGTGCGCCGGATGGTGGTGTCCCAGCTCGTGCGGAAGGGCGAGGACATGAGCTGCGGCAGGTTCGAGGCCCCGGTCTCAAGCTCCACGCTCACGCACCACTTCAACGTGCTGCGCGAGGCGGGGGTGATCCGGCAGTACTACGTGGGGGTGACGAAGATGAACACGCTGCGCGCCGACGAGCTGGAGGAGCGGTTCCCCGGCCTGCTCCCGGCCGTGATCGCGGCCTGTGCGGCGGAGGCCGGTGCGGGCGCCGGCTGAGGGGTCGGCGGAGGCCGGTGCGGGCGTTGGCTGAGGGTCGGCGGAGGCTCCGACAAGTACATACTTCGATGGTGGTCGAAATTTGACGCTCATCGAACCTTGGGGGAGGGTGGATGAGGGGGCCGGTGAGACACCGGCTTCCCCAGCGCATCGACCGCACCAAGGAGCCACCCATGAACCGCGTCGTCCGTTTCCATGAGACCGGTGGACCCGAAGTCCTGCACCTGGAGGAGGTCCCCCTGCCCGAGCCAGGGCCGGGCGAGGTGCTGATCCGCACCCGGGCACTGGGCCTGAACCGGGCGGAGTCGATGTTCCGGCTGGGCCAGTACGGCATCGACCCCGTCTTCCCCTCCGGTATCGGCTACGAGGCGGCCGGAGTGGTCGAGGCCCTCGGGGACGGCGTGAGCGGACTGCGCGTGGGCGACGCGGTCAGCCTGGTGCCGTCCTTCGCCATGACCGACTACGCCGTGCACGGCGAGGCGGTCCTCGCCCCGGCCCACGCGGTCGTCACCCACCCCGAGCGGCTGTCCTTCGAGGAGGCGGCCTCGGTGTGGATGCAGTTCATGACCGCCTACGGCGGCCTGGTCGACCTCGCGGGCGTCCGCCCCGGCGACACCGTCCTGATCTCCGCCGCCTCCAGCAGCGTCGGCCTCGCGGCCATCCAGGTCGCCCACAAGGCCGGTGCCCGCGCCGTCGCCCTGACCCGCACCAGCGCCAAGCGCCAGCGGCTCCTGGACGCCGGCGCCGACGAGGTCATCGCCACCGCCGAGGAGGACGTCCCCGCCCGCGTGCGGGAGCTGACCGACGGCCAGGGCGCCCGGGTCATCTTCGACGCCGTCGGAGGAACGGCCCTGGCCGACCTGGTCACCGCCGCCGCTCCCGACGCCCACCTCGTTCTCTACGGTCTTCTCGACCGCGCCCCCGCACCGCTCAACGTCGGTGAGGTCCTCTTCAAGCACCTCACCATCCGTGGATTCGAACTCTTCGAGATCACCACCGACGACCGGCGCCGCGCCGAAGCGGTCGCCTTCGTGACCGACGGACTCGCCAAGGGCGAGCTGACCCCCACCGTCGACAGGACGTTCCCGCTGGAGGACATCGCCGAGGCCCACCGATACCTGGAGGCCGGCGGGCAGGTCGGAAAGATCGTCGTCACCGTCCCCACGAGCTGAACGTGCCGGCGCGGGACCGATGCGGGTCGTGGAGTGCTGTTCCCGCCGCCCCGTGAGGGGTGTCAGATCGCGGGCGGGTACGGGCCGGCCGCTTCGGGCAGCAGTCGGGCGTTGAGGCGGTCTTCGCTCGGCCAGCGCACGTCATGGACCCAGCCCAGCTTCTCGAACACCCAGATGAGGCGGGCCGACGGGTCGAGCTGGCCCGGCAGGACGCCATGGCGCGCGCCCGTGGGGTCGGCGTGATGTGAGTTGTGCCAGCTCTCGCCGAAGGACAGCAGTGCGAGCGGCCAGAAGTTGGTGGCCTTGTCCCGGCTGATGAACGGGCGTTTGCCGGTGACGTGGCAGACCGAGTTCACCGACCAGGTGACGTGGTGCAGCAGCGCCATCCGGATCACCCCGGCCCAGAGGAACCCGCTCAGCGCGCCGGTCCAGGTGCCGGTGACGAGCCCGCCGACCAGTGCCGGAGACAAGAGCGAGACGGCGGTCAGCAGCCCGAAGAGCCGACCGACGAGCCGCAGGTCGGGATCGGCGGCGATGTCGGGCGCGAACCTGGCACGGTTGCTCAGCTCGCGCTTCAGCATCCACCCGGTATGAGCGTGGACAAGCCCCTTGAGCAGCGCGCGGGTGTCGGTCCCGTAGCGCCAGGGCGAATGCGGGTCGTCCTCTCGGTCGGCGAAGGCGTGATGGCGGCGGTGGTTCGCCACCCACTGGACCGGTGAGCCCTCGACGCCCAGCGAACCCGCGACGGCCAGGGCGATCCGCAGGCCCCGCCGTGCCTTGAACGAGCGATGCGTGAAGAGGCGGTGATAACCGACCGTGAGTCCGAAGCCGGACACGAGGTAGGCGACCACCGCCATGCCGACGTCCAGCGCGGACACCAGGCCCCATCCCCATACGAACGGCGCCGCGGCGATCAGGCAGATCGGCGGGCCGACGACGAAGATCCACATTGCCACCCCCGCCGCGGCCGTCTGCGGGGCGTCGAGCAGCGGCTTGACCTCGGCCGCGGTCTCGGCGTCGCGTTCGGCGGCGGCCTGTTCAGCGCGGTCAGCCTCGCTCGGGTACATCGATTCCTCGCCGTTGCTCGAGCCACTTCGGATGTGGACACGGCATACGATCCCACCGGATGGCATCCGCGCAGGTCGTCGCCGATGTCCAGGGTGTGAACGTCGAGGGACCGAACCACCGGCAGCCAGGGGCCGACAGGGCGGCTGACCGGGTTCTGCCCCGGTCGGGCGCCCTTTTTCGGTGCCCAGCGTCCGCTGGGCCGGCCAGCCCCGGAATAGCCCGGATCTTGGAGGCTGGGGGCCTTCAACCTGATTCGTCCTGGATGAGCTCTGCGCGGGGTTGACCGCGGCCACGGACGTGGTGGGGGTCAGTCGCGCGAGTTGCCGAACAGGAGACGGTACGCGATGAGTAGCACGAGAGAGCCGCCGATGGCCGCACCCCACGTATAGAGGTCGAAGAACTGCTTCTCCACCGGGCGGTCGAGGAATCGAGCGGAAATCCAGCCGCCTATGAAGGCGCCCGCGACGCCGATGAGGGTGGTGCCGATGAGACCGCCCGGGTCACGTCCGGGCAGAAGGATCTTGGCGATGGCCCCGGCGAGGAGGCCGAGGATGATCCAGCTAATGATGCCCATGTTGTTGATGTCCTCCATCCGGCCCGGCCAAGTCGGGACACACCTGGCCGACAGCAGTATTGCTCGGTTGCGCAATTTTACAGATCTTGGGGAAGACGCGTGCCTGGGCGCCCGCGGTTGCGTACACACCCGGAGGTCACGTCGTCATCGGCCGACCGGGCGTCATGTGCGTCTTCGCGTCCGGCTGGACGATGGCAACACGCTCACCCCGGCACCGTCAGGGGTCCGAAGACGGAGTCGCCCGCCGAGTTTCGTACCGCGCCCATCAGGGGCTCGCCGTGTCGAAGCCGTACCGCAGCGGCTCGTGTTCCACGCGGAGGTCCCGGCGGTAGATGTACAACGCCTCCGCGCGCACGCCGTCGAGCGCGGCATCCACCTCGCAGGGGTATGTCACCTGAATCGCTCGCGGTCGGCCGGTGACCCGGACTCGCAGTCCGTCTGCGGGGCCATCGTCGAGTACCGCGGCTTCCTGTCCCGTTGCGTCGCTGGTTTCCATCCAAAATAGTTTAGCGGTTGCGCAACTATGGAATTGTTGTGTCTTGGGTCACACGCACCGTTCGGCGCTTCAGATGGCGTGGCGCGAGTCTGCACGGCAGGCGTACCGGGGTAGACCGCCCCGGCACGCCTGCCATCCTGTCGCGGGCGCTGACTGCCCGTTCGGGGTGAGCCGGGGCTGTCAGTCCTTCTTCTCGCCAAGGCGCTCGACGAAGTCCTGTGCCTTGTCGACTCCTGTGTCGATCTTTTCGCTGTATTTGCCGCCGGTCCTGTCGTCGATGAAGTCGCCGGTTTTCTCCAGCCCCGCGGAGATCTTTCCGCCATGGCTCTCGGCGAGGTCCGCGGCCTTCTGCTTGAGGTTCTTCAAAGCGTCGAACATCCTGTGCGTATACCTCCGGCTGATCTCGGTCGTTCCGGGTGTGCGGTACCGGCGCGGCGATGGGGCGTGGGTCTGGGTGCCGGCACCCGTTCCTTGGTGATGGGGCTTGTGACGGTGGTGAGGGTCGGCATCGCGCCCTCTCCGGGCGGGAACCGGGAGCGCCGGCCCGCTTGGCTCCGCCGGGATGCTGTCTCGACTGGACCGCTGTCCGTGTTGCCCGAAAGTCGCGGCGGTCCGGTTGTACCGGCGCCGCCGCGGGCTTGTGGTTCTACTTCGTGGCGGATTCCAGCGAGGCCAGTGTGGAGGCCCACTGGAAGTACTTCAGATTGGCCAGATCCGCCACCGTCTTGATGCCGAACGCCTCGCGCAGCAACTCGCCGTGACGGTCCGACACGCCCTTCAGGGCGGAGACGGGGGCCGCGAGGATCTCCGAGAGCTCCTTGTCGGCCCATGCCTTGTCCACCATGTTGCCAAGGTCTATCGCAGCCAAGCTGTCCTCCTGATTCCCGCCGGGCGCCGTGGCGGCCCGGTGACCGCGTCCGCGGCCGAATGAAAAACTACAGTGGTGTAGATACAGTTCCTCGACTGGGAGCGGACCGAGGGCTTTTCGGCCACGTCGGCGACCCTCTGTCACCCCGCTGGTCGTCGCCGCCGACGACCCCCGGCACCGCGGGTCCATCGCCCCGCCGGTCATCTGCCGCGGCGAGGTGTTACGGGTCCTCGAACGTGCCCTGCCGGGCCATTCCACGGCGACACCTTCGAGTTGTACAGTTGCGCAATACTGCAAGCGCGCCGAGGGGTGGCGCCCGGCGGCCGACAACGAGGAACGAGGTGAGTGTGGTGCTTCGCAATGGACTGGAACCCTGGCACCTGCTGATCGTGGCGATTGTGTTCATTCTGCTCTTCGGGGCGAAGAGGCTGCCCGACACCGCTCGGTCTCTGGGCAAGTCCCTGCGCATCCTCAAGAGTGAGGCCAAGGCCATGAAGGAGGAGAACGGGCAGGCGGTCACGGCCTCGTCGGCGTCCGCTGCCGCCGGCACGGCCGAGCAGCCCTCATCCCGCGTTATCCAGGCAGCCTCCGGCGAGCCCTCCTCGGCGCGCGCGGGCCGAGAAGATCACGCCACGGGGCGGTGAGTCCCGTACGGCACGCGGCTCCCGGGGGAAGGCGAGGGATTCGATACTTTAGACATTGCGCAACTGTGCGAGCTAGGGTGATCGCGGCTCCGTGGTCGGAGCCAGTTGGGCGCCAAGCGCCAGGAGCAAGCCAGCAATGGAGGAGGAGAACAGTGGGAGTTTCTCTGTCCAAAGGCGGCAATGTGTCGCTGAGCAAGGAGGCGCCGGGGCTGACGGCGGTGTTGATCGGTCTGGGCTGGGACGTCCGTACCACCACCGGCGTGGACTATGACCTGGACGCATCGGCTCTGCTGTGCGATGAGTCCGGGAAGGTTGTCTCCGACCAGCACTTCGTCTTCTACAACAACCTCAAGAGCCCGGATGGCTCGGTCGAGCACACAGGTGACAACCTCACCGGCGAGGGTGAGGGTGACGACGAGGTCGTCAAGGTGAACCTCGCCGGGGTGCCCGGCAACGTCGCCAAGGTCGTGTTCCCGGTGTCCATTCATGACGCCGAGGTCCGCGGGCAGAGTTTCGGCCAGGTGCGCAACGCCTACATCCGCGTCGTGAACCAGTCGAACGACCAGGAGATCGCCCGCTATGACCTGTCGGAGGACGCCTCGACGGAGACCGCGATGGTCTTCGGTGAGCTGTACCGGCACGGCGCGGAGTGGAAGTTCCGCGCGGTGGGCCAGGGCTACGCTTCCGGCCTGCGCGGCATCGCACTCGACTACGGCGTCAACGCCTGACGGCATCTGAGCCCCGCCGGCCGCTGTGCCGTCCACATCCTCCTGTCGGACGGCAGGCCCCTTTCCGCGTTCCCGTGCCGCCTTGTCGATTGCCGCTCCGGGGGGCGGCGGCCGGCGGATGGCCGCGTTCGGCTAACCCGGCAAGGGCCGTGATCGAGCCCACCATGGAGTGGGTGTTCCGGCGGGATGCCGCGCCCTGAACGACGTCACTCAACTCGCCGCGTAAAACGGGTCATTGGCCCTGGAGAACGTCACGGGGCGGGGCCGTGGACCGTTCCCGGGAAATAGTTGCTAGATTGCGCAATCACACAACCAAGGGTCGGGGTCAGCAGTCCCCTGTGTAGAGCCGCACGCACGAGGGGTGTACGGATGACCAACAGCCGCAAGAAGACCGCGTCCAGGCGCCGCGCCCCGGCGCGGCCAACCGAGCGGTGCCGGGACGCCTCCCGCGCCCGGCGGCGCAAGCGGAGCCGTACGCGGATCGCGCTGACCATAGTGCTGTCGCTGCTGGTGCTCGTGGCGGCGGGCGCGGGCTGGGTGTACTGGCAGCTAAACGGCAACATCAGCACCTTCGACGCGGACGGCATCTCCGGAGACCGGCCGGACGACTTCTCCAAGGGCCAGAACGTCCTCGTCATCGGCTCGGACGCGCGTACCGGAGGCAACAGCGAGCTGGGCGGCGGCGACAAGGGCGACATCGGGCGCTCCGACACCGCGCTGCTGCTGCATGTGTACGCCGACCGCAAGCACGCCGTGGCCGTGTCCATCCCCCGCGACACCCTCGTGGACATCCCGCCCTGCAAGCTGCCCGACGGGAGCTGGACCAAGACGCGGCACGACATGTTCAACGCCGCGTACTCCGTCGGACAGACCGCCAAGGGCAATCCGGCCTGCACGCAGAACACCGTGGAGCACCTCACCGGCCTGCGCGTCCACCACACGATAGTGGTCGACTTCAAGGGCTTCGCGAAGCTCACCGACGTGGTGGGCGGCGTCGAGGTGTGCGTGCCGCAGGACGTCTACCAGAAGGACCTCAACCCCAACCGCGCGGACCGCGGCGAGCGCATCTTCGCCAAGGGCGAGCAGAACGTCGCCGGACAGAAGGCCCTGGACTACGTGCGCATCCGGCACGGCATCGGCGACGGCTCCGACATAGGCCGCATCAAGCGCCAGCAAGCCTTCATCGCCAGCCTCATGAAGAAGATCAAGAGCGACGGACTCACCCCCACCAAGCTGCTGCCCCTCGCGAACGCCGCCGCCAAGTCCATGACGGTCGACCCCGGTCTGGGCTCCGCCAACAAGCTGATCTCCTTCGCGATGTCGATGAAGCAGATCGACCTGCACAACACCAAGTTCATCACCATCCCCTGGCGGTACCAGGGCGAGCGGGTCGCCATCGTCGAGCCGGAGGCCGACGCCCTGTGGGCCGCTCTGAAGGCCGACCGCACCCTCGACGGCAAGGACGCCGGCGGAAAGAACGGCGACAAGAAGCCCGAACCGTCACAGAGCGCCAGGCAGGTCTCCGGCGACGGCATCGCGGTGGCCATTCACAACGGCACCACCACCGGCGGCCTCGCCTCACGCGCCGCCAAGGCGCTCACCGACCACGGCTTCATGATCACCGGCACCGGCAACGCGCCGAGCCAGGACCACGCCACGACCACGATCACCTACGGACCCGGCCAGAAGACCCAGGCCGAAACGGTTGCCCGGCTCTTCGCCAAGGCCGGACTCGAACAGGCGTCCGCCGACGGCATCACCGTCACTCTCGGCCAGTCGTACGCGGACAACCCCTCGGCCGCACCGTCACCCGAGCCGAC
Source organism: Streptomyces niphimycinicus (assembly GCF_018883605.1). Classification (GTDB taxonomy): domain Bacteria; phylum Actinomycetota; class Actinomycetes; order Streptomycetales; family Streptomycetaceae; genus Streptomyces; species Streptomyces niphimycinicus. The sequence continues at coordinate 13,593 of NZ_JAHLEM010000097.1, read as the reverse complement.
CACCGTCCCCTCCAAGGTGGCCGACGGCGCCCGCTCCGCCGACGACGACGCCTGCTCCAACCTCTCCTACGGATGATCCCGGCGCCGTGGTGCGGTCCGGCACGCCGGGCCGCATATACCTCGCGTCCGCCACGAGGAGCAGGCTCAGCGCGCGACCGCTGACCCCGCCTTGCCCCAGTTGTTCCATAGCCGGTGTCGAAGGCGGCCCGGCCTTGTCCGCCATGGCTCGCCCCAGGCGCTCATCGGCTGGATTCCATTACGACTCGCCGCTCCGCGTGCCGTCGTTCGCGGCGCCGCATGGCCATCGCCAGCGCGGCCGCGTACAGCGTCAGGACGGCAGCGAGCTGCGCGTAGTACGCGAGCGGCAGTGCCGTCATCCCGAGCGGTGGACCGAGCGGGGAGGGGGGCAGCAGGACGCCGAGGGCGGCGAGGGCGGCGGCCGCCCAGCCCACCGGGCTCAGTCCGCCCCTGGCGCCGCGGCGGCCCGTGTGCAGCAGGACCATGACCAGTGCCTGGGTGAGCAGGTTCTCGGTGAACCAGCCGGAGTGGAAGATCGCCTCGTCGTTGTCGCTGCCGGGGCCGTACATGGCGAGGGCGAGCAGGGCGAAGGTGGCCAGGTCGGCCAGGGCGTTGAGGGCGCCGAAGCCGGTGATGAAGCGCAGCAGGCCACGCGGGCGCAGCACGGCGGGACGGCGCAGCGCGGCCGGGTGAGGGCGGTCGTAGGCGAAGGCGAGCTGGGCGGCGTCGAAGCACAGGTTCTGCACCAGGACCTGGGCGGGCAGCATCGGCAGGAAAGGCAGCAGGACGCCCGCGGCGAGCATCGCGATCACGTTGCCGAGGTTGGAGGAGAGGGCGATGCGCAGGTACGCCGTGATGTTGCCGCCGGCGTGCCGTCCCGCCGTGACGGCACGGCCGATGGCCGTGAGGTCTTTACCCCCCTTGTCCTGCTTCTGCTGTCCGGCGAGGACCACGTCGGCGCCGTCCCGGGTCACGGCCACCGCGTCGCGCGGGCAGATGCCGATGTCGGCGGCGCGCAGGGCGGGCAGGTCGTTGGCGCCGTCGCCGAGGAAGCCGGCCGTGTGTCCATCGGCACGCAGGGCGGTGACGATGCGGGCCTTGTGGTCGGGCGAGCAGCGGGCGAAGACCGTGGTACGGCGTGCCGCGGCGGCCAGTTCGGCGTCGGTGAGCAAGTCGACGCGGTCGGCGGTCAGGACGCCGTCGACCGCGAGGCCGAGATCGTGGCAGGCGCGGGTGGCGGTTCCCGGGTGGTCGCCGGTGAGGATCTTCACGTTCACCCCGCGGTCGGCGAGGTCGCGCAGGGCGGCGGCGGCGGTGTCGGTGACCTCGTCCCGCAGCGTCACGAACCCCCGGAAGGTGAGATCGTGTTCGTCGGCGTGGGTGTAGGCGCGGTGGCGTGCGGCGCGGTCGGCGGTGGCGACCGCCAGCAGGCGCAGACCGTCGGTGGCCCGGCGGTCGGCGAGCGAGTGCAGCCTCGCCCGTTCCTCTTCGCCGAGGGCACACCGTTCCAGGACAGCCTCGACGGCCCCCTTGACGATGAGCGTGTGGGTGCCGAGGCGGCCAGGGGTGCTGACGACGGCGGTGGCCAGGCGGCGTACCGGATCGAACGGCAGCGCCGCCACCGGCTCGTAGGCCATGGCCTCCGCCTCGTCGACGGCATCCAGCAGCGCCTCATCCAGCATGTCCGGCACGGGCAGGTCGGCGAGTTGCAGAGTCCACCAGGCGTTGACGCCGGCCCAGCGCAGCACCTCGGCGTCGTTCTGGCCGTCCGCGTCCAAGGCCCGGTGCACGACGGGCCGGTCCTCGGTGAGGGTGCCGGTCTTGTCCAGACACAGCACGTCCATGGCGCCCAGGTCGTGCAGCGCGGGCAGGCGCTTGACGATCACCCCGTGGGTGCGGGCGAGGAGCGCGGCGCCGCGGGCGAGGCATGTCGTGACGACGACCGGCAGCATTTCCGGGGTCAGCGCGACCGCCACCGCCACCGCGAACGGCAGAGTCTCCAGGCCGCGTCCGTCCACGGCGGCGTTGGCCATGAGGACCAGCGGCGGGGTCAGCAGCGTGAAGCGGACGAGAATCCACGAGACGCCGTGCACCGAACGGTCGAAGGCACTGGGTCCGCGCCGCTGGACACCCGTATGCGTACGTGCGAACTCCGTTTGCGCCCCGGTTGCCTCCACAACGGCCGTGCCACTGCCCGATGCCACGCTGCTGCCCTGGAAACACAGGTGCGGCTGCCCGAATACGCCCCGGCCGTACCGGGCGTCGGGCACGTCGACCGGGTACTTGTCGACGGGCTGTGACTCTCCGGTGAGCGCCGCCTGGTACACCCGTAGTCCACTGGCCCGCAGCAGCCGTACGTCCGCGGGCACCAGATCCCCGGGACCGAGACTGATCACATCGCCCGGCACTAGCTGATCGACCGGGATCTCGCACACCACCGGAGCGGCGTCCCGCGAGTCGGCCCGGCGCAGCACGCTCGCCGTGGTGGCGACCAGCTCGCGCAGATGGGCCATGGACCGATCGGCCCGCAGCTCGCCGGATATGCGCAGCCCGCAGCTCACCACCACGAGGAAGGTGATCACGGTCGCGGTCGCCCAGGAGGCCACCGCCGCCGACACGAGACCGAGCACGAGCAGCACCGCGGTGAACGGATCGCGCAGGCCGCGCAAAAGCCGCCGAGGCCAGGGAGTGGCGCGCTGGGCGGGCAGGACGTTTTCACCGAAGCGGGCCAGACGCTCCTCCGCCGCCTGCTCGGTCAGCCCGCGCGGCCCGCTGTCGAGGGCGCGCAGCACTTGCAGCGCGGTCGGCGCCGCACTCCCGCCGCTTCCTGGGGACGGTGTCGCGGCGGTCGGGGTGCCGCTCCCTGCGGCCATGGCGTGCTCAGGCACCGGTTTCGGGCACCAGACGCACCGGCGCCGCGGCCTCGTTCCGCGCACGGTCGGCGAGCTGGCCGACCATCACACGCACCACGGTCACGACGTCGGGGTCATCGACGAAGTACACCTGACGGCGGCCTTCCCGCCGGGAGCGGACCAGCCCCGCCAGCTTGAGCTTGGTCAGATGCTGACTGATCGCGGGCAGCGCCCCGCCCACCCGGTCGGCGAGATGCGTCACATCGCTCTCCCCCTGGGCGAGCGCCCACATGATGTGCAGCCGTGCCGCCGAAGCCAGCAGCCCGAAGGCCGCCGCCGCCTCGGCGAGGACGTCGGCAGAAGGATCTTCAAACTCGCGCACGTCGCCCTTCGCCATCGCCGACCTCCGTAGCCCTGAACCACCCGTTCACAAGGCTCCCAGTCTAGGCGTGGCGGTACCCACCCGATCCGAGGTCACTGATGCGCCGGTGACCAGGGTGGAGGACGGGCCGGGCTCGGTCGAGAGCGGGTGGAGCGAACGGCGCCTGATGGGTGAAGACCCAGGTCAGGCGCCTTTTTCGGGCGTCTAGAAGAAACCCAGCTTCTTCGGCGAGTACGACACCAGGAGATTCTTCGTCTGCTGATAGTGGTCCAGCATCATCTTGTGGGTCTCGCGGCCGATCCCGGACTGCTTGTAGCCGCCGAAGGCGGCGTGCGCCGGGTAGGCGTGGTAGCAGTTGGTCCACACCCGGCCCGCCTGGATGGCGCGTCCGGCGCGGTACGCGGTTGTGCCGTCCCGGGTCCACACCCCCGCGCCCAGCCCGTAGAGCGTGTCGTTGGCGATGCCGATCGCGTCCTCGAAGTCGGTGAACCGTGCCACCGCGACCACCGGTCCGAAGATCTCCTCCTGGAAGACCCGCATATGGTTGCCGCCCTCGAAGATCGTGGGCTGGACGTAGTAGCCGCCCTCCAGCTCGCCGCCGAGTTCGGCGCGGCTGCCGCCGGTGAGGACGCGGGCGCCCTCCTGCCGGCCGATGTCCAGGTACGACAGGATCTTCTCGAGCTGGTCGTTGGACGCCTGGGCGCCGATCATGGTGTCGGTGTCCAGCGGATGCCCCTGCGTCACCTTCTCCGTACGGGCCACGGCAGCGTCCATGAACGCCTGGTAGTGGCCGCCTTGGACCAGGGCCCGTGAGGGACAGGTGCACACCTCGCCCTGGTTGAGGGCGAACATGGTGAACCCTTCCAGCGCCTTGTCCAGGAAGTCGTCGTCGGCGGCCGAGACATCGTCGAAGAAGACGTTCGGGCTCTTGCCGCCGAGTTCCAGGGTGACCGGGATCAGGTTCTCGCTCGCGTACTGCATGATCAGCCGGCCGGTGGTGGTCTCCCCGGTGAAGGCGACCTTGGCCACCCGGGAGTTGGACGCCAGCGGCTTTCCGGCCTCCACGCCGAAGCCGTTGACGATGTTGACCACACCCGGCGGCAGCAGATCGGCCACCAGGCTCATCCACAGGTGGATCGAGGCGGGCGTCTGCTCGGCGGGCTTCAGCACCACCGCGTTGCCCGCGGCCAGCGCCGGGGCCAGCTTCCAGGTGGCCATCAGGATCGGGAAGTTCCACGGGATGATCTGCGCGACCACGCCCAGCGGCTCGTGGAAGTGGTACGCGACCGTGTCGTGGTCCAGCTCGGAGAGGCTGCCCTCCTGGGCCCGGATCACCCCCGCGAAATAGCGGAAGTGATCGATGGCCAGCGGGATATCGGCGGCCAGCGTCTCCCGTACCGGCTTGCCGTTCTCCCAGCTCTCCGCGACCGCGAGCGCCTCCAGATTCTGTTCCATCCGGTCGGCGATCTTCAGCAGCACCGAGGCGCGCTCGGCGGGTGCCGTACGGCCCCAGGCGGGCGCGGCCGCGTGGGCGGCGTCCAGGGCCCGCTCGACGTCCTCGGCGGTGCCCCGGGCGATCTCGGTGAACGGCTGCCCGTTCACGGGGGTCGGGTTCTCGAAATAGCGGCCCCGGGCCGGCGGTACGTACTCGCCGCCGATCCAGTGGTCATAGCGCGGCTGATAGCTGACGACCGAGCCCTCGGAGCCGGGGTTTGCGAAACGCGTCATGGGGCGGCCTCCCGTGGTGTACGCGTGCGTGGTGTACGGGTGATGGGGTCCCGTTGTCGGACGCGTCGTTCAGGTGCGTCCGTGTCGTTCGTGTGCGTCCCGGCCCCGCCCGCGCCGACACGGGCGGAGCCGACGGGGAGGCTAGCCGCGGCCACGTTGCGGGGACGTTGCGTCCCGGTGGCCGCCCCCTTGCCGCTCGGCGTGATCTCCGCGGTGCGGGCCGTCTCCGCGTCGGGCGCCGCCCCCGTGCCCGGCTGCGCCCGCCAGCCCGTACAGCTCCCGCAGTCGCCGTACCCGCGCCGCCGGAACCGCCCGCCCCGGCGCATGGGCCGGAAGCGCGGTCAGCAGCGCCTCCGCGACCTCCAGATCGTCCTCGCCCCACGGCGTCTGCGCCCAGCGCCGCAGCAGCTCCGGATCGCCGTGGGACAGCACCGTGCGCCGCAGCCCGTCCTCCAGCACCCGGCGCATCCGGCACACCCCCGGCGCCTCCGACAGCGGCAGCAGCGGCCCCGGATACGCCCGCAGCGCCGTATCGGCGTCACCGGAGGCCAACGCCTCGGTGGCGTCGGCCAGATCGGTGCTCACGGGGCCGCAGAGCCGGTACGGGCGCGAGCCCAGCAGCGGGCCCACCAGACGACGCAGCCGCGACAGCTCGGCCCGCAGCGTCACCGGGGAGCGGTCATCGGCCCGGGGCCCGTACAGCTCCAGCGTCAGCCGGTCGCCGGACAGCCCCTCCGGATGGCCCGCCAGCAGCACCATGATCTCGCTGTGCCGCCGCCCGAGCCGCAGCCGCCGCCCGTCGACGACCAGCAGCGCCTCGTCCCGGCCCAGCGCCGTCAGACTGATCCGCGGCCCGCGCGCCCGCGGCTCCCCGGCGGCGAGCTGGGCCTCGGCGGCGCGGGCGGTCGCCTGGACCAGGGCCAGGCTGTGCGGGGCGGCCAGATGGTCCCCGCCGGTGATGTCCACCGCGCCCAGCAGCCGTCCGGTGCGCGGATCGTGGACGGGGGCGGCGGCGCAGGTCCACGGCTGCACAGTGCGGTTGAAGTGCTCGGCGGCGAAGATCTGCACCGCGTGGTCGACGCTGAGCGCGGTCCCGGGCGCGTTGGTGCCCGCATGGCTCTCGTCCCAGCGCGCCCCGGCCACGAAGTTCATCCGCTCGGCCTGGTTCCGTACGCCCGCGTGCCCCTCGACCCACAGCAGCCGGCCCTGTTCGTCGCAGACCGCGAGCAGATGGGCGCCGTCGTGGGCGATGGTGCCCAGCAGCTCCCGGAACAGCGGCATCACCCGGGCCAGCGGATGGTCGGCACGGTAGGTGTCCAGCGCGTCGTCCGCCAGGTCGATCGGCGCGTTGCGCTCCTGGGCGACGCGCGCGTCGGCCGAGCGCCGCCAGGACTCCGCCACCACCGGCCGCACCGCCGGGCTCACCGATCCCTCGGTCAGAAACGCCTCATGGGCGCGGCGCACGGCACGGGTGTGCTCGGCGGGGTCGGTGCCGGACGCCATCGCCAGCCAGGGATTGACCATGGTGCCTCGCTCAGCGGTACGGAGGGCGGAATGTTCAGAGGTCCAGGGTTCCAGGGTTTCGGGGATTCGGAGCCACGGGGATACGAGGAGACGGTACTAAGTGCCGGACGGAATGGGGGAGTCCGCCGTCAGGTATGAGCGGGCAGGGAGGGGGCGGGCACGACCCCGGGCGGAGAGGCGTAGCCGCAGGAGTGGCAGATCTTCCACCCGTCCTGGTTCACGGCGAGTTGGCCACCACAGCTCGGGCACTGCTCGGAGCTCATGATCGTTCCTTTGGTTCATGCGCACGAGGCGGTGCGGGCCACCCGTGCGCTCAGATTTCCTTGTGGGGCGGATGCCCCGCAACAGTCAGAACAAGCCGCGTTCAGGTACGGGCACCGGATGGAGCGTGTGCCCAGCGGGTGTGCGGCGTGGCCGGGGATCTCCCCTTGCGCTTCCCGCGCCCCCTCGCACGCCCGCTTGAACGCTTGAGGGCTGGTCGGGTGCCGGTCGAGCCCGCAGCGCACGTCCGGCCGCAGGGCACATCCGGCCGCAGGGCACGTCCGGCCCGCAGCGCACGACAACGCGGGCGGGGAGCCGGTGAGGGCTCCCCGCCCGCGTCATCAGGGGGGTTCCTCCGGCCCTCGTACGAGGGCCGGAGGGTCGTACGAGGGTTAGCTGATGGACTTGATCAGCTCACCGTTGGTGGTGTCGCCACTGAGCTCCCAGAAGAAGGTGCCGCCCAGGCCCTGCTGCTGCTTGTAGTTCATCTTGCCGGCGATGGTGGCGGGGGTGTCATAGCTCCACCACTGGTTGCCGCAGTGCGCGTAGGCCGTCCCCGCGACCGTGCCGGTCGCCGGGCAGGAGTTCTTGAGCACCTTGTAGTCCTCGATGCCCGCCTCGTACGTGCCGGGCGCGGCGCCGGTCGCCGTGCCGCCGGGGGCGTCCTGGGTGACACCGCTCCAGCCGCGTCCGTAGAAGCCGATGCCCAGCAGCAGCTTCGAGGCCGGGATGCCGGCGCCCTTGAGCTTGCTGATGGCGGCGTCGGTGTTGAAGCCCTGCTGGGGAATGCCGTTGTAGGAGTTGAGCGGCGAATGCGGGGCGGTGGGGCCCTGTGCGGCCCATGCGCCGAAGAAGTCGTACGTCATCGGGTTGTACCAGTCGACGTAACTCGCGGCGCCCGCGTAGTCGGCGGCCTCGATCTTGCCGCCGGAGGAGGCGTCGGCCGTGATCGCCGCGGTCACCAGATTGGACGAACCGAACTTGGCGCGCATCGCGGCCATCAGGTTCTTGAAGGCGTCCTTGCCGCTGGTGTCACAGCTCAGCCCGCAGGCGTTGGGGTACTCCCAGTCGATGTCGATGCCGTCGAAGACATCGGCCCAGCGCGGGTCCTCGACCAGGTCGTAGCAGGACTGCGCGAAGGCCGCGGGGTTCTTGGCGGCCTCGGTGAACCCGGAGGACCAGGTCCAGCCGCCGAAGGACCACAGCACCTTGAGGCCCGGGTGGAGCTTCTTCAGCTTGCGCAACTGGTTGAAGTTGCCGCGCAGGGCGCCCGCGTCCCAGGTATCGGCCTGGCCGTCGACGCTGCTCGCCGCGTCGTACGCCTTGTCGTAGTCGGCGTAGGCGTCGCCGATGGCGCACTTGCCGCCGGTGACATTGCCGAAGGCGTAGTTGATGTGGGTGAGCTTGGCGGCCGAGCCCGAGGTCTCGACGTTCTTGACGTGGTAGTTGCGCTGGTAGATGCCCCATTCGGTGAAGTAGCCGACGACCTTGTCACCGGCGGCCTTCGTGGCGGGGGCCTCCGCGGCCTGGGGCGCCGCCTTGGGTGCGGCCTTGGGTGTGCCGGTGCTTTGGGGTTCACCGGCCGCGGCCGAGCCCGCGAGCAGAGTGGCGGTCAGGACCGCCGTACAGAGCGCCGCGAGCGCGGCCGACAGTCTGCCTGGTCTGAGCATGGAATCTCCTCGGTGGGGGGTGAGGGGAGAGTGAACTGCCCGACGACCTGCCCATAGCTTGACATGAACGCGCAGGGCAGGGTGGGGAAAAGGTAGAAGGACTAGACCAGTGGGGTCAATGGTCTGGGCCAATTTGCTCCGCGCGTGCGCCGTTGGTGGGAATGCGCGTAAGAAGGTGGTGGGCGGTGGTGGGTGTTCGTGTGCGAAGTTGGCCGAAGATCGGGCAACCGGTGGCGGAAGGCCCGGGATCGGGCATACTCCAACCGCCGCGATACAGGTCACCACCCCTCGCGATCCGGGCGGGCGGGCCGGCCGGCGGCAGCAGTACCGGCGGCGCCGCCACACCCCGGCGCACGTCGCCGCAGCGCCTGAACAGGGGAGAGGAGAGCGCCGCCATGACCGACCACGGCCCGCAGCCGGTGGAACGCGAGCTGCCCACCGAGGAGGCCCGCGACCTGATTTCGCTCGTCCGCGAGCTGATCGAACGGGAGATCAAGCCCCGGGCCGCCGAGGAGGAGGCCGCCGGGCGCTTCCCCCGCGAGCTGTTCACCCTGCTGTCCGAGTCCGGGCTGCTGGGGCTGGTCCAGCCCGAGGAGTTCGGCGGCGGCGCCCAGCCGTACGAAGTCTATCTACAGGTTCTGGAGGAGCTCGCGGCGGCCCGGCTGACCGTCGGCCTCGGCGTCAGCGTCCACACCCTGGCCTGCCACGCCCTCGCCCGCTACGGCAGCAAGGAGCAGTTGGCCGAGCACCTTCCCGCGATGCTGGGCGGCGGTCTGCTCGGCGCGTACTGCCTCTCCGAGCCCTCCTCCGGCTCCGACGCGGCCGGGCTCACCACCCGGGCCACCCGTGACGGGGACACCTGGACGCTTCAGGGCACCAAGGCGTGGATCACCCACGGCGGTATCGCCGACTTCTACACCGTGCTCGCCCGCACCGGCCCCGAGCGCACCCGGGGCATCAGCGCCTTCCTCGTCCCGGCCGACACCCCCGGGCTCTCGGCGGCCGCACCCGAGCACAAGATGGGCATGGCCGGTTCGCCGACCGCCCAGATCCATCTCGACGGAGTGCGGGTCCCCGACACACGCCGCATCGGCGAGGAGGGCCAGGGGTTCGCGATCGCCCTGTCCGCCCTCGACGCGGGCCGGCTGGGCATCGCGGCCTGCGCCGTCGGCGTCGCCCAGGCGGCGCTGGACGAGGCGCTCGCGTACACCGCGCAGCGGCGGCAGTTCGGCCGTCCGATAGCCGACTTCCAGGGGCTGCGCTTCATGCTCGCCGACATGGCCACCCAGATCGAGGCCGGGCGCGCCCTGTATCTGGCGGCGGCACGGCTGCGGGACGCGGGGCGGCCGTTCTCCAAGCAGGCGGCGATGGCCAAGCTGTTCTGCACGGACGCCGCGATGCGGATCACCACCGACGCCGTCCAACTGCTCGGCGGATACGGCTACACGGCTGACTTCCCGGTCGAGCGCTATATGCGCGAGGCGAAGGTCCTTCAGATCGTGGAGGGCACCAACCAGATCCAGCGGGTGGTCATCGCCCGCGCTCTCGCGGGACCTGAGACCGGCTGAGCCGGGTGTCCTTGGATCGGCCGAGCCGGGTGTTCCGGGACCGGCCGAGCCGGGTGTTCCGGTAGGGGGCGCGGCATGCGCCCCCGCCGTTCGCCTACCGCCGCGTCACCGGGAAGCGGACCGGCTGCGAGCCGGGGCCGCCGAGGTGCGAGAACGGCTGCGTCCGCCAGTCCAGGCCCGCCGGAAGCGTCAGCAGCAGCGCGGCGTCCCGCTCCCGCGCCTCCAGCGACGCGTCGGCGGGGGCGGCGTCGGCCGCCCGGCGGCCGGTGCCGGCACAGACCGTGAGCCCGAACGGGTCCCACGGGGAGGAGCAGAGCGCGTGCTCGGGCAGAACGTCCTCGTCGGCGAGGAGCGCGATGGGGCGCGCGCAGTCCGGGCAGATCACCCGGAACATCTCATAGGTGTCGTTGTGCTCGTCGGTATCGATGTCGCCTGCGTCGAGGCGCTCGAGATGAGGCATGTGTTTCCCCCTCGGGTGGGCTGGCCGGGCGCGTCGGCCTCGACCACAGCAAGCATTTCCCTCGCGGCCGCATAGGTAATCGCGGCAACTCATAGGACACCCACGAGGAGATGTGGCGTTCGTCACATGCCCGGTGCAGGTGCGGCGTACGGGCGTCTGTGTCCGGTGTGCCCACCCGTTGTGCCGGAGCCCTCCCGACCACATAAGGTGATCGGCTGTGGAGGAGTTGGACAGACAGATCGTGGAGCTGCTCGTCAAGGACGGCCGGATGAGCTACACGGACCTGGGCAAGGCCACCGGCCTGTCCACATCGGCCGTGCACCAGCGGGTTCGCCGCCTCGAACAGCGGGGCGTGATCCGCGGCTATGCCGCCGTCGTGGACCCCGAGGCCGTCGGGCTGCCCCTTACCGCGTTCATCTCGGTCAAACCTTTCGACCCCAGCGCGCCCGACGACATCTCCGAGCGGCTCGCCGAGGTGCCCGAGATCGAGGCGTGCCACAGCGTCGCGGGCGATGAGAACTACATCCTCAAGGTGCGCGTCGCCACCCCGCTGGAGCTGGAGCATCTGCTCAGCCGGATCCGCTCGCTGGCCGGGGTCTCCACCCGCACCACCGTGGTTCTCTCCACGCCCTACGAATCGCGCCCGCCGCGCGTCTGAAACGCCCGGTCCCTCTTACCGCACGGCCCCTCTTGCCGGGCCCCTTCCGATCCCCTCATCCGATACCCCCGAGGCAGCCCGCCGTGAACGACCCGACCCCCGCCCAGGCCCCCGAAGGCCGTACCGTCCTGCTGCGCGGAGGTGAGGTCCACAGCCCCGCCGATCCGTTCGCGACCGCGATGGTCGTCGAGCGCGGCACCATCGCCTGGGTCGGCTCCGAAGGGGCCGCGGACAGCTTCGCGGACGGCGTGGACGAGATCGTCCGGCTGGACGGGGCGCTGGTCACCCCCGCGTTCACCGATGCGCATGTGCACACCACCGGAACCGGGCTCGCCCTCACCGGACTCGATCTCACCGGCGCCCGTACGCTCGCCGACGCGCTGGAGCGGGTGCGCGCCTTCGCCGCCGCCCACCCCGCCGACCGGGTGCTGCTCGGCCACGGCTGGGACGCCGCCCGCTGGCCCGAGGGACGGCCGCCGTCGCGCGCCGAACTCGACGAGGCGACCGGCGGCCGCCCCCTGTACCTCACCCGTATCGATGTGCACTCCGCCGTCGTCACCACCGCCCTCCTCGACCGCGTCCCCGGCGTGTCCGACCTGGCCGGCCACCGGACTGACGCCCCCCTGACCGGCGCCGCCCACCACGCCGTCCGGGCCGCCGCCCACGCGGCCGTCACCGAGCGGCAGCGCACCGACGCCCAGCGGGCCGCCCTCGCCCGCGCCGCCTCGCTCGGCATCGGCTCCCTCCACGAATGCGCCGGGCCCGACATCTCCTCCGAGGACGACCTCACCGGGCTGCTGAAGCTCGCCGCCGGGGAGCCGGGACCGCGGGTGTACGGCTACTGGGCCGAGGCCGCGAGCAGCGCCGCCGACCTGGACAAGGTGCGCGAACTCGGCGCCATCGGCGCGGCGGGCGACCTCTTCGCCGACGGGGCGCTCGGCTCGCACACGGCGTGTCTCCACCAGCCGTACGCCGACACGCCGCACAGCGGCACCGCCTATCTGGACGCGGCGGCCATCGCCGCCCATGTCATCGCCTGCACCGAGGCCGGGATCCAGGCCGGTTTCCACGCCATCGGCGACGCCGCCGTCACCGCCGTCGTCGAGGGCGTACGGGCCGCCGCCGACAAGGCCGGGCTCGCCCGCGTCCGCGCCGCCCGCCACCGGGTCGAACACGCCGAGATGCTCACCCCGGAGACCATCGCGGCCTTCGCCGACCTCGGCCTCACCGCCTCCGTCCAGCCCGCCTTCGACGCCCTGTGGGGCGGCGAGGACGGCATGTACGCCCAGCGGCTCGGCCCCGAGCGGGCCCGCACCCTCAACCCGTACGCGGCGCTGCTGCGCGCCGGTGTGCCCCTGGCGCTCGGCTCCGACAGCCCCGTCACCCCGCTCGACCCCTGGGGCACCGTGCGCGCCGCCGCCTTCCACCGCACCCCCGAGCACCGGATCTCCGTCCGCGCCGCCTTCACCGCCCACACCCGCGGCGGCTGGCGGGCCATCGGGCGGGACGACGCGGGCGTCCTGGTGCCCGGCGCGCCCGCCGACTACGCGATCTGGCGGACCGGTGAACTCATCGTGCAGGTGCCCGACACACGGGTCGCCGGATGGTCGACCGACCCCCGCTCCGGCACCCCCGGCCTGCCCGACCTCACCCCCGGCGGCCAACTGCCCGTCTGCGTGCGCACGGTGGTGGGCGGACGCACCGTCCACCACCGGCCGGACGAGTGACGCGCGGGCGCCCCGTACCGCCGAACGATGAGCCCACGGCCTGTCGTGGCATCTGAACATCGTCCGTACTGACCTGGTCATTTGAGGAAACGGCGCAGGTCATGTGGCTGTTGACAGGGTGCGGTCGGTGGCCGGTAGGTTCGCCTTCGTCCACCACTGGACGCCCGACCGGGGAATCTTCACGCAGTCGTCGAACGCCGCTGGGCCAGAGGGAGACGCGCCGCCGTGGTGCGCCGCCACTGGGAGCCAGGTCCAGCGCACGGGGGCGAGGGAGGGATCGCCGGGTCGGCAGGTGCGACCCGGGAGGGGCCCGGACGCTCAGTAGACAACGGCTCTCGGTCGATCCGCAGCCAGCGGGTCCCAGGTCGGCCCGAAGGGCGTCGGGCCCCCACTCCGCACGCGCACACCGGCGGACCGCCCCCCGGCGCGGGGGCGGGGCCGCCGCGCCGGGCGAGGAACCCCCGCCATGGCCGAAGCGTTTCCATAGCCCGAGGTCACAATCCGCACCTCGGGACAACTTCTGGGCGCCCGCGTTATACGGTCACTTCACCACAGCACGACCTGTAGGAAGGCCGCACCGTGCCATCGGGTTCCGACACCACCGCCGATACCGCCCCCACCGGGCCGGACGCAGACCGTCCGGGTCCGCGGTCCGGCCCCGCCGTCACGCCGCCCACCGGCGGCGCCGTCGAAGGCGGTGACACCGCCGAGGGCGGCGAGACCGGGACCGCGGCGCCCGCGACCG
>NZ_JAHLEM010000969.1 GCF_018883605.1 Streptomyces niphimycinicus | reverse complement strand
ACCCGACTGCCCGTCGCCCAGGGCCCGATGACCCGGGTCAGCGACGAGCCCGCGTTCGCCGCCGCCGTGGCGGCCGACGGCGCCCTGCCCTTCCTCGCCCTCGCCCTCGCCGACGCCGCGCGCACCCGGGCCATGCTGGAGCGCACCCGGGACTCGCTGCCCGAGGGCGCCTCCTGGGGCGTGGGCATCCTGGGCTTCGCCGACGAGCAGGTCAAGGAGGCCCAGCTCGCCGTCGTCCGGGAGCTGAAGCCCACGCACGCCGTCATCGCGGGCGGCCGTCCCGCACAGGCCGCCGCACTGGAGGCGGAGGGCATCTCGGCCTTTTTGCATGTGCCCTCGCCGGGGCTGCTGCGGCAGTTCCTCGCCGCGGGCGCCCGCAAGTTCATCTTCGAGGGCGCCGAATGCGGCGGTCACATCGGGCCCCGCAACAGCTTCCCGCTGTGGGAAGCACAGACCGAGGTGCTGCGCGAGTTCCTCGCCGAGCAGGGCCCCGCGGCGGCCACGGAGCTGACCGTGCTCTTCGCCGGAGGCATCCACGACGCCCGGTCGGCCGCCATGGCCGCCACCGTCGCCGCCCCGCTGACCGAGGCGGGCGCCGCCTTCGGCGTGCTGATGGGCACCGCCTACCTGGTCACCGCCGAGGCGGTCGGCGCGGGCGCCATCCGGCCGCTCTTCCAGCGGCGGGTCCTCGCCGCCGACCGCACCGACCTGCTGGAGACCGCGCCGGGCCACGCCACCCGGTGCGCGGCCAGCGAGGTCACCCGCGACTTCGCCGAGCTGCGGGACGAACTCACCGCCCAGGGCGTGCCGGACCGCGAGATCTGGGAGCGCCTGGAGCGGTTCAACGTCGGACGGCTGCGCATCGCCTCCAAGGGCGTCGAGCGGGTCGGGGACGAACTGCGCGCGGTGGACGAGGAACGCCAGGGCGCCGAGGGCATGTTCATGGCCGGCGAGGTCAGTGTGCTGCGCGCCGAGGTCACCACCGTCGCGGCGCTGCACCGGGAGGTGACCGAGGGCGCCGCCGCCTGGCTCGCCGAGCGCGCCGCCACCGCCCCCGCCCCGGCCGCCGAGGAGGCACCCGCGCCGCTGCGCGTCGCCGTGGTCGGCATGGCCGCGATGTTCCCCGGCGCCCGCGACCTGGGCGAGTTCTGGGCCAATGTGATGTCCGGCACCGACAGCATCACCGAGGTGCCCGCCGAACGCTGGGACCCCGAGCTGTACTACGCGCCGGACGGCGACGGCGAACGCACCCCCTCCCGCTGGGGCGGCTTCCTGCCCCGGATCCCGTTCGACCCGCTGAGCTACGGCATCCCGCCCGCCTCCCTGCCCAGCATCGAACCCGTACAGCTCCTCGCCCTGGAGGCCGCCCGGCGCGCACTGGCCGACGCCGGCTACGAGGGGCCGGACGCCGACCACCGCCGCACCTCGGTGATCTTCGGCGCCGAGGCGGGCAGCGACCTGGCCAACGCCTCCACCCTGCGCACCGTGCTGCCCGCCTACGTCGGCACGCTGCCGCCCGGTCTGGAGGAGCAACTGCCGAGGCTGACCGAGGACTCGTTCCCCGGCATGCTCGCCAACGTCATCGCGGGGCGC
>NZ_JAHLEM010000968.1 GCF_018883605.1 Streptomyces niphimycinicus | reverse complement strand
ACGCCTCCACCCTGCGCACCGTGCTGCCCGCCTACGTCGGCACGCTGCCGCCCGGTCTGGAGGAGCAACTGCCGAGGCTGACCGAGGACTCGTTCCCCGGCATGCTCGCCAACGTCATCGCGGGGCGCATCGCCAACCGGCTCGACCTCGGCGGCGCCAACTACACCGTCGACGCGGCCTGTGCCTCCTCGCTCACCGCCGTCGACGCCGCCTGCAAGGAACTCGTCACCGGCACCAGCGACCTGGTTCTGTGCGGCGGCGCCGACCTGCACAACGGCATCAACGACTATCTGCTCTTCTCCTCGGTGCACGCGCTGTCGCCCTCCGGCCGCTCGGCCACCTTCGACGCGAGCGCGGACGGCATCGCCCTCGGCGAGGGCGTCGCCTGCGTGGCCCTCAAGCGCCTGGCCGACGCCGAACGCGACGGCGACCGGATCTACGCGGTGATCGACGGCGTCGGCAGCGCCAGCGACGGCCGTGGCCTCGGCCTGACCGCGCCCCGCCCCGAAGGCCAGCGCGCCGCCCTGACCCGCGCCTACGCCAACGCCCGGATCTCCCCGGCCGAGGTCGGCCTGATCGAGGCACACGGCACCGGCACCGTCGTCGGCGACCGCACCGAACTCGCCACCCTCACCGAGGTGTTCCGGGAATACGGGGCCGAACCCGGCTCCTGCGCCATCGGCTCGGTCAAGTCGCAGATCGGGCACACCAAGTGCGCCGCCGGACTGGCCGGACTGATCAAAACCACCCTCGCGCTCTACCACGGCGTCAAGCCGCCCACCCTGCACCTGGGCAACCCCAACCCGGCCTGGCAGGCGGACACCAGCCCGTTCGCCTTCCACACCGCCACCGCCCCGTGGGCCGTCGAACCGGCCGACCGGATCGCGGGCGTCAGCGCCTTCGGCTTCGGCGGCACCAACTTCCACGTCGTCCTGCGCGCCCACGACCAGGCGCCCGCCGCACACGCCCTGGACGCCTGGCCGGCCGAGCTGTTCACCTTCCGGGGCCGCGAGGAGCAGGCCGCGATCAAGGCGGTCCGCGCCCTGCTCGCCCTGATCGACCAGGACGGCGGCCACGCCCGCCTGCGCGACCTCGCGCGCCACGCCGCCCACCGCAGCGACCAGGCCGCCGTGCGCGGCGAACCCGTACAGATCGCGGTGGTCGCCCGCTCGGCGGCCGAACTGCCGGAGCTGCTGCGCCGGGCCGCCGAGGGCGACCACGCCCCCGCCGACGGCATCCACCTCGCCCGCGCCGTGCCGCGGGAGGTCGCGGAGGGACAGCTCGCGCTGCTCTTCCCGGGCCAGGGCAGCCAGCGCCCCGGGATGCTCGCACCGCTCTTCGCGGCCTTCCCCGGCCTCCACCGCCATCTGCACCTGGGCGCCCGCTGGGCCGACGCGCTCTTCCCGCCGGCCGCGCTCGACGCCGAGACCGAGGCCCGCACCAAGGCCCGGATCACCGACACGGCCGTGGCCCAGCCCGCCCTCGGCATCACCGCGCTCGCCGCCACCGAACTGCTCGGCTCGCTCGGGGTGCGCCCCGCGATGGCAGGCGGCCACAGCTACGGCGAACTCGCCGCGCTCGCCGCCGCCGGAGTCTTCACCCCCGACGAACTGCTCGCCGCCAGCGCCGCCCGCGCCGAGGCCATCCTCGGCCGGGTCCCGGAGGGCGACGCGGGGGCCATGGCCGCGGTCGGCACCTCCGCCGACCGGGTCGAAGAGGTGCTGCGCCTCGCGGACCTGGCCGGTGACGTGGTGGCCGCCAACCACAACTCGCCCACCCAGACGGTCATCTCGGGCCCCAGCGAGGCGGTCGCCGCCGCCGTCGCGGGGCTGAAGGACGCCGGATACAGCGCCAAGCCGCTGAGCGTGGCCTGCGCCTTCCACAGCCCGCTGCTCGACGGCGCCGGTGAGGACTTCGGCAGCCACCTCGCGGGACTGGACCTGCCGGCCCCGGCCTTCCCGGTCTGGGCCAACCGCACCGCGGCCCGCTACCCCGACGACGCCGAGGGCATCCGCGCGGAACTGGCCGCCCAGCTCGGCTCCCCGGTCCGCTTCGCCGAACAGATCGAGGCGATGTACGAGGCAGGCGCCCGGGTCTTCGTCGAGGCCGGTCCCGGCCGGGTGCTCAGCCGCCTGGTGGCGGACGTGCTCGGGGACCGCCCGCATCGCACCGTACCGCTGGAGGGCCGCCGCGACGGCGGACTGCCCGCCTTCCTGGCCGCGCTCGCCCAACTCGCCGTCAGCGGAACGGAGTTGCGCACCCGGCCGCTGTTCACCGGCCGCGACACCGTCGACCCCGCCACCGCCAAGGCCGTCCGGCGGGCCGGGTTCACCGTCGACGGCCATCTGCTGCGCCGCGCCGACGGCGCCTTCCCGCCGCACGCCCTGCTCCCCGCCCGACCCGTGACGGAGTTCACCGTGTCCGACCCGCGTCACCTCCCCGCGCCGGCCGCCGGCCCCGAAGCGCTGATCGCGGAGTTCCTCCGCAGCAGCCGGGAGATGGTCTCCGCCCAGCGCGACGTCCTGCTCTCCTACCTGGGGGCACCCGAACTTCCGCCCGGGACGACGACGCGGCCGGCCGCGCAGGCGATACCCGCGGCACCCAGCGTCCCGGCCGTCACCGCGTCGCCGTCCGCCGTCCCGTCCGCCCCCGCCGCGGCAGGTGCCCCGGCCCGTGATGTGCCGGTCCTGGACACCGTTCTCGAGGTGGTCGCGGGGCTCACCGGCTATCCGGTGGACATGCTGGAGCCGGATCTCGATCTGGAGGCCGATCTCAGCATCGACTCCATCAAACGGGCCGAGATCGCCGGTGAACTGGCCGCCCGGCTGGGCGTCGCCGCCGGGGGCGGCGAGCAACTGGAGGAGCTGAGCGGCGTCCGTACCGCCGAGGGCATGGCCTCGCTCCTGGCCGCCCGGCTCGACACCCCCGCCGCCGTCCCGTCCGCCCCCGCCGCGGCAGGCGCCCCGGCCCGTGATGTGCCGGTCCTGGACACCGTCCTCGAGGTGGTCGCGGGGCTCACCGGCTATCCGGTGGACATGCTGGAGCCGGATCTCGATCTGGAGGCCGACCTGAGCATCGACTCCATCAAGCGCACCGAGATCGTCGGCGAACTCGGCGCCCGGCTCGCCCTGGACGCCGCCCGGGCGGACCTCGAAGCGCTCAGCGGCGCCCGTACCGTCGCCGCGCTCGGCGCACTCCTGGAGGCGGCCCTCGGCTCCGTTCCGGCGCCCGTCGCGGCTCCCGCCGCCGCCGAGGCCCCGGCCGCCACTCCCGCCGTCGACGGACCACGCCCGGAGATCATCGCCCCGCAGCGGCTGCTGTTCGCCGAACACGTCCTCGAACCGGTCACCGCCCGCCCGGAGCCCGGCCGCCGGGTACAGCTCCTCGGCGGTGGCGAGACCGCCGTCGAGCTGTCCGCGCTGCTGGCCGAGGCGGGCGTCGAGACCGAGCTGGTCCCCGACGGCGAACTGCCTGCCGCGGGTGAGGAGACGGTGGTGCACCTGACGCCGCTGGACGCCGAAGGACCCGTACTGCCCGAAGCCTTCGCCCTCTACCAGCGGGTCCTCGCCGCCGGGCCGCGTCGCCTGCTCGCCGCCGACCGGCGGGGCGCCGGGGCGCCCAGCGGGCTGCGCGGCTTCTTCCGCACGGTGGCCCGTGAGTACCCCGAGACCCACGCCACGCTGGCCGAGGTCCCCGACGGGGCGAGCGCCGCCGAGGCCGCCCGCGCCCTGTTCGCCGAACTCGCC
>NZ_JAHLEM010000967.1 GCF_018883605.1 Streptomyces niphimycinicus | reverse complement strand
GGGCCCCCGCTCTCTCCGCCGTCCCCGTCCCCGCCCCCGCCGCCGTCTCCGTCCTCCTCGGCCCGGCGGCGGCGGTCGCGGTCGCAGGGATCGCAGCGGCAGTCCCGGCCCCGCGCCCCGCCGTCGTGCGGGCCCGGGTCATGCCCGTCCGGTCCGTCCGGCCCGGCCACCGCGCCGCATCCGCCGCCCGGCGTCCCATGCGCACCGTAAGGAGCGTGTCCGGAGGGGATCCGCAGGCCCCCGAGGACCACCCCGCCGCTCTCGTCCACCAGCAGATCACGCGGCCGGGCCGTGCCGTCGAGGACCGTACGGGCCGCGGCGACCGCGTCCGTCGGCACGCCGAGCGAATGGGCCAGGGCGACCGTCGCGGAGCCGCCGACCGGGACCACCGACAGCGTCGCGTCCGCCAGCTCCCGCCGCCGGTGCAGCAGCTCCACCATCCGCAGCAGGGCGCGGTCGTCGCCCACCAGCACCGGCCGGCGGGCGCCCCGGCGGGCCAGTGCCCGCTCGACTTCCTCCGGGCCGTCCGGCAGGCAGATTTTCGTCTGCGCGCCCGCACAGAGCACATCCTTCGCGATCCGCACCGACTCCCCGTCCGTTCGCCGGGCGTTGGGGTCGATGACCATGAGCAGCGGGCGCCCCCGGACGGTGTCCGGCGCAGGGGGCCGGGGATCTGGAGCCGACACCTCGGTCCTTCCTCAGGTAATCTCTCGGTGCAAGAGCCCCTGTCGCTGTTGCGCCAGGGGCTTCGTCTATCCGGGGCACCGGTTCGACGGCTCTTGTGGTGGCGCACGTCACCATGCACGTTGGACATGCCCCGCCCGGAAGGGGTGTACGCCTGTGCCCGCACTTGTGCTGCTCGGTGCTCAGTGGGGTGACGAGGGCAAGGGGAAGGCCACCGATCTGCTCGGCGGCTCCGTCGATTATGTAGTGCGCTACCAGGGCGGTAACAACGCCGGCCACACCGTGGTGGTGGGCGACCAGAAGTACGCGCTGCACCTCCTCCCGTCCGGAATCCTGTCGCCCGGGTGCACCCCGGTCATCGGCAACGGTGTCGTCGTGGACCCCGCGGTCCTGCTCTCCGAGCTGAGCGGGCTGGATGAGCGCGGTGTCGACACCTCCAAGCTGCTGATCAGCGGTAACGCCCATCTGATCACGCCGTATCACACGACCCTCGACAAGGTGTCGGAACGATTCCTCGGCAAGCGGAAGATCGGCACCACCGGCCGCGGCATCGGCCCGGCCTACGCGGACAAGATCAACCGGGTGGGCATCCGGGTCCAGGACCTCTTCGACGAGTCGATCCTGCGGCAGAAGGTCGAGGCGGCCCTGGACTACAAGAACCAGGTGCTGGCCAAGCTCTACAACCGCCGCGCCATCGCGATCGACCAGGTCGTCGAGGAGCTGCTGGGCTACGCGGACCCGCTCCGCGGCTATGTCGCCGACACCACCCTGCTGCTCAACAACGCCATCGACCAGGGCCAGGTCGTCCTCTTCGAGGGCGGCCAGGGCACCCTGCTCGATGTCGACCACGGCACGTATCCCTTCGTCACCTCCTCCAACCCGACCGCGGGCGGCGCCTGCACCGGCGCCGGAGTGGGCCCCACGAAGATCAACCGCGTGATCGGCATCCTGAAGGCGTACACCACCCGCGTCGGCGCGGGCCCGTTCCCCACCGAGCTGCTCGACGAGGACGGCGAGAAGCTGCGCACGATCGGCGGCGAGCGGGGCGTGACCACCGGGCGCGACCGGCGCTGCGGCTGGTTCGACGCGGTCATCGCGCGCTATGCGACCCGGGTCAACGGCCTGACCGACTTCTTCCTCACCAAGCTGGACGTGCTCACCGGCTGGGAGCGGATCCCGGTGTGCGTCGCCTACGAGATCGACGGCAAGCGGGTCGAGGAGCTGCCGTACAGCCAGAGCGACTTCCACCATGCCAAGCCGATCTACGAGACCCTGCCGGGCTGGTCGGAGGACATCACCCAGGCCAAGACCTTCGACGAGCTGCCGAAGAACGCGCAGAGGTACGTCCAGACGCTGGAGGAGATGTCGGGCGCCCCGATCTCGGCGATCGGCGTCGGACCGGGCCGCGACGAGACCATCCAGATCAACTCGTTCCTCTGAGCCTCTGGGCCTCTGGGCCTTTGAGCCCCTGACCCTCGGACGGGAGAGCGGCC
>NZ_JAHLEM010000966.1 GCF_018883605.1 Streptomyces niphimycinicus | reverse complement strand
GGAGGAGATGTCGGGCGCCCCGATCTCGGCGATCGGCGTCGGACCGGGCCGCGACGAGACCATCCAGATCAACTCGTTCCTCTGAGCCTCTGGGCCTCTGGGCCTTTGAGCCCCTGACCCTCGGACGGGAGAGCGGCCCGCACGCCGGCGTCACCACGCCGCGGGCGGGCCGTCGGCCGCGCTACGCCGCGGGCGGGCCGAACACCCCGGCGGGCTGCTGCGCCTGACCGATGGGCTGCGCGGCCCGCCGCTCCTGCATCTTGGTGATCCGCCGCACCACGCCGATGGCCAGCACCGCCGCCAGGAGGCCGATGGCGTCGTCGGCGATGTTGATGATGACGCCGAGCCGCTCCGCCCTGCCGCTGTCGCTGACGATCTCGCTGGCCCCGTGCACCGGGAACATCAGGAACATGACTACGAAAGCCGTCCACCACCAGTGCAGCACCGCGCGTCCGTGACGTCCGGGCGCCGGGGGAGTGCTGGCGGTCCAGATGTCGTTGGCGATCTGCTTGGGCAGCCACAGTTGGGCGACCGGGATGAACCAGGCGCCCACGGCATAGCCGCTGCCGAACCGCGGCAGCCCGGGACTCAGCACCGTGGAGTTGATGTAGGCGGTCCGGAACCAGATCAGCCACAGCACGGCGAGCACGCACACGGCGACACCGATGCCGGTGCCCAGCGAATCGATGTCACTGGCCCTGGTGGAGAGCATGTCGGGTTCGCTGCCGGAGTACGTGTCGAGCAGCGAGATGTTCAGCGCCATGTCGAGCAGGGTCAGCACCGTCCAGACGCCGAACATGCTCAGCAGCGCGGTGGCCAGACCCCGGATCGGCCTCAGCCTCGTACCGGAGAGGGGGTAGCCGACCGGTGCCTGATAGCCGCCCTGCCAGGGCTGGGCGTTCATCGCGTACCCGTGTCCCTGGGGCGTCGCGTACGCGGACGGGGAGGCGTACGGGCTGGGCGGTGTGTGCGGACCGGGCGGCGTATGCGGACCGGGGCCGGCCTGCGGGTGGCCGTACGCCGACGGGCCCTGCTGCGGCGCGGTGGCGTCCGGCTGAGCGTTCTCGGCCTCCACCTCCAGCAGTTGCAGCGCGTCCCGTCCGAGCCGGGCGAGCAGCCCGCCCGGCAGCCAGGGCTCGCCGTCGTCGGTCACCGGGTGGGTGGCGGCGACCAGCTCTTCCACCGAGGGCCGCTTGGCCGGGTCCTTGTTCAGACACGCGGTGACCAGCCCGCGCGCCCCCTCGGGGAGCCCCACCAGATCGGGCTCCTCCTGGGCTATTCGGTACATCAGGGCGTGGATACCGCTGTCCACATTGCCGAAGGGCTGACGTCCGGTGGCGGCGAAGGCCAGCACCGAGCCGAGGCAGAAGACATCGCTGGCGGCCGTGACCGGCTCGCCGCGCACCTGCTCGGGCGACATGAACCCGGGCGAGCCGACGACCGCGCCGGTCATCGTCAGATTGCCGCCCGTGGTGGCGCCCACGGCGTCCAGGGCA
>NZ_JAHLEM010000965.1 GCF_018883605.1 Streptomyces niphimycinicus | reverse complement strand
ATTGCCGCCCGTGGTGGCGCCCACGGCGTCCAGGGCACGCGCGATGCCGAAGTCGATGACGCGCGGACCGTCGATGGTGATGAGGATGTTGGACGGCTTGAGGTCGCGGTGGATCAGCCCGGCGCCGTGGATGTCACGCAGCGCGAGGGCCAGTCCGTTCGCCAGGATCCGCAGCGAGCGCTCGGGCAGCGCCCCGAAGTCCTCGGCGACGACGCTGTGCAGGGACGGACCGCCGATATAACCGGTGGCCACCCAGGGCACCTCGGCGTCGGTGTCGGCGTCGAGCACGGGGGCGGTCCACTGGCCGCCGACCCGTGTGGCCGCCTCCACCTCCCGCTTGAAGCGACCGCGGAAGTCGGGCTGTCGTGCGAGTTCGGCCTGTACGAGCTTCACTGCGACGGTGCGGCCGCGGGCGGAGCGGGCGAGATAGACCCGGCCCATTCCACCCTCGCCGAGCTTGCCGAGCAGCCGGTACTCGCCGATCCACCGCGGGTCCTGGGCCCCGAGGTTCTCCATCGCGGTGTGGCTCCTGTCCCTGTGCCGATAGTCCCTGCGCCGATCGGCCGATCAGTCGAGGCGGGTGAACGTCTGTGTCATCGTCTCATCGCTGTAATCGTCCGGGTCGTCATACTCGACACGCAGCTTGTCATGTCCGGAAGAGGTGAACGTCAGTGACGTGCCGGGCCCGCAGAGATTCTTAGGGGTCCCCCCGGTGAACTTCGAGGGGCTGAGCACGAGGCCCTTCTCCACCGAGGCCAGCACCCGGTCACCCTCGCAGTGGTACTTCTTACTGTCCGCGACCTCTTGGGCCACCGCGGTGCCGATCGCGCCCTGCTTGATGGTGATTTTCAGCGTGGCGTCCTGCTTCCCGAACGCGTCCTTCGCCAGCCAAGTGCCCTCGTACGAGGAGGGGATCGGCTTGCCACCGCGCTTCGAGGGGCGCAGCGTCGCCTCGTAGGAACCGTCCGTGGTGCTCCAGGCGAGGGTGCCGTCGTTGCCTATCCGCAGGGTCTGCTCGCCGACCGTGCTGCAACTGTCCTCGGGGATACTGGTGGTGACCTCGTCGTCCTCGATCAGCAGCAGGCTGTCCGCCGACTTGAGCTTGGCCGAGTCCTGGCAGAACGAGTCCGAGTCGGAGGTCAGCGTCTCGGCGACGAACGCGCCGACCGGCCCCTGGGAGAGGACGATCCGGCGGATCTTGCCGGTGGACGAGCCGCTCTCCTTGATCTCGCCCTCCCAGGCGCCCAGATACTCGGTGGGCACATCGCCGGTCGTGTCCAGCTTGGTCGCGGACGGATCGGGCGCGCCGCCCGAACCACCGGTGGGCGCCTTGGAGTTGGCGGCATCCGGGTTGGCGGGCGGGGTGTGGGTCATCTTGTCGTAGTCGGTCTTGGCCTGGTCGCCCTTGTCGCCCTTGTCGTCGTGCCCCTTGACCACGACGAGGGCGGCGACCCCGGCAACGAGCAGCGTGGCGACGGCGGCCGAGACGACGATGAGCGTCTTACGGCGGCGCTTGGGCTTCGGCGCCTGGGGCGCCTGGGGCGAGCCGCCGCCGGGGCCGCCTTGCCTGGCGGGTCCGCCTGGCGCTGCTGGTGCGTTCGGTTCGCCTGGACCGCCTGGACCGCCTGGACCGCCCGGACTGCTCGGGCCGAAGCCGGCGGAGGGCGTGGCG
>NZ_JAHLEM010000964.1 GCF_018883605.1 Streptomyces niphimycinicus | reverse complement strand
CCCGCCGGCGCCCTCACCGAGCCGCCCCCGCCCCTGTCCGCCGCCGCGCAGCCCGCCCCCACCGCGCCGCTGTCCCACCCGCCCGCCGATCCGCTCATCGCCGACCCACCGCCGCCCGCTGCGACAATGGCGGGGTGACGGGGCGCTGGGAATTCTGGATCGACCGGGGCGGAACCTTCACGGACGTCGTCGGCAAGCGTCCGGACGGCCGCCTGGTCACCCGCAAGCTGCTCTCCCACCACCCCGAGCGCTATACCGACGCCGCTGTCGCCGGGATCCGGCAGACGCTGGGGCTCGGCCCCGGCGATCCGGTCCCGGCCGACATGATCGACGTCGTCAAGATGGGCACCACGGTCGCCACCAACGCCCTGCTGGAGCGCACGGGCGAGCCGACCGTCCTCGTCGTCACCGAAGGCTTCCGGGACGCCCTGCGCATCGCGTACCAGAACCGCCCCCGCCTCTTCGACCGCCGCATCCTGCTCCCCGAGGCGCTGTACGACCGGGTGGTGGAGATCCCCGAGCGGGTGGACGCCCACGGCGAGGTCGTCCGCCCCCTGGACCTGGACGCCGCCGCCGAGGCGCTGCGCACCGCCCACCGCGACGGCTTCCGCAGCGCCGCCGTCGTCCTGCTGCACGGCTATCGGCACGCCGCCCACGAACAGGCCCTCGCCGCGGTGGCGCGCGACCTCGGCTTCCCGCAGGTGAGCTGCTCCCACGAGGTCAGCCCGCTGATGAAACTGGTCTCACGCGGCGACACCACCGTGGTCGACGCGTACCTCTCACCCATCCTGCGCCGCTATGTGGAGGACGTGGCCGCCGAACTGCGCGGTATCCGGCTGATGTTCATGCAGTCCAACGGAGGGCTGCGGGAGGCCGCGCACTTCCGGGGCAAGGACGCGGTGCTGTCCGGACCGGCGGGCGGTGTGGTGGGCATGGCGCGCTCCTCCGGCGAGGCCGGACACGACCGCGTCATCGGCTTCGACATGGGCGGCACCTCGACCGATGTCTCGCACTACGCGGGCGAGTTCGAGCGCGTTTTCGGTACCGAGGTCGCCGGGGTGCGGATGCGCGCCCCGATGATGAACATCCACACCGTGGCGGCGGGCGGCGGTTCGGTGCTCCACTTCGACGGCCGGCGCTACCGCGTGGGGCCGGACTCGGCCGGGGCCGTCCCCGGTCCCGCCTGCTACCGGCGCGGCGGCCCGCTGACGGTGACCGACGCGAATGTGATGCTCGGCCGGATCCAGCCGGACCACTTCCCGGCGGTCTTCGGCCCGCACGCCGACCGGCCGCTGGACGCGGCGACGGTCCGGGAGCGCTTCGCCGCGCTCGCCGAGGAGATCGCGGAGGCCACCGGCGACCGGCGCGGACCGGAGGAGGCCGCGGCGGGCTTCCTGGACATCGCGGTGCTCAACATGGCCAACGCGGTCAAGAAGATCTCCGTACAGCGCGGCCGTGACGTCACCCGCTACGCGCTCACCAGCTTCGGCGGCGCGGGCGGCCAGCACGCCTGCGCGGTCGCCGACGCGCTCGGCATCGGCACGGTGATCGTGCCGCCGCTCGCCGGAGTGCTCTCCGCGTACGGCATCGGGGTGGCCGACGCCACCGCCATGCGCGAGCAGGCCGTCGAGGCGGAGCTGGGCGAGGAGACGCTGGAGCGCGTGCGCGAGCTGTGCGGGCGGCTGGCCGGCCGGACCCGCGGCGAACTGCTCGCGGACGGTGTCCCGCAGGACACCCTGGACACCGTCGCCCGGGTCCATCTGCGGTACGCGGGCACCGACTCCAGCATCCCCGTCCCGCTGGGCTCCGCCCCCGCGATGACCGAGGACTTCGTCCGGGCGCACCGCGCGCGCTACGCCTTCACCATGGACAAGCCGCTGGTCGTGGAGGCGGTGTCGGTGGAGGCGGTCGGCGCGTCCGGGCCCGTCGGCGGCCACGCCGTTCAGCGGCCGCCCAGGGAGGGCGTACTGGCGCCCGTGACGACCGTAAGAATGTTCGCGGAAGGGCGATGGCAGCGGACCGCGCTGTATGAACGCGACCGTATGCGCCCGTCGGACCGGGTCACCGGGCCCGCGATCATCGCCGAGGAGGACGCCACCACCGTGGTCGACCCCGGCTGGCAGGCCACCGCGGGCGAAAGCGGCCATCTGCTGCTCACCCGGGTCCGGCCGCGGCCGAGCACCACCGCGGTCGGCACCGAGGTGGACCCCGTGATGCTGGAGGTCTTCAACAGCCTCTTCATGGCCATCGCCGAACAGATGGGCGTGCGCCTTGAGCACACCGCCCACTCCGTCAACATCAAGGAGCGGCTCGACTTCTCCTGCGCCCTCTTCGACGCCGAGGGCAGTCTCATCGCCAACGCCCCGCACATCCCGGTGCACTTGGGCTCCATGGGCGAGTCCATCAAGGAGGTGCTGCGGCGCAACGGGGACACGATGCGCCCCGGCGATGTGTACGCGATCAACGACCCGTACCACGGAGGCACCCATCTGCCGGATGTCACCGTGGTCAGCCCGGTTTTCGACGAGGCGGGGGACGAGCTGCTCTTCCTCGTCGCCTCGCGCGGCCACCACGCCGAGATCGGCGGTATCACCCCCGGCTCCATGCCCGCCTTCAGCCGCACCATCCAGGAGGAGGGCGTCCTCTTCGACAACTGGCTGCTGGTACGGGACGGGGCGCTGCGGGAGCGGGAGACCCGTGAGCTGCTGACCGGCGGGCCGTATCCGTCCCGCGCCCCGGACGCCAACCTCGCCGATCTGCGCGCCCAGATCGCCGCCAACGAGAAGGGCATCCAGGAACTGCGCCGGATGATCGGGCAGTTCGGCCTCGATGTCGTGCACGCCTATATGGGCCACGTCCAGGACAACGCCGAGGAGTCGGTGCGCCGCATCCTGACCGGCCTCGGCGATGGCTCGTACCGCTACGAGACCGACAGCGGGGCGGTCATCCGCGTCACCCTTACGGTGGACCGCGCGGCGCGCGGCGCCCTCCTGGACTTCACCGGCACCTCGCCCCAGCGGCCGGGCAACGACAACGCGCCCAGTTCCGTGGTCATGGCGGCCGTGCTCTATGTCTTCCGGACGCTGGTCGCCGAGGACATCCCGCTCAACAGCGGCTGTCTGAAGCCCCTTGAGGTCCGCATCCCCGAGGGCTCCATGCTGGCGCCCGTCTTCCCGGCGGCCACGGTCGCCGGGAACGTCGAGACCTCCCAGGCCGTCACGGGCGCCCTGTACGCGGCCCTGGGCGTCCAGGCCGAGGGCTCCGGCACGATGAACAACGTCACCTTCGGCAATGACCGCGTCCAGTACTACGAGACGGTCGCCAGCGGCTCCGGCGCCGGCGACGGCTTCGACGGCGCGGACGCCGTACAGACCCATATGACCAACTCCCGGCTGACCGACCCCGAGGTGCTGGAGTGGCGCTATCCGGTGCGGGTGGAGAGCTTCGCGATCCGCCCGGACAGCGGCGGCCGCGGCCACTGGCGCGGCGGCCACGGCGTCACCCGCCGCATCCGCTTCCTGGAGCCGATGACCGTCGCCCTGCTCACCGGCCACCGCCGGGTGCCTCCGTACGGCATGGCGGGCGGTGAACCGGGCGCGCTGGGCGCGAATCTGATCGAGCGCGCCGACGGTTCGGTGGACCACCTGGAGGGCCGCGACGCGACGGACGTCGGAGTGGGGGACATCCTGGTCGTCCACACGCCGGGCGGCGGCGGTTACGGCTCTGTGGAGGCGGCCGGGGGCTGACCGCCGGTGGCCGGCGCCGGGCTCACCGCGTGGCGTGGCGGGACCGACGCCCCCGGGACGGGCCGAGGCGGCTCCTGGGGCTCACCGAGGATGCCCGGTGTGAGCCATGGCCTGTTCGGATCCGTTTGCCGCCGCCACGATCGGAAACCCGACTCATATCGAAGCCCGCCAGGACGCGCCCGCATGATTCCCGGGCGGCGCCCGCTCGCGAACCATGCGTGTGAGTCCGACGGCGGGCGCTTACAGCACCGTCGTTCACGGAAGGGGCAGTCATGGCCTGGTGGCAGAAGGCCGAATGCACGCACGAGGACCCGGAGCTGTTCTTCCCGGTGGGGGTGGCGGGCCCGGCCGCCCAGCAGCAGGAGGCGCGGGCCAAGGAGGTCTGCCACCGCTGTCCGGTGATCCAGGAATGCCTGGAGTACGCGCTGGAGACCGGGATGACCCACGGGGTCTGGGGCGGCGTCGGTGAGGAGGAGCGCCGCGCCCTGCGCCGCAAGGCGCAGCGCAGGGAGCGGGTCGGCGCACGGCGGGCCCG
>NZ_JAHLEM010000963.1 GCF_018883605.1 Streptomyces niphimycinicus | reverse complement strand
TCCGGTGATCCAGGAATGCCTGGAGTACGCGCTGGAGACCGGGATGACCCACGGGGTCTGGGGCGGCGTCGGTGAGGAGGAGCGCCGCGCCCTGCGCCGCAAGGCGCAGCGCAGGGAGCGGGTCGGCGCACGGCGGGCCCGCTAAGCGCTCCGCGGGAAGTGCCGCGAGGTGCGGTCGTTCATCCTCGGCTGTGTCGTGGCTGATCGCGCCCGCGTGGCGGAGCCCCATATCGACACAGCCCCGCGCCCCTTCGGAGCGCACCCGAACCGCACCGGACTTCATCGAGGCCGCTCAGGGACTGCCGGGTCCTGCCCGGGCCAGGGCCGGTTACGGGGAGTCCGGCGGACCATGCGGCGGAGGCGCCGCCCCTGGACCCCTGGACCCGGGGTCTGGGGCGGAGCCCCAGTTGAGGGAAGGGGCGGGGAGGGGAGCGGCCCGCCGCAGGCGTCAAGATCCGCCGGGCGGCTTCTCAGGCCCGTCCGCGCCGCTCCGCCTCGCAGGCGGTCCCCAGGAGGCCCGGCCCAGCGGTGTGAACCGCACCGGCGTGCCGGGGACGGCCTGCGCGGCGGCGGCCAGATACGGCTCCGGCACGACGCCCACGACCGGGTAGCCGCCGGTCGTCGGATGGTCGGCCAGGAAGAGCACCGGCCGTCCGTCCGGCGGCACTTGGAGCGCGCCGAGCGCCATCCCCTCACTGGCCAGCTCACCGTCCTTCGCCCGCTCCAGCGAAGGGCCCTCGGTCCGCAGCCCGATCCGGTTGCTCGCGGCCGAGACCCGGAAGGCCCCGGTGGTGAGGGTGCGCAGCCCCGCCGGGGTGAACCAGTCGTCGCGCGGGCCGAGCACCACCGGAAGCACCAGTTCCGGTACGACGCCCCGATGCGGCGCCCCGTCCACACCGGGCGCGGGCCCGCCCGGCGGCCCGAGCCGCAGCACCGCGCCGTCCACGAGCGGCGCCGGGCCCAGCCCGGAGAGCACATCCGTGGCCCGGCTGCCGAGCACCGGCTCGGCCTCGACACCGCCGTCGAACGCCATATAGCTGCGCACCCCGTGGGCGGCGGCCCCGGCGTCCAGGAGCGCGCCCGCGGGCACTCGTACGGCCGC
>NZ_JAHLEM010000962.1 GCF_018883605.1 Streptomyces niphimycinicus | reverse complement strand
CTGAGGACAAGCCCTCGGCCTATTAGTACCAGTCAACTCCACCAGTTACCCGGCTTCCATATCTGGCCTATCAACCCAGTCGTCTACTGGGAGCCTTAACCCATCAAGTGGGTGGGAGTCCTCATCTCGAAGCAGGCTTCCCGCTTAGATGCTTTCAGCGGTTATCCCTCCCGAACGTAGCCAACCAGCCATGCCCTTGGCAGAACAACTGGCACACCAGAGGTTCGTCCGTCCCGGTCCTCTCGTACTAGGGACAGCCCTTCTCAAGACTCCTACGCGCACAGCGGATAGGGACCGAACTGTCTCACGACGTTCTAAACCCAGCTCGCGTACCGCTTTAATGGGCGAACAGCCCAACCCTTGGGACCGACTCCAGCCCCAGGATGCGACGAGCCGACATCGAGGTGCCAAACCATCCCGTCGATATGGACTCTTGGGGAAGATCAGCCTGTTATCCCCGGGGTACCTTTTATCCGTTGAGCGACGGCGCTTCCACAAGCCACCGCCGGATCACTAGTCCCGACTTTCGTCCCTGCTCGACCCGTCGGTCTCACAGTCAAGCTCCCTTGTGCACTTACACTCAACACCTGATTGCCAACCAGGCTGAGGGAACCTTTGGGCGCCTCCGTTACCCTTTAGGAGGCAACCGCCCCAGTTAAACTACCCACCAGACACTGTCCCTGATCCGGATCACGGACCCAGGTTAGACATCCAGCACGACCAGAGTGGTATTTCAACAATGACTCCACACTAACTGGCGTCAATGCTTCACAGTCTCCCACCTATCCTACACAAGCCGAACCGAACACCAATATCAAGCTATAGTAAAGGTCCCGGGGTCTTTCCGTCCTGCTGCGCGAAACGAGCATCTTTACTCGTAGTGCAATTTCACCGGGCCTATGGTTGAGACAGTCGAGAAGTCGTTACGCCATTCGTGCAGGTCGGAACTTACCCGACAAGGAATTTCGCTACCTTAGGATGGTTATAGTTACCACCGCCGTTTACTGGCGCTTAAGTTCTCAGCTTCGC
>NZ_JAHLEM010000961.1 GCF_018883605.1 Streptomyces niphimycinicus | reverse complement strand
CTCGTAGTGCAATTTCACCGGGCCTATGGTTGAGACAGTCGAGAAGTCGTTACGCCATT
This sequence comes from Streptomyces niphimycinicus, assembly GCF_018883605.1. GTDB lineage: Bacteria > Actinomycetota > Actinomycetes > Streptomycetales > Streptomycetaceae > Streptomyces > Streptomyces niphimycinicus. Next base: position 1,863 of record NZ_JAHLEM010000961.1, on the reverse strand, counting down.
CGTGCAGGTCGGAACTTACCCGACAAGGAATTTCGCTACCTTAGGATGGTTATAGTTACCACCGCCGTTTACTGGCGCTTAAGTTCTCAGCTTCGCCACACCGAAATGTGACTAACCGGTCCCCTTAACGTTCCAGCACCGGGCAGGCGTCAGTCCGTATACATCGCCTTACGGCTTCGCACGGACCTGTGTTTTTAGTAAACAGTCGCTTCTCGCTGGTCTCTGCGGCCACCACCAGCTCAAGGAGAAAATCCCATCACCAGCAATGGCCCCCCTTCTCCCGAAGTTACGGGGGCATTTTGCCGAGTTCCTTAACCATAGTTCACCCGAACGCCTCGGTATTCTCTACCTGACCACCTGAGTCGGTTTAGGGTACGGGCCGCCATGAAACTCGCTAGAGGCTTTTCTCGACAGCATAGGATCATCCACTTCACCACAATCGGCTCGGCATCAGGTCTCACCCCTAAAGAGGAACGGATTTACCTACTCCTCGGGCTACACCCTTACCCCGGGACAACCACCGCCCGGGCTGGACTACCTTCCTGCGTCACCCCATCACTCACCTACTACAGGTCTGGACCGTCGGCTCCACCACTCCCCTCAACTCCGAAGAGATCAGGGCGGCTTCACGGACTTAGCATCGCCTGGTTCGACGTTGGCGCTTCAAAGCGGGTACCGGAATATCAACCGGTTGTCCATCGACTACGCCTGTCGGCCTCGCCTTAGGTCCCGACTTACCCTGGGCAGATCAGCTTGACCCAGGAACCCTTAGTCAATCGGCGCACACGTTTCCCACGTGTGTATCGCTACTCATGCCTGCATTCTCACTCGTGAACCATCCACAACTCGCTTACACGGCTGCTTCACCCGGCACACGACGCTCCCCTACCCATCACAACGGTCGTTGGACCACATGCTGCAATGACACGACTTCGGCGGTACGCTTGAGCCCCGCTACATTGTCGGCGCGGAATCACTTGACCAGTGAGCTATTACGCACTCTTTCAAGGATGGCTGCTTCTAAGCCAACCTCCTGGTTGTCTCTGCGACTCCACATCCTTTCCCACTTAGCGTACGCTTAGGGGCCTTAGTCGATGCTCTGGGCTGTTTCCCTCTCGACCATGGAGCTTATCCCCCACAGTCTCACTGCCGCGCTCTCACTTACCGGCATTCGGAGTTTGGCTAAGGTCAGTAACCCGGTAGGGCCCATCGCCTATCCAGTGCTCTACCTCCGGCAAGAAACACACGACGCTGCACCTAAATGCATTTCGGGGAGAACCAGCTATCACGGAGTTTGATTGGCCTTTCACCCCTAACCACAGGTCATCCCCCAGGTTTTCAACCCTGGTGGGTTCGGTCCTCCACGAAGTCTTACCTCCGCTTCAACCTGCCCATGGCTAGATCACTCCGCTTCGGGTCTTGAGCGCGCTACTCTAACGCCCTATTCGGACTCGCTTTCGCTACGGCTTCCCCACACGGGTTAACCTCGCAACACACCGCAAACTCGCAGGCTCATTCTTCAAAAGGCACGCAGTCACGAGACACCAGCAAGCTGATGTCCGACGCTCCCACGGCTTGTAGGCACACGGTTTCAGGTACTATTTCACTCCGCTCCCGCGGTACTTTTCACCATTCCCTCACGGTACTATCCGCTATCGGTCACCAGGGAATATTTAGGCTTAGCGGGTGGTCCCGCCAGATTCACACGGGATTTCTCGGGCCCCGTGCTACTTGGGAAATAGACAAGCAAGCCATCACGATTTCAGCTACGGGGGTCTTACCCTCTACGCCGGACCTTTCGCATGTCCTTCGCCTATCGCAATGGTTTCTGACTCACCCAGCCGCCGGCAGACGACTGAAGTC
>NZ_JAHLEM010000960.1 GCF_018883605.1 Streptomyces niphimycinicus | reverse complement strand
GCTGATGTCCGACGCTCCCACGGCTTGTAGGCACACGGTTTCAGGTACTATTTCACTCCGCTCCCGCGGTACTTTTCACCATTCCCTCACGGTACTATCCGCTATCGGTCACCAGGGAATATTTAGGCTTAGCGGGTGGTCCCGCCAGATTCACACGGGATTTCTCGGGCCCCGTGCTACTTGGGAAATACTCAAGCAAGTTGCTGACATTTCAGCTACGGGGGTCTTACCCTCTACGCCGGGCCTTTCGCATGCCCTTCGCCTACATCAACAATTTCTGACTCACCGACCAGCCGGCAGACCGATCAAGAGCACTCCCACAACCCCGCATGCGCAACCCCTGCCGGGTATCACACACATACGGTTTAGCCTCATCCAGTTTCGCTCGCCACTACTCCCGGAATCACGGTTGTTTTCTCTTCCTGCGGGTACTGAGATGTTTCACTTCCCCGCGTTCCCTCCACATACCCTATGTGTTCAGGTATGGGTGACAGCCCATGACGACTGCCGGGTTTCCCCATTCGGACACCCCCGGATCAAAGCTCGGTTGACAGCTCCCCGGGGCCTATCGCGGCCTCCCACGTCCTTCATCGGTTCCTGGTGCCAAGGCATCCACCGTGCGCCCTTAAAAACTTGGCCACAGATGCTCGCGTCCACTGTGCAGTTCTCAAACAACGACCCGTACCCCGTCACCCACACTCACCGCATGGTTCACCGGGACCGGCCGAAGGAACAAGCAAAAATTG
>NZ_JAHLEM010000096.1 GCF_018883605.1 Streptomyces niphimycinicus | reverse complement strand
CCCCGCCGCGAAGGCCGCCCCGGCGGCTCCGGCGGCCCCGGCCAAGCCCGCTCCGGTCAAGCCGACCCCGGCCGAGCCGACGGCCTCCAAGAAGGAGCCCGCCGCGCCCTCCGTCGGCCCCGAGCTGGTCACGCTGCGCGGCCCGTCCGCCGCCGTGGCGAAGAACATGAACGCGTCGCTGGAGCTGCCGACGGCCACCTCGGTCCGTGCGGTCCCGGTCAAGCTGCTGTTCGACAACCGCATCGTCATCAACAACCACCTCAAGCGCGCCCGTGGCGGCAAGGTGTCCTTCACGCACCTGATCGGCTACGCCATGGTGCAGGCGCTGAAGGCGATGCCCTCGATGAACCACTCGTTCACCGAGAAGGACGGCAAGCCGACCCTGGTCAAGCCCGAGCACATCAACCTCGGTCTCGCCATCGACCTGGTCAAGCCCAACGGTGACCGCCAGCTCGTCGTGGCCGCGATCAAGAAGGCCGAGACGCTCAACTTCTTCGAGTTCTGGCAGGCGTACGAGGACATCGTGCGCCGCGCCCGCTCGGGCAAGCTGACGATGGACGACTTCACCGGCGTCACGGCCTCCCTGACCAACCCCGGCGGCATCGGCACCGTCCACTCGGTGCCGCGGCTGATGCCCGGACAGGGCCTGATCGTCGGCGTCGGCGCCATGGAGTACCCCGCCGAGTTCCAGGGCACCTCCCAGGACACCCTGAACAAGCTGGGCATCGCCAAGGTCATGACGCTGACCAGCACCTATGACCACCGGGTGATCCAGGGCGCCGCCTCCGGCGAGTTCCTGCGGATCATGAACCAGTTGCTGCTCGGCGAGAACGACTTCTTCGACGAGATCTTCAAGGCGCTGCGCATCCCCTACGAGCCGGTCCGCTGGCTCAAGGACATCGACGTCAGCCACGACGACGATGTCACCAAGGCGGCGCGGGTCTTCGACCTGATCCACTCCTACCGGGTCCGCGGCCATGTCATGGCCGACACCGACCCGCTGGAGTACCGCCAGCGCAAGCACCCCGACCTGGACATCATCGAGCACGGGCTCACCCTGTGGGACCTGGAGCGCGAGTTCGCGGTCGGCGGTTTCGCGGGCAAGACCATGATGAAGCTGCGCGACATCCTGGGTGTGCTGCGCGACTCGTACTGCCGCACCACCGGCATCGAGTTCATGCACATCCAGGACCCCAAGCAGCGCAAGTGGATCCAGGACCGCGTCGAGCGCAGCCACGACAAGCCGGAGCGCGAGGAGCAGTTGCGCATCCTGCGGCGGCTCAACGCGGCCGAGGCGTTCGAAACGTTCCTCCAGACCAAGTACGTCGGCCAGAAGCGGTTCTCCCTGGAGGGCGGCGAGTCCGTCATCCCGCTGCTGGACGCGGTGCTGGACGCGGCCGCCGAGTCGCGCCTGGACGAGGTCGTCGTGGGCATGGCCCACCGCGGCCGGCTCAACGTGCTGGCCAACATCGTCGGCAAGTCGTACGCGCAGATCTTCCGCGAGTTCGAGGGCAACCTCGACCCGAAGTCCATGCACGGCTCCGGCGACGTCAAGTACCACCTGGGCGCCGAGGGCACCTTCACCGGCCTGGACGGCGAGCAGATCAAGGTTTCGCTGACCGCGAACCCCTCCCACCTGGAGGCCGTGGACCCGGTCCTGGAGGGCGTCGTCCGCGCCAAGCAGGACATCATCGGCAAGGCCGGCACCGACTTCACGGTGCTGCCCGTCGCCCTCCACGGCGACGCGGCCTTCGCGGGCCAGGGTGTGGTCGCCGAGACGCTGAACATGTCGCAGTTGCGCGGCTACCGCACCGGCGGCACCGTGCACATCGTGATCAACAACCAGGTCGGCTTCACCGCCGCCCCGGCCGCGTCCCGCTCCTCGATGTACGCCACGGACGTCGCGCGCATGATCGAGGCGCCGATCTTCCATGTGAACGGCGACGACCCGGAGGCCGTCGTGCGCGTCGCGCGGCTCGCCTTCGAGTTCCGCCAGGCGTTCAACAAGGACGTGGTCATCGACCTGATCTGCTACCGCCGCCGCGGCCACAACGAGACCGACAACCCCGGTTTCACCCAGCCGCTGATGTACGACCTGATCGACAAGAAGCGCTCGGTGCGCAAGCTCTACACCGAGTCGCTGATCGGGCGCGGCGACATCACCCTGGAAGAGGCCGAGCAGGCGCTTCAGGACTTCCAGGGCCAGTTGGAGAAGGTCTTCACCGAGGTCCGCGACGCGGTCTCGGCCCCGGCCCCGGCCGAGGTCCCCGAGCCGCAGGCGGAGTTCCCGGTCACGGTCCAGACGGCCGTCTCCCAGGAGGTCGTCAAGCGGATCGCCGAGTCCCAGGTCAACACCCCCGACCGGATCACCGTCCACCCGCGGCTGTTCCCGCAGCTCCAGCGGCGCGCGGCGATGATCGAGGACGACTCGATCGACTGGGGCATGGGCGAGACCCTCGCCATCGGCTCGCTGCTGATGGAGGGCACCCCGGTCCGGCTCGCCGGCCAGGACTCCCGCCGCGGCACCTTCGGCCAGCGCCACGCGGTGCTGGTGGACCGCGAGACCGGCGACGACTACACCCCGCTGCTGTACCTCACCGAGGACCAGGCGCGGTACAACATCTACGACTCGCTGCTCAGCGAGTACGCGGCGATGGGCTTCGAGTACGGCTACTCGCTGGCCCGTCCGAACGCGCTGGTCATGTGGGAAGCGCAGTTCGGTGACTTCGTCAACGGCGCGCAGACCATCGTGGACGAGTTCATCTCCTCGGCCGAGCAGAAGTGGGGCCAGACCTCTGGTGTCACGCTGCTGCTGCCGCACGGTTACGAGGGCCAGGGGCCGGACCACTCGTCGGCCCGTATCGAGCGCTTCCTCCAGCTCTGCGCGCAGAACAACATGACGGTCGCCGCGCCGACGCTGCCGTCGAACTACTTCCACCTGCTGCGCTGGCAGGTCCACAACCCGCACCACAAGCCGCTGGTCGTCTTCACCCCGAAGTCGATGCTGCGTCTGAAGGCCGCGGCGTCGAAGACCGACGAGTTCCTGAGCGGCTCCTTCCGTCCGGTGATCGGCGACGAGACCGTCGACCCGGCCGGGGTGCGCAAGGTGGTCTTCTGCTCCGGCAAGGTCTACTACGACGTGGTCGCGGAGCGGGACAAGCGCGGTGCGAACGACACGGCGATCATCCGCCTGGAGCGGCTGTACCCGCTGCCGGGCAAGGAGCTCCAGGCCGAGATCGCCAAGTACTCGGGTGTGGAGAAGTTCGTGTGGGCGCAGGAGGAGCCGGCCAACCAGGGTGCCTGGCCGTTCGTCGCGCTCAACCTGATCGACCACCTGGAGCTGTCGGTCGGCGCGGACATCCCCGCCGCCGAGCGCCTGGTCCGGGTCTCCCGTCCGCACTCGTCCTCGCCCGCGGTGGGGTCGAACAAGCGGCACCAGTCGGAGCAGCAGGCGCTGGTGAACGAGGTCTTCGAGATCTGATCCACCCCGTCTGATCCACCCCGTTCCACCCGGAAGGCCCGGTCCCGCGCAGCGCGGGGCCGGGCCTTTTGGCCGTTCTGGGAGCCCTTACGGTCACATGGGCAGCGGCTCGAAGTCCCAGACGGGGCGGTGGCGCTGACGGGCCGCCAGCACCTGGGGGTGTTGCGGCCCCAACTGGGCTTCAAGGATGTCGATAGCCATCTTCCTGATGGTGCGTGCCTCGTCCTGGCCGCCTTCGATCGCCCACAGATCGGCGGCGAGCGCGAGCCGCGCCGTCAGGGTGAGCGGGTGCCGCGGGCCCAGCACCGCCTCGGCCCGCAGCGCGGCCTCCCGGCTCACCGCACAGGCGTTCGTGTGGTCGCCCATGAGCTGGTGGGCGGCGGCCGTGTTGACGGCGGTCCCCAGTGTCCAGGGGTGGTCCTCCCCCACCGCGGCGGTCATCTTGGGGAGGGCCTCCTCCAGTGCTCCCGGCGCCGACTCGCGGTCACCGAGGGCCATAAGGGCGCAGGCGTGATTGGCCGCGGTGCCGAGCGCGTACGGATGCCCGGGCCCCAGCCTCGCGCGGTAGGCGTCCGCCACGGCGGCGGCGAAGGCCGCTGCCTGCTCGACGTCGCCGTAACGCCGGTGGGCGCATGCGCGACTGGAGGCGATCATCAGGGTCAGCGGCGCGTCCTCCTCGAGCAGTCGCCGGGCTCGGGCCAGTGCCTCGTCCAGCCGATCCGTGGCGGTGTCCCCGCGGGAGAGTTCGCAGAGCGCCAGCAGATGCTCGGCGGCCAGGGTGTCCGGATGGTCGGCTCCCAGGACCTCGCGGTGCCGGTCGACGGCGCGGACTTGGAGCCGCAGCGCCTCGACGTGGTGGCCGCCCAGCCGCAGATCCCAGCCATGAGCGGTCATGGTGGTGAGCGTCTGAGGGTGCCGCTCGCCCAGGGTGTCCTGGCAGCGGGCCAGCGCCGCCGCGTCGGTCCGGCCCGCCTGCTCGTAGCGCCCGAGCGCACGGAGTGAGGCGGCCAGACTTCGATGGGCGCGCAGGGCCGGCCTGTCCTCCAGATGAGGATGCTCCGCCAGCCAGTGGACCACCGCCTCGTCATGGCGGAGCGCCTCCTCGTACGACCCCAGCCCCCGCAGATCGGCCGCCAGGTCCGCCGTCACGACCATCCGGGACCAGTCCTTCTTGTGATTGAGAAGCGAGCGGTCGAGCTGTTCGGCCTCCGCGTACTCGCCCACCGCGCGCAACAGGGCGGTATGGCCGGGGACGAACGACCACGCGGCCTTCATGCCCGCCCAGCCCCGCGCGGCCCGCTCGGCGAGCCGGATGCCGTCCCGGTACGCGCCGCTCAGCGCCAGGTACCGCAGGGCGTTGACGATCGTGAACTGCCCCTCGAAGCGCCGCCCGTCCAGCATTCCCGAGGGCTCCAGATGCGGGACGAGGTCGGCGTAGCGCGGCCAGGCGGTGGGGTCGTCGGGGGTGCCGGGGTCCGCCTCCCGCAGCGCCAGGCGGACAACCTGGGCATATATCTGGTGATCGTCGGCGTCGATCGACGCTCCTACGGCCTGCCGCAGGGCGCGGGGCAGGCGCAGCGCGCCGGGTTCCAGACGCGCCACCGAGTTCTGTGTGAGCACGCCGATCGTCGCGTGCCACCGCAGGTCGTCGTCCAGCAACTCGGCCAGCGGGGCGGACAGCACCCGCAGCAGTGCGGCCCGCAGCAGCTCCAGCGGGACGGGCCCGGGCGCGAAGAACGCGCACAGCCGGAGCAGTTCGGCGGCCGCCGGGGCGGTCTCCCTGAGCTGGTTGAGCTGGATGCCCAGCACCACCGGGTACGCCAGCGGATACGCGGCCGCGCGCTTCAGGCCCACGTCCTTGGTCCTGCCCGCGCGCAGCGCCTCGATGTAGTCGCCGATGGGCCCGGTCGACTCGTCCAGCCAGCCCGCCGTCTGATCAAGCATCAGCGGATGGTCCTCCACCGCCTCCGCGAGCAGCGCCGCCGCGCCGTCGTCGAGCCGGGGCGCGCGGCGGCGGACGAACGCGACGCTCTCCTCGCGGCTCAGCGGCCGCACATCCAGCAGATCGGCGTCATGGGCGCCCCACGCCCGGTTCCGCGAAGTGATCAGCACATGGCCGCGCCCGGCGGGCAGCAGGTCGACGATGGCCTCCGGGTCGTCGGCGTCGTCCAGGACGACGAGCCAGCGCCGGTACGGATCGCCCCGGCGCAGCGCCTCCAGCGCGGCCCGGGCCAGGTCCGCGTCCTTCGCGTCCCGACGGACGCCGACGTCCCCGGGAACCCTCACCAGCACGGGGGCCAGCGCGGCGAGCCGCTCCTCCAGCGCGGGCCGCCCATCCACGGTGCTCCACCAGACGACGTCGTACCCGGCGGCGAAGCGGTGGGCGTACTCGGCGGCGAGCTGAGACTTGCCGATGCCCGGTGGCCCGACGAGGGCGACCACGGCGGTGTCGGCGGGGGCGGCGTCCAGCCGGTCGTACGCCTCGGTGAGCAGAGCGTCCCGCCCGGTGAACCGCGGGTTGCGCCGCGGCACCCCGTCCCAGACGGCGGGGACCTGTCCGGAGTCGACCGGTGTGCGGCCGCGGGGCCGGTCACCGGCCGCGCTCCGCGGCACCGGCGGGTCGGCGTCGCCGGACCGGTCGCCGGTCGCCTTACGGCGGGCCGGTGGGTCGGCGTCGCCGCCCCGTAACGCCGCCAGCTCCCATTCCAGCCGCCGGGCCCGCTCCTCCGCGGCGATGGCCTGCTCCTCGGCGAGCCACAGCCGGTGCGAGACCGGGTCCTCGGCGGCGGCCTTCGCCCCGGCCGCCTCCTCCTCGGTCTGGAGCTGGTGTTCCAGCGCCTCGCACCGGCGCTCGGCGTCCAGCGCCTGCCGCCGGGCCTGGGTCAACGCGTCCTGAAGGCGGGCGACTTCTTCCCGCAGCCGGTCCCGTTCGGCCGTCAGGTCCGCACGCTCCTGCCGAAGGCGGTCCAGCTCCGCGCTCCGGGCCTCGCGGTCCGCCGCCGCGACCGCGATCCGCCGCTGCTCGACCTCCATCTCCGCGATGCGCTGTTTCCGTACCAGCAACGCCTCCGAGAGCGCGTCCGCGCGCACCTCGGCCTGCTGGCGCTGCCGGTCGGCGTCGGCGAGCTGGTCGCGCAGCCGCTGAAGCTCCCAGCCGACCTTGTTGGTGGCCTGCAACGCCCGCCGTTGCAGGGTGTGCACATGGGCCATCACCTCGGCCGAGGAGGGCCGTCCGGTGGCCTTGGCGGCATGGGTGAGGAGCTGGTCCACGAATTCGGCGGGCGGCACCACGGTCCCGTTCAGATAGCGCGAGACGGTCCCGGCGTCGTAGTGCAGCCGTACGGCGAAGACCCGCAGCGACACCCCGACCGCGCCGAACAGCTCCCGCAGGCTCTCCGCCAGCGCCCGGCACTCGGGTCTCACCTGCTCGGGGATCGGCTTCAGATCCCCGATCCGCCGCGCCGCCCCCGGCTCCGGCACCAGCTCCCCGCCGACGGGTCCGTCCTCCATGGGTCGCCCCTCCCCCGTTGCGGCCGCCCTGCAACGCGTGCGGGCTGCCGCAACGCCCCAGAGCCCGCACATCGTGAAACGTACCCCCGGCGCCTTCGCCGGTTTCACGAAAGCCGGTTTCCCGAGAGCCGGTTTCCCGAAAGAGGTCAACGATGCCGAACCGCCGCCGCCCCGCCCTCCTCACCCTCACCGCCGCCGTACTCTCCGGCGCCGTACGCGCGCTGGTGTCCTGGCTGCTCAGCCGGACGACGGAGTGATCGCGGCCCGGTCGCCCGAGGCGATGGCCAGCCGCTCGGCGAGCTCCGCGCGCACCCGCGCGAGGGTGGCGATGCGGTCGTCCAGCACGCTCAGGCGGCGGCGCCCGACGTTCAGCATGGCCTCGGAGGGGCGGCTGCCCGGCAGATCGCCGTCCAGGCAGGCACCGAAGTGCTCGATGTCCTCCAGCGTGAGCCCGGCGTCCAGCAGATAGCGGATGTTGGCCACCCGCTGGATCGCCTGCTCGTCGTAGATCCGGTAGCCGTTGACCGCGCGGGTGGAACTCAGCAGCCCTCGCTCCTCGTAGAAGCGCAGGGCCCGGGTGGTGGCACCGGTGGCCTTCGCCAACTCCCCTATCCGCATGCGGCGACACTACTCGCGGACGGGCTCCGGCTGTTCTTTCCCCTCCCCGCCCCTTCCCGCTGCCGGGGGCTCCGCCCCCGGACCCCGGGGGCGACGTGCCAACCGCCGCCGCGATCAGCTCATCCGCCAGGGCCTCGACCGCGCCACCTGTCGCGCGGTGGACGAGCCGCCGGCCGGTGAACGGGCGGACCCCCGCGCCGTCCAGGTCGTCCGGCCGGGTTCCGGGGCGGAGCC
>NZ_JAHLEM010000958.1 GCF_018883605.1 Streptomyces niphimycinicus | reverse complement strand
CCCGCTGGGCCTGGCCGCCGGACAGGGCGCGGGGTTTGGCGCCCGCGCGGTCGGTCAGGCCCATCCGCGCCAGCCAGTCGGCCGCCTGGGCGCGGGCCTCCGCCTTCGGCACCCCGTGGCAGCGCGGGCCGAAGGCCACGTTGTCGAGCGCGGTGAGATGGGGGAAGAGCAGATAGTCCTGGAAGACGACGCCGACCGGGCGGTGTTCGGGCGGGGTCCTCAGCCTGCGCTCCGGCTCCTCCAGGGTCCGGCCGTCCAGCCGCAGCGCCCCCGTGGTGAGCGGGGTGAGTCCGGCCAGGGCGCGCAGGGCGGTGGTCTTGCCCGCGCCGTTGGGCCCGAGCAGGGCGACCACCTCGCCGGGCGCGGCGGACAGCCGCAGGTCGAGGCGGAAGGTGCCACGGTCCACGACGAGCCGGGCGTCGAGGCCGTCGGTGCGCGGCCCGGCGTCCTCGGTGGGAGTCGTGTCCGTGGTCATGAGGCGGCCGTCCGGCGGTCGCCCGGCCCCGCGTTCTCGGCGGGAGACGTGTCCGTGGTCATGAGGCGGCCATCCAGCGGTCGCGCAGCCCGGCCAGGACCGCGATGGAGACGGCGAGCAGGACGAGGCTGAGCGCGATGGCGGCGGCCGGGTCGCTCTGGAGCGCGAGATAGACCGACAGCGGCATCGTCTGCGTACGGCCCGGGAAGTTGCCCGCGAAGGTGATGGTGGCGCCGAACTCGCCCAGCGCCCGCGCCCACGCCAGCACCGCGCCCGCGGCCACACCGGGCGCGACCATCGGCAGCGTGACGCGCCGGAAGGCGGTGAAGCGGGAGGCGCCGAGGGTCGTGGCGGCCTCTTCGTAGCGCGGATCGGCGGCCCGCAGCGTGCCCTCGACGCTGATCACGAGGAACGGCATCGCCACAAACGCCTCCGCGACCACCACCCCCGCCGTGGTGAACGGCAGTGTGATGCCGAACGCCGAGTCCAGCCAGCGGCCGACGATCCCGTTACGGCCCAGCGCGAGCAGCAGCGCCACCCCGCCCACCACCGGCGGCAGCACCAGCGGCAGGGTCACCAGGGCGCGCACCAGCCGGCGGCCGGGGAACCGGGCGCGGGCCAGCAGCCAGGCCAGCGGCACGCCCAGCACCAGCGCCACTGCGGTGGCGGCGGTCGCGGTGATCAGCGAAAGCCGCAGCGCCTGCCACACGGCGGCGCTGGTGAGCTGGTCGGGCAGGCTCCGCCAGGGCGCGCGGACCAGCAGCGCCACCAGCGGAAGCACCAGGAAGACCAGGCCGCCGAGGGCGGGCAGCAGCAGCGGCAGCGGGACCCCCGCCCGGAAGCGGGGGGTTCCGGACCGGCGGCGCGAACCGCCGTCCAGAACCTCCGCCGGGCCAGTGGCGACGTCCGGCACCGGCCCGGACTTCTGCTCCGTCACGGCTTGAGGAAACCGGCCTCGCCGAGCACCTTCTGGCCCTGCGCGGACTTCACCAGGTCGATGAAGGCGGTGGCCGCCTCGGCGTTGGGGGCGTTCTTCAGCAGGGCGATCGGATAGTCGTTGATGGCCTGCTCGGACTCGGGGAACTCCACGCCCGCGACGTTGCCGCCCGCCGCCTTCACATCGGTCTTGTAGACGACGGCGGCGTCCACCTCCTTGAGCTGCACCTTGGTCAGGGCGCCCTTGACGTCCTGCTCGTACGAGACCGGGGTGAGCTTCAGCTTGGACGCGTCCAGCGCCTTCTGGGCCGCCGAGCCGCAGGGCACCTCCTTGGCGCACAGCGCGACCTTCAGCCCGGAGCGGGTGAGGTCCTTCAGCGTCGCGATCTTCTTCGGGTTGCCCGGGAGGGTCGCGATCTCTAGCTGGTTGCGGACGAAGGTGGCCGGGGTGCCCTTGGCGTCCTTGGCGTCGGTGACGGTCTTCATGGTCTTCGGGCTCGCGGCGGCGAAGACATCGGCGGGGGCGCCGGAGGTGATGCTGGCCGCGAGGGCGTCGCTGCCGCCGAAGTTGAAGGAGACCTTGGTGCCGGGGTGTTCCTTCTCGAAGGTCTTGCCCAGCGCGGTGAAGCTCTCCTTCAGCGAGGCCGCCGCGAACACGGTCACCGTGCCGGACGGCTTCTTCGAGGAGGAGCCGGCGTCGGACTTCTTGGCGGAGTCACCGGAGTCACCGGAGTCGCCCGAGGAGCAGGCGGTGAGTGCCATGGCGGCGAGCGCGAAACCGCCCACCGCACGGCAGGTCCAACGGACTCGGGGTCGGGGTCGGGATCCGGTTACGGAACGGGTCGTCATGGAGTCTGTCTCTCCCTCTCTGCCTCTGCTGCCGCTGCCGCCTGTGCCACTGCCGCTCTCGGTGCGCGTGCTCACGGGGTTTCCACGACCACGTTGGTCGACTTGATGACGGCGACGGCCGGAACGCCGGGCTCCAGCTTCAGCTCCTCCGCCGACTCGCGGCTGATCATGGACACCACGCGGAACGGCCCGGCCTGGATCTCCACCTGCGCGGACACATCGCCCAGGATCACCTCGGTGACGATCCCCGAGAAGCGATTGCGGGCCGAGGAGCCGGGGTTGTCGCGCTCCGCGCTACTGGCGACCTCGCGGGCGAACGCGGCGAGCGCCGGGCCCGGGATGATCCGGCGCCCCTGCTCGTCCCGTTCGGCGGCCAGCCGTCCGCTGTCGACCCAGCGCCGCAGAGTGTCGGCGCTGACCCCCATCAGGGTCGCGGCCTCACCGATCCGGTACGTATGCATCCGCCGATGGTAGCTCCGCATCTGCGAGCCGGTACACGGCGGTCAGGTGGCATTCGTCCAACGATTCGGGTACGAAAGCTGGCATCTGCGCGATGGGTGGGGGCGGGGGCTCAGGGCTCCCCGTCCCCGTCGGCTCAGGGCTCGCCGTCCCCGTCGGCTCCGGACTCCTCGGCCGCGTCGGCTCCGGGCTCCTCGTCCCCGTCCGCCATCTCCGCCAGTTCCCCCAGCGTCACCAGGGCCGCGAACGGCCGGGCCGAGAGCGGCCGTAGATCCTCCGCCGTGGCCGGGCGGCCGGTCAGCGACGCGGTGACGGCGGCGACGGCGAACCCGCAGATCCGGCCCTGGCACCAGCCCATCCCCGGGCGGGCCAGGAGTTTCATGGTGCGGGGGTCCTCGGCGCCGAGTTCGTCACGGGCGCGGCACAGCTCCCCGTAGGTGACCTCCTCGCAGCGGCAGACCACCGTGCGTTCGGTCAACCGATCCGTCCACCCGGCGGGCACGGGGTAGGTGCCGTGCAGGGCGGCGGCAAAGGCCCGGCCGTGGCGGATCGTGGCGCGCAGCCGTCGCGCGGCGCGCGGATCGACCGGCAGCCGGTGGGCCGCCGCCACGGTCAGGGCGGCCAGCCGTCCCTCGGCGACGGCCAGTGCGGCACCGCCCACGCCCGTGGTCTCCCCCGCGGCCAGGACGTCCGGGACGGTGGTGCGCTGATGGGTGTCGACCACGGCGACGAGGGAGCCGTCGAGGTCGCGCCGGGTGTCGGCGCCGACCATCAGGGGCAGTTCGAGGGCGGGGGTGAACCCCCAGCCCAGCGCCACCAGATCGGCCTCGAGCACCTCGCCACTGTCGAGCCGCACCCCGCGCACCCGGTCCTCGCCCAGGATCTCGGTCACCGCGGCCCGTGTCCGGTACGGGATGCGGTGGCGGGCCATCAGCGCCGCGTACCGCAGCGCCTCGGCGGACTTGGCGGGCACCCGCGCCGCCCCGCCCAGGTGGCGCAGCCAGCCGTGCACCGGGTTGGCCTCGCATACGGCGAGGACGCGTACACCCGCCTGAGCCAGACCCGTCGCCACCGGCAGCAGGAACGGGCCCGTGCCCGCGACCACCGCCCTGCTGCCCGCCGCCGTCCGATGCCCCTTCAGCAGCGCCTGGACGCCTCCGGCCGCCATCACCCCGGGCAAGTCCCAGCCGGGAATCGGCAGTTGGCGGTCGTGGGTGCCGCAGCAGAGCACCAGGGCGCGGGCGCGCACCCGGTCCCGCTCGACGGGGGCGGTGTCGTACGGCCCGTTCAGGCGCAGGGTGAACGGCCCGGTGTCCGGGCGGGGGCGGTCGATCAGCCAGACCTGATGGCCGGGGAGGTAGTGGAGGCGGCCGAGGCGGCGCTGGTGGTGCAGCCGGGCGCGGAGGCGGGCGAAGAGCCGCCCGTCGCGGTGGCCGGGGTGCGGGGGGTGTTCGTCGTCGTGGCGCCAGTACTGGCCGCCGGGCAGCCGGCCCGCGTCGATGAGCGCCACGTCCAGGCCCGCCTCGGCGGCGCCGACGGCGGCGGAGAGCCCGGCGGGCCCCGCGCCCACGACGGCCACGTCATACATCGGCGGATCAGTCGACATCGCCATCACCGCCGCCTTCGCCGTCGCCTTCGCCGTCGCCGCCCTCCGCCGACAGTCGCATCCCGTCCCGTGCCGGGACCAGACAGGCCCGCTGCCCGGGGCGCCCATCCACGGTGATCAGGCAGTCGAAGCACACCCCGATCCCGCAGAACAGCCCGCGCGGCCTGCCCTCCCGCCGCGTCGTCCGCCAGGACACGATCCCGGCGGCCATCAGCGCCGCGCCCACGCTCTGCCCGGGCAGCGCAGTGACCGCCGCGCCGTCGAAGGTCAGCCGGTACGACGGCGCTCCACTACGGGTGCCGCACTCACTTCTCGCGTGGCTCATGCGCGCCCTCCTTCGGCTGCGAAGCGTTCGGGGGCGAACGGCGTCAGGTCCAGCTCCGTCGCCTCGCCTGTCGCCCCGGTCAGGGCCTGTGCGATCAACTTCCCCGTCCCCGCCGCGAGACCGATGCCCGCGCCCTCGTGGCCGCAGGCGTGCCACAGCCCGGGGGCGCGCGGGTCGGGGCCGATGACCGGCAGATGGTCGGGGCAGTACGGCCGGAAGCCCGCGTACACGCGCATCGCCCGCACCGACGCCAGCACCGGGAACAGCCCGATGGCGCCCCGGGCCAGCGCCCGCAGGGCGGCGGGGGACGGCCGCCGGTCGAAGCCGACCCGCTCCCGGGTCGAGCCGATCAGCACCGTGCCGCCGCCCGTGCCCTCCACGACCGGCGACGCCTGAAGCTCCGCGTCCGAACTGGCCACCGCGTCCACGTAGTCGGCCGCGTAGACCTTGTGCCGTACGGTCGCGGGCGGCAGGGGTTCGGTGACGAGGACGAAGCCCCGGCGCGGCAGCACCGGCA
>NZ_JAHLEM010000957.1 GCF_018883605.1 Streptomyces niphimycinicus | reverse complement strand
CCGCCGCCCGTGCCCTCCACGACCGGCGACGCCTGAAGCTCCGCGTCCGAACTGGCCACCGCGTCCACGTAGTCGGCCGCGTAGACCTTGTGCCGTACGGTCGCGGGCGGCAGGGGTTCGGTGACGAGGACGAAGCCCCGGCGCGGCAGCACCGGCAGCTCGACGCCCGCGAGCCCCGCCACCGCACCGGCCCAGGTGCCCGCCGCGTTCAGGACGGCGGGGGCGCTGACCGTGCCGTGGGAGGTCCGTACGCCGGTGACCGGGGAGCCCACGGGCCCGCCGCCCGGCCGCCCGCCG
>NZ_JAHLEM010000956.1 GCF_018883605.1 Streptomyces niphimycinicus | reverse complement strand
GGCGGCGACGACCGAGCCCGGCCGGCTGCGCGTCATCGGAGCGGTGCTGGCCGCGCTGGTGGTCGCGTTCGGCGCGGTCACGGCCTGGCAGGTCTCCGACCGGCAGACCGCGGCGGACGCCGTGGCCGAGCGCAGCCAGCCGCTGAGCGCCGACGCGGCACAGATCTACCGCTCCCTGGCCGACGCCGACACCACGGCGACCCGTGGCTTCCTGGCGGGCGGCCAGGAGCCCGCCCAGGTCCGCCGGCGGTATGTGCGGGACATCGACACCGCCTCCAAGCTGCTGGTGAGCGCCGCCGCCAATACCGGGGGCTCGGCCTCCGCCCGCGACGAGATACGGAAGATCAATCAGCTCCTGCCGGTCTACACCGGCCTGGTCGACTCCGCGCGCGCCAACAACCGCCAGGGGCTGCCGCTGGGCGGCGCCTATCTGCGCTATGCCAACGACACCATGCGCACCCGGCTGTTGCCCGCCGCGGGCAGGCTCTACCAGGCCGAGACCGCCCGTCTCGGGGATGACTACGAGGACGCCGAGGCATGGCCGTGGGTGGCGATCGGCACCGGCCTGGTCGCCCTGGGCGCGCTGGGATGGGCCCAGCGCCGCCACTACCAGCGGACGAACCGAGTGCTCAACCACGGCATGCTCGCCGCCACGGCCGCCTCCACGGTGGTGATGCTGTGGCTGGTGGTCGGCCATGCGGTCGCCAGCACCGAGCTGAGCGACTCCAATGACCACGGGGCGAAGTCCCTCCAGGTGCTCAACGAGGCGCGGATCGACTCCCTGCGGGCCCGCGCCGATGAGAATCTGACCCTGGTGGCGCGTGGCGCGGTCGTCGTCGACGAGGACGGTGCCAACAAGGGCAAGGACGCCTACGAGGTCAGCTACGGCTCGCAGATGTCCGCACTCGTGGGGAAGTCGTCCGGCGGCAGTCCCGCTGACGGCAGCCTGCTGGACAAGGCGCGCGCCCTGGCGGACGACGACGCGGGCCGTGAGCCGCTGGAGAAGGCCGCCGACCGGGTCAAGGAGTGGCAGGTGCGGCACAAGGCCGCCCGCGCCGCCGATGACGGGGGCGACTACAAGACGGCGCTGGCCAAGGTCATCGGCGCCAAGGACAGCACCGGCGAGTCCTTCGACGCGGTGGACAGCCAGTTGGCCGAGGCCCTCGACCATGAGCAGCGGGAGTTCCAGCAGGCCGCCGACGACGGACGCGGCGCGTTCACCGCGATGGCACTGGGCGCCGGGGTGCTGGCCGTGCTGGGCGCCGCGGGCGCGGTGCTGGGCATAGGCCGCAGACTGTCGGAGTACCGATGAGGACGATGGGGGGCGGAAGCATGCGATCGCTGCGATCGGCCGCCGCGGTGACGGTATGCGCCCTGGGCGTGGCCACGGCCATCGCGGTGCCGGCGATGATGGACGACGGCGGCGACGGCGACAGCAAGGGCGGCGCGCAGCGCCCGCAGACGATGCGGGCCGGCGCCGAGACCGAGGCCGCGACGGACAGTTGCCGCGATCCCGAGGCGAGCCTGCGCCCGTCGAGCGCCAGCGGCCCGGCCATCAAGCGCATCAAGAACCGTGAGGTCAACGGCCATAAGCTCAACAAGCTGATCGCCGGCGTCGACCAGAACAGCTACCGCTGGGGATACCGCGATCCGGCCACCGGCGACCTCACCGGGTTCGACATCGACCTGGTGCACGCCATAGCCGAGGACATATTCGGCGATCCGGACGCGGTCATCTTCCGCACCATCCCCACCAGTCAGCGCATCAAGGCCCTGCAACAGGGCAAGGTGGACGTCGTGGTGCGCACCATGACCATCAACTGCGACCGGATCAAGGACGTCGCGTTCTCCACCGCGTACTTCCAGGCCGGGCAGCAGGTGCTGGTCGCCGACGACTCGTCCATCACCGGCTACAACAAGACCCTGCGCGGCAAGAAGGTCTGCACCGCACAGGGTTCCACCGCCGAGGCCGAGCTGGACAAGCCGGACACCGGGGCCGAGCATCTGGGCGCGATCAAGGTCAAGCCCGTTCCCAACCAGTTGGATTGCCTGGTCAGGCTGCAACTCGGCGAGGTGGACGCGGTCATCACCGACAATGCGCTGGCGGCCGGCCAGGCGGCCCAGGACCCCTCCGTCAAGCTGGTCGGCTCACGATTCACCGATGAGCTCTACGGCGTGGCGATGAACAAGGACGACGACGACCTGGTACGCCGGGTCAACAAGGTTCTGGAGAACTACCGCCAGGGCGGTGCCGGCAGCCCCTGGATGCGGGCCTACCAGAAGTGGCTCGCCAAGGACTTCAGCACGGCACAGGAGAATCCGGCACCACCCGCCCCCGTATACAAGGACTAGCACCGGACCCGGACACATCGGGCACGTGCAAGGATCACGGACCGGCAAGGATTAGCACCCGCCTCACACGCGTAGGGATGACGCTGCAAACGGATCACACAATGGTTACGGACATGGAGAGGTGATCGATGGGGGTCCCGGGACCCTTCCCCAGCTTCGCGGGGGCACCCGACGGCCCGGTCATGGGCCGTGAGGAGGTGGACCGCGCGCTGGCGAAGCTCGCCGCCGAACACGAGGCGATCGAGTCCTCACTGCTCGCCCTCCAGGACCACGCGGGCAGAAGGCTCCTCGAGGGCGCCGAGCTCACGGGTGTCACCAAGGACCGGTGGTCCACCACCGAGCAGGCCATCTCCCTCCTCTGGAGCTACTTCGACGCGTACTCCGAGGCCCTCACCCGCGCCCGTGAGCTGCGCTCCCGTCACCGCTGGCCGACGCAGGAAGAGCTGACCGAGCTCACCGAGCTGCTGTGCGGCACCGCGATCACCCTGCCCAGCAGCGCCACCCTCGGCGGTTCGCCCCTGCTCAGCGAGGAGCTGAGCCTGGACCGGCTGGTCGACCGGATGAACCGCTGGTACGCGGAGGCCCTTGGCGTCATCGTCAGCGCCGACGCCGTATGGTCCGCGCTGCCCGCCCGGATCGACATGCTCTCCGCCGAGCTGCACCGCACCCGTTCGCTCGCCCACTCCGTCGGAGTGCGTCCCGGTGAGCACCCCTCGGGGGACGATCTGGAGCAGATCACCGCCGAGCTGACCGCGCTGCGCGCCGAAGTGGTCTGCGACCCGCTGGCCTTCTGGAAACCGGCCGGCGGCAGCTCCGCGCCCGGCGGCGGCAGCCCCGACACCGAGCGCTATGACCGCTCCGCCCGCGCCCTGGAGGATGTGCGGCGGGAGATCGAGGCGGTCCTGGATGTGCGGCAGGACGCCGAGCGGCGGCTGATGCGGCTGCGGGATGTGCTCTCCCGCGCCGATCGCACCCTGGCGGAGGCGCGCCAGGCGCGCGGTGAGGTGCTCGCGAAGATCGCGGCGTCCGAGGTCCCGGCCGTCAGCGGCCCGCCGACCGCGCTGCACGAGCAGTTGGTCGCCGCCGCCGACTACCGCAGGCGCTCCCAGTGGCACCGGCTCTCGCCGCTGCTGGAGAGCCTGGAGCAGCGCGCCGACGACGAATTGCTGCGGGCCCGCGAGTCGTTGACCGCGGTCACCGCGCCGCTGGCGGTCCGCGCGGAGCTGCGCGGCCGTCTCGACGCGTACAAGGCGAAGGTCGCCCGCCATGGCATGGCGGAGGACTCGATGCTGGTGGAGCGGTATGACGTGGCCCGCCGGATGCTGTGGAGCGCCCCGTGTGATCTGCGGGTGGCCGAGCAGGCCGTGCTGCGCTATCAGCAGGCGGCGGCCGAGGCCCTGGTGCCACGCCAGACGGGCCCGGCCGACGAAGGTATCGAGGGAGGCACGAAATGACTGCGGCGGTCGCCGCCTGCCAGCGGCGTGACTGCGGCGGGTCCTACGAGGACGTGGGCGGAGGTGAGCTGTACTGCGATGTCTGCGGTATGGCCCCGGTCGTCTCACCGCAGGGGCTGGTGGCCTCACCGCCCACCGGGATCACCGGGCAGGGCGGACCGGCCGGGGGCTCCTCGTCGTCCGCCGGGAGCTCCTCGTCGTCGGGCGGCGGATCCTCGTCGTCGGTCAGGGGCTCCGCCCTGTCGTCCGGCCAAGGCTCCTCCCCGCTGTCCGGCCATGGCTCCGGCCGGGACTCCTCGTCCGGTGCCTCGAGCCGGTCGCGTTCGGCACGCTCCTCCTCGTCCCGGCGCTCGGTGTCCGGGCGGCTGTCCCGCTCCCTGTCCGGGCGGACCTCGTCGCGTTCGGTCTCGGTGCGCAGCTCCCGCTCCGCCACCTCGGCCTCCTCGGGGCGGAACGCACTGGGCGCCGGTCTGGTCAGCGTCCCGGATGTGCCGCGTCCCGATCCGCGGACGGCGGTGCTCGCGGACCCCGAGGTCCCCGAGCGGAAGCGGTTCTGTAGCCGCGGGGACTGCGGTGCCCCGGTGGGCCGCGCCCGCGGCGAGCGGCCGGGCCGCACCGAGGGGTTCTGCACCAAATGCGGTCATCCGTATTCTTTCGTACCGAAGTTGAACCCCGGTGACATCGTCCGCGGCCAGTACGAGGTCGCGGGCTGTCTGGCACACGGCGGGCTCGGCTGGATCTATCTGGCCATCGACCGCGCGGTGTCGGACCGCTGGGTGGTCCTCAAGGGCCTGCTGGACACGGGCGACGAGGAGGCCCTGGCGGCCGCCGTCTCCGAGCGCCGCTTCCTCGCCGAGATCGAGCACTCCAACATCGTCCGGATCTACAACTTCGTCGAGCATCTCGACCAGCGCACCGGCAGCCTCGACGGCTATATCGTCATGGAGTACGTGGGCGGCAAGTCCCTCAAGGACATCGCCAACGCCCTGCGCACCACCGACGGCCGGCGCAATCCGCTCCCCGTCGAGCAGGCGTGCGCCTACGGCATCGAGGCCCTGGAGGCGCTCGGCCATCTGCACAGCCGCAATCTGCTCTACTGCGACTTCAAGGTCGACAACGCCATTCAGCAGCAGGACCAGCTCAAACTGATCGACATGGGCGCGGTCCGGCGGATGGACGACCACGACAGCCCCATCTACGGAACGGTCGGCTACCAGGCCCCCGAGATCGCCGAGACCGGTCCGTCGGTCGCCTCCGATCTCTACACGGTGGCGCGCACCCTGGCCGTGCTCACCTTCGACTTCCAGGGCTATACGAACGTCTTCGTGGACAGCCTGCCGGACCCCGAGCACATCGAGGTCTTCCGGCGCTATGAATCCTTCTACCGGCTGCTGGTGCGGGCCACCGACCCGGACCCGGGTCGCCGCTTCGCCTCCGCGCGGGAGATGGCCGATCAGTTGACCGGGGTGCTGCGGGAGGTCGTGGCGCTTCAGACCGGGCGGCCCCGGCCGGCCCTGTCCACCCTCTTCGGGCCGGAACCACGCGTCGTGGACACCGAGTTGTTCGCCGACGACGGCCAGGATCCGTCCCTGCTGGGCGCCCGCCCCGTCGGCCGGGGCGCCACCGCGCCCGTCCCCGCGCAGCGGCCGCCGGGCCCGCTGGC
>NZ_JAHLEM010000955.1 GCF_018883605.1 Streptomyces niphimycinicus | reverse complement strand
GCCCGCGGCCGCCAGCTCCCCGCCGTCCGGGCCGTAGAGCACCGTCCATGCCCCGAGGTGCTGGCCGAGCTGTCGCAGCACGGCCGGTACGGGGTGCGGGCGCGCCGCGGCCGTCGCCAGCGACTGCTGTGCCTCGGTGACGCTCCGCAGCTCATGGTGGCGGCGCTCGGCCATCGCGTCCCAGACGGCGCTCGCGACGGCCGTGAAGGTCGTCTGCCGCGGCACCTCGACCAGCGGCAGCCCATGCCGGTCGCACGCCTCGACCAACGCGCGGGGCACGGTGTCGTGCACCGGCGCGATGCCGAAGCCGAGCGCCGCCGCGCCCGCCTGGACCGTACGGGCCACATAGCGGTCCCAGTAGGTGCCGGCGCCCGCCGCCTCCGGGCAGTGCACCCCCGCGCTGAGCAGCAGCTCGCCGCCCAGCAGATATGGGACGGGGTCCTCCATCTCGCTGGTGTGGACGAAGTACACGGGCGTGTCCGCCTCGCACGCCCCCGCGACCTGCCGCAGCCCGAGGGCGGGGTGGCCGAGGAGGGTGGCGAGCGGGACGGGGGCCGTCGGGGGTACGCGGTCGTTCATCACGGCGGGCCTCGCGTGGGGACGGTTCGTACATCCCGGGGATCGGGAGTGGAGGAAACGTACACTTCCCGGTCGCTCCGGCGACACCTAGGGTCTCCGTCACTCCCCACATTTCCCGCACGCCCCGTACTCCCCCGTACTCTCCGCACTTCCGCACTCCCCACGACCCGATCCCCGCGGATCGCCGGGACCTCCCCGATCCCGTGCGGCTCCGCTCGCCCGACCTCCCGAACCGCTACCCGACCCCCGCCGGACCGAGGAGCACCGCCATGACCGCTGTCGACTACACCGTGATCGTCGTCTATCTCGCGGGCATGCTCGCGCTCGGCTGGTGGGGGATGCGCCGCACCACCTCCACCAGCGACTTCCTGGTCGCGGGCCGACGGCTGGGGCCGTTCATGTACTCCGGGACGATGGCCGCGATCGTGCTCGGCGGCGCGTCCACCATCGGCGGCGTCGGGCTCGGCTACCAGTACGGGCTCTCCGGCGCCTGGATGGTCATCGCCATCGGCCTGGGGCTGCTCGCGCTGTCGGTCTTCTTCTCGGCGCGCATCGCCCGCCTCAAGGTCTACACGGTCAGCCAGATGCTGGATCTGCGCTACGGCGGCTCCTCGGGGCTGATCTCGGGCATCGTGATGTGGGGCTACACCCTGATGCTCGCGGTCACCTCGACCATCGCCTACGCCACCATCTTCGACGTGATCTTCGGCCTGGACCGGGTCATCGCCATCGTGCTCGGCGGGGCGATCGTGGTCTGTTACTCGACGCTGGGTGGCATGTGGTCGATCACCCTCACCGACATGGTGCAGTTCGTGGTCAAGACGGTGGGCGTGCTGCTCCTGCTGCTGCCGATCGCGGTGGTGAAGGCGGGCGGCTTCGGCGCGATGAAGTCCGAACTCCCCCATGGCTACTTCTCCCCCATGGGCATCGGCGGCCAGACCGTCTTCACCTATGTGCTCATCTACTCCTTCGGCATGCTGATCGGCCAGGACATCTGGCAGCGGGTCTTCACCGCCCGCGATGACAAGGTGGCCCGCCGTGGCGGCACCGCGGCCGGTACGTACTGCCTGGCCTACGCGGTCGCGGGCGCGGTCATCGGCACGGCGGCGAGGGTGCTGTACCCCAAGCTGGACGCCCCGGACGACGCGTTCGCGACCATCGTCAAGGACTCCCTCCCGGTGGGCGTGAAGGGGCTGGTGCTGGCCGCCGCGCTGTCCGCGGTGATGTCCACCTCCTCGGGCGCACTCATCGCCTGCGCGACGGTGGCCAACAACGACATCTGGGCCCGGCTGCGCGGCCGTACGCTCCGTACCTCCGGTGGCTCCCACGACGAGGTCGGCGGCAACCGCGTCTTCATCCTCATCATGGGCATCGCCGTGATCGGCATATCGGTCGCGCTCAACAATGTCGTCGAGGCGCTGACCGTCGCCTACAACGTGCTGGTCGGCGGATTGCTGATGCCGATCCTGGGCGGGCTGCTGTGGAAGCGCGGCACGGGCGCGGGCGCCCTGGCCTCGGTCGGTGTCGGCGGCCTTACGGTCATCGCGCTGATGGGGTGGAAGGGCATCCTCGCCAACGAACCCATCTACTTCGGGCTGCTGGCCTCGCTGGTGGCCTATGCGGCGGTCAGCCTGGCCACCAAGCCGACCGACGCGGCGATCCTCGACGCCTGGCGGCGCCGACTCGCCGGCGAACCGGCCGCTCCTGCCTCCGAGACCGCCAGCCCGGCCACCGCGGGCGCCTGACACGGCCTCACGCCCCCACACCGGCATCGCCATACCTACCCCCTCCCTCATCCGCGTCTTCATACATCCGCGCCTCCATACGCCCCGTCAGAAAGGCACCAACCCATGCCCACCGCACAGCGCGCGCGTCACGGCGGCGATCTCGTCGTGGAGTCCCTCACCGCGCTCGGGGCGAGCACCGTGTTCGGGCTTCCCGGACAGCACGCCCTCGGGGCGTTCGACGCGCTGCGGCGGTCCGGTCTCACCTATGTGGGACTGCGGGTGGAGAACAACGCTGGGTTCGCCGCCGACGCCTTCGCCCGTGTCACCGGTACGGTCGCCCCGCTGCTGGTGTCCACCGGGCCGGGGGCGCTGATGACGCTCGCGGCGCTCCAGGAGTCGGCGGCGGCTTCCGCACCCGTCCTGGCCATCGGCAGCCAGGTGCCGACCGCGGGGCTCGGCGGCGGGCGCAAGGGCTATCTCCATGAACTCGTCGACCAGAAGGCGTCGTTCCGCGACGTGGTCAAGTCCGTCCACACGGTCCGTACCGCCTCCCAGATCCCCTCCGCGGTCGCCGCCGCCTGGGCGTCCGCGCTGGAGGCCCCCGCCGGGCCGGTGTGGCTGGAGATCCCGCAGGACGTGCTGCTCGCACCGGTCTCCGTGCCGCCGGTGACCTCCCTGCGCGCCGATCCCCGGCCGCTGCCGCCCCGGCCCGAGCTGACGGCGGAGGCCGCGAGGCTGCTGGACGCCGCCGAGCGTCCGGTGATCCTGGCCGGGGGCGGCGTGGTGCGCGCCGGGGCACGGCAGGAGCTGCGGGCGCTGGCCGAGGCGCTGGACGCGCCCGTGGCGACGACCTTCGGCGGCAAGGGCGCGTTCCCCTGGGAGCATCCGCTCTCGCTCCAGTCCTGGCTGGAGGACGCGCACACCACCGAGTTCCTGGAGGACGCCGACGTCCTGCTGGTCGTCGGCTCCGGACTGGGCGAACTCTCCTCCAACTACCATACGTTCCGCCCGCGCGGCCGACTGGTCCAGATCGAGGCCGACCTCGGCAAGCTGGAGTCCAACCACCCCGCCCTCGGCATCCACGCCGACGCCCGCGAGGCGCTGGCCGCCCTCGCCGAGGCCGTCACGCCCCGCCCGCCGGGCACGGCGGCCAAGGCCGCGGCCGGGCTGCTCACCCGGGTACGAGAGCGGATCGACGGGCAGGGTCTGGAACTGGAGCAGCGGGTGCTGGGCGCGGTGCGGGACGCGCTGCCCGATGACTCCCCCAGCTTCTGGGACATGACGATCCTCTCCTACTGGGCCTGGTCGGCCTTCGATCCCCGTGCGGGCGCCCTGCACTCGGCGCAGGGCGCGGGCGGTCTCGGCTACGGCTTCCCGGCCGCCCTCGGGGCCGCCGCCGCTGATCCCCGACGGCCGGTGCTGGCCGTATCGGGCGACGGTGGCGCGATGTACTCGATCGCCGAACTCGCCACCGCCCACCAGTACCGGCTCCCCGTCACCTGGTTGATCGTGGACGACGGCGGCTACGGCATCCTGCGCGAGTACATGACGGACACGTTCGGCGAGGCGACCGCCACCGAGCTGTCCCGCCCGGACTTCGTCACGCTGGCCGAGTCCTTCGGCGTCCCGGCGGTCCGTACCACACCCGAGCGGCTGCGCGCGGACCTCGCCGGCGCCCTCGCGGCCCCCGGGCCGTCGGTCGTGGTGCTGCCCGCGCTGCTGCGGATGTTCCCGCCCACCCACCTCGACCGGCTCGCCGGCGACGGCGCCGACGAGGGCCCCGGACCCGATCAGGGCTGATCGGAGGAAATGGGGGCCACCCGCGCCGAGCCTGGGCGCGGGCCCCCACCCGAGTCCTTACCGTGCCAGTGACCCATTGGCTTCGCGCTCGTTCCCCCAACCGGGGGAATGAGACGATCGCAGGTAAGGCGAGGTGCTCGGGATGGTGGCTCCGCCGGACGACGAGATGCTCGCGGCACGCACCGTGTCGTATGCCTACGGCGGCTCACCCGCCCTCCTCGGTGTCTCCCTCGACGCCCGAGAGGGCGAGATCCTCGCCGTCACCGGTCCGCGGGGCTGCGGCAAGACCACCCTCCTCAGTTGTCTGGCGGGCCAACTCGTCCCGGACGGCGGGGAGGTGTGGTTCAAGGGCGTCCCCGTGCACAGCCTCCCCCCGCTCGGTCTCGAACGGCTGCGGCGCGACCACTTCGGCTGGATCGGCACCGAGCCCCATCTCGTCCCCGAGCTCACCGCCTGGGAGAACGCCGCGCTCGCCCTGATGCTGCGCGGCACCGGGCGGCGCGCCGCGAAGAGCACCGCATGCGAGTGGCTGGACCGGCTCGATGTCGGCGAATACGCCCGGGCACGGCCGGCCGCGCTGCTCCAGTCGCAGCGCCAGCGGGTCGCCATCGCCCGTGCCCTGGCCGCCGGGCCGAGCGTCCTCTTCGCCGACGAGCCCACCGCCCCGCTGCACCAGGCCGACCGTGCCCAGGTGCTGCGCACCCTCACCTCGGCGGCCCGCTCCCACGGCATCACCGTCGTCCTCGCGACCCATGACCAGGAGGTGGCCACCCTCGCCGACCGCACCGTCGCCCTGCTCGACGGGCGCCGGGTGGGCTCGGACTCCTCCGAGGCGGAAGGCAGGGCCGCGTGCTCAGCCTCCGTCTGACCCGCGGTGCCCGCCCATCGGTGCTGCTGCGGCGGTCGCTGGTCACCGTCGCGGCGGCGGGCGCGAGCTTTCTGCTGCTCAGCGCCCTCGGGTTCGCCTCCGGCCATCCGGCCGAC
Organism: Streptomyces niphimycinicus; assembly: GCF_018883605.1. GTDB lineage: Bacteria > Actinomycetota > Actinomycetes > Streptomycetales > Streptomycetaceae > Streptomyces > Streptomyces niphimycinicus. The sequence continues at coordinate 387 of NZ_JAHLEM010000955.1, read as the reverse complement.
TCGCAGGGCGCGGTGGGGCGGCTGCTGTGGTGCCTGGTGCCACTGGCCGCGACCGTGCATCTGGCCGTCGCCGTGGGCCGCGCCGACCCCAGTACCGGGCCGGGGCCCGGGTTCGCCGCGGCCGGGCTCGGCCCCGCCCGTGCGGCACTGCTCGCGGCGGTCTCGATGGCCTCCGCCTGCGCCCTCGGCGGCGTGCTGGCGCTGCTGGTCTTCCTGCATCTGCGTGGCGACCTCGGCTCCTGGCTGGACTGGGCCGGAAGCGGGGCGGACGGCCGGCAGCTCGGCGGCGGTCGGCCGCTGCCCCTGGCCGGCACCGTGACGCTGCTCGCCGTCGTCCCCGTACTGGTGGGCGCGGCGTGTGCGGCTGGGCTGTGGCCCCGGCAGCCA
>NZ_JAHLEM010000954.1 GCF_018883605.1 Streptomyces niphimycinicus | reverse complement strand
AGCCAGTAGCGCTGCCGCTGGAAGGCGTACGTCGGCAACTGCACCACGGACGCCCCCGTCCCGGCGAACACCGCGGCCCAGTCGACGGCCACCCCACGGACGAACGCCTCGCCCAGCGAGACCAGGAACCGCTCCGGGCCGCCCTCATCACGCCGCAGCGACCCCACCACCACCGCGTCCTCGACGGTCGCCTGCAACGGCATCGTCAACACCGGATGCGGAGACATCTCCAGGAACGTCCCGAACCCGGCCGCCGACAGAGCCCGCACCGCCGACTCCAGCTCCACCGTCTGTCGCAGATTGGTGTACCAGTACCCGGCGTCGAGCCCGGTGGTGTC
>NZ_JAHLEM010000953.1 GCF_018883605.1 Streptomyces niphimycinicus | reverse complement strand
GATCGGGGCCAGGAGGTCGAGGAGTTCCTCGCGCAGCTCCTCGACATGGGCCGAGTGGGACGCGTAATCCACCGGGATCAGCTTCGCCCGTACCTCCTCGGCCTCACACTCCACCTGGAGTTCACGCAACGCCTCCGGATCACCGGACACCACGATCGAACCGGGACCGTTCACCGCCGCCACCGAGATACGGCCCTCCCAAGCGGTGATCCGCTCCCGCACCCCATCAGCACTCTCGGCCACGGACATCATCCCGCCACGACCCGCCAGCCCACGCCCAATGGCCTGCGAACGCAACGCCACCACCCGCGCCCCGTCCTCCAACGACAACCCACCCGCAACCACCGCCGCAGCGATCTCCCCCTGCGAATGCCCCACCACCGCAGCAGGCACCACCCCACACGCAC
>NZ_JAHLEM010000952.1 GCF_018883605.1 Streptomyces niphimycinicus | reverse complement strand
TCCGCCAACGACACCATCACCGCCCACAACACCGGCTGCACCACATCCACCCGCCCCAACCCCGGACCCCCACCCCGCAACACCTCGACCAACGACCACTCCACAAACCCCGACAACGCCACCTCACACTCCGCCAACCGACCCGCGAACACCGGCGACGAATCCAACAACTCCACCGCCATCCCCACCCACTGCGACCCCTGCCCCGGAAACACGAACACCGGACGGGCGTCGGCCGCCGCGACTCCGTCGCCGCGCACCACGTGCGGGGACTCGCCGCCCGACGCCAGCGCGCCCAGTGCGTCGATCAGCTCGTCCCGGTCGCCGCCCAGGACCAGCGCACGGTGGTCGAACCGGCCACGGGTGGTGGCGAGCGAGTGGCCGATGTCGGCCGGGGACAGGCCGGGGCGCGCGGTCACATGGGTCAGCAGCCGCTCGGCCTGCGCCCGCAGGCCCGCCGCGCTCTTGGCCGACAGCACCCAGGGCACCACTCCCCCGCCCACGGGGGCGTTCCCCTCGGCCGAGGTGTCGGAGGGCTCCGCGGCCTCCTCCTTGGGAGCCTCCTCGATGATGGTGTGCACATTGGTGCCACTGGCCCCGAAGGCCGAGATACCGGCCCGGCGGGGCTCCTCGCCGCGCGGCCACTCCCTGGCCTCGGTCAGCAGCTCCATCGCCCCCGCCGGCCAGTCGATCCGCGAGGAGCGCTCCTCGGCGTGGAGCGTCTTGGGCAGCAGGCCGTGGCGCATGGCCTGCACCATCTTGATGACCCCGCCGACGCCCCCGGCGGCCTGCGGATGGCCGATGTTGGACTTCAGCGAACCGATGAGTACGGGGCGGTCCGCCGCGCGGTCCTTCCCGTAC
>NZ_JAHLEM010000951.1 GCF_018883605.1 Streptomyces niphimycinicus | reverse complement strand
GAGCGTCTTGGGCAGCAGGCCGTGGCGCATGGCCTGCACCATCTTGATGACCCCGCCGACGCCCCCGGCGGCCTGCGGATGGCCGATGTTGGACTTCAGCGAACCGATGAGTACGGGGCGGTCCGCCGCGCGGTCCTTCCCGTACGTGGCGAGCAGCGCGCCCGCCTCGATCGGGTCGCCCAGCGGGGTGCCGGTGCCATGGGCCTCGACCGCGTCGATCTGCTCCGCCGTCAGTGCGGCGTTGGCGAGCGCCTGGCGGATCACCCGCTGCTGGGAGCGGCCGTTGGGCGCGGTGAGGCCGTTGCTGGCGCCGTCCTGGTTGACGGCGGAGCCGCGCACGAGCGCCAGCACCGTATGGCCGTTGCGGCGGGCGTCCGAAAGCCGCTCCAGCAGCAGCATGCCGACGCCCTCGCCGAGGCCCATGCCGTCGGCGCCCTCGGCGAACGCCTTGCAGCGGCCGTCCTGTGCCAGGCCGCGCTGCCGGGCGAAGCCGATGAGCCCCATCGGGGCGCCCATCACGGCGGCGCCGCCCGCGAGGGCGAGGGAGCAGTCGCCCTGGCGCAGCGACTGGCAGGCCAGGTGGAGGGCGACCAGCGAGGACGAGCAGGCGGTGTCGAGGGTGACGGCCGGGCCCTCCAGGCCGAGGGTGTAGGCGATGCGGCCGGACATGATGCTCGCGGAGATGCCCGTGACCAGGTGGCCCTCCAGCCCTTCGGGCATATGGGGCCAGTCGGGGATGTAGCCCTGGTAGGCGGCGCCCACGAAGATGCCCGTTTTGCTGCCGCGCAGGCCCGCCGGATCGATTCCGGCGCGCTCGAACGCCTCCCAGGAGGTCTCCAGCAGCAGCCGCTGCTGCGGGTC
>NZ_JAHLEM010000950.1 GCF_018883605.1 Streptomyces niphimycinicus | reverse complement strand
GCCCTTCGGGCATATGGGGCCAGTCGGGGATGTAGCCCTGGTAGGCGGCGCCCACGAAGATGCCCGTTTTGCTGCCGCGCAGGCCCGCCGGATCGATTCCGGCGCGCTCGAACGCCTCCCAGGAGGTCTCCAGCAGCAGCCGCTGCTGCGGGTCCATCACGGTGGCCTCGCGGGGCGAGATGCCGAAGAACGCCGGGTCGAACTGGTCGGCGTCGTGGAGGAATCCGCCCTCGGTGGCGTAGACGGTGCCCTGCCGGTCGGGGTCCGGGTCGTACAGGTTCTCCAGGTCCCAGCCGCGGTTGCCGGGGAAGCCGGAGATGGCGTCGCGCTCGCCGGTGACCAGCTCCCACAGGTCCTCGGGGCCGCGCACATCGCCCGGGTAGCGGCAGCTCATCGCCACGATGGCGATGGGTTCGCGGGAGGCGGCGGTGAGTTGCTGATTGGCCCGGCGCAGCCGTTCGGTCTCCTTCAGAGACTCCCGCAGCGCGCCAACGATCTTGTCGGTTGGGTTTGCCATTGTCAGCTCCGCAGTCGAGTCTCGTCAGAGGTCGTTCTTGTCGTAGGCCATGCGGACGAGGTCATCCACGTCCAGGTCGTCGATGGACTCGGCGGGTTCCTCGTCCACCGGTCCGGTGGCGGGGTCATGGGAACCGGCCAGCCGCAGCAGCTCGTCCAGCAGCCCGGACTCGCGGAGCCGGAGCAGAGGGATGGCGGTCAGTGCCGCGCGGACCTCGGCCTCCTCGGCGTCCTCGGGGTCGAGGCCGGTGCTCGCGGTGTCAGCGGGGAAGAGTTCGGCGCGGATGTGTCCGGCGAGTTCCTCCGCGCTGGGGTAGTCGAAGACGACGGTGACGGGGAAGCGGAGCCCGGTCGCGGTGCCCAGGCGGTTGCGCAGGTCGACGGCGCTCAGGGAGTCGAAGCCCAGTTCGCGGAAGGCGCGCTGGGCATCGACGGCCTCCGGGCCGGGATAGCCGAGCACGGTGGCGATCTGGGAGCGCACCAGCGACAGCACGGCCACCCGCCGGTCCGCCGGGGCCATATCGGCCAGCCGGTCGCGCAGCGAGGAGGATTCGCCGGTCGTGTCCGCCCCCGTGTCGGCGTCGGCGGCGAGGATCCGCGCCACGTCGGGCACCTGGCCGATGAGCGGGCTGGGCCGGGCCGAGGTGAAGACGGGGACGAACCGCTCCCAGTCCACGTCGGCGACCACGACCACGGTCTCGTCCCCGTCCATCACCTGCCAGAACGCGTCGATGGCGAGCCGGGGAGTCATGAACGGGATGCCCCGGCCGCGCAGTTGCTCCTCGGCGAGGTTGGCGGCCATGCCGCCCTCCTCGGGGCTCCAGATGCCCCACACCACCGAGGTGGCGGTGAGGCCGCGGGCCCGGCGGTTCTCGGCGAGCCCGTCGAGATAGGCGTTGGCGGCGGCGTACGCGCCGTGTTCACCACTGCCCCAGACGGCCGAGATGGAGGAGAAGAGCACGAAGGAGTCGAGGGTGTCCCGGTCGAAGAGGGCGTCCAGGTTGGCCGCGCCCGCGACCTTGGCCTCCGCCGTGTCGGCGAACTCCGCCAGATCGGTGTCCGCGAGCGGAACGAGCACACCGGCACCCGCGATGTGCAGCACGGAGCGGATCGGCGGGCCCTCGGCCTCCACCTCCCGTACGAGCGCCTCCAGCGCGGCGCGGTCGGCCACATCGCACGCGGCTACGGTGACCTTGGCGCCGAGTTCGGTCAGTTCGGCCTTGAGCTTGTCCGCGCCGGGCGCCTCGGGGCCACGTCGGCTGGTGAGCACCAGGTGTTCGGCACCGGCCTGGGCGAGCCGGCGGGCGATCTGGGCGCCGACGCCCCCGGTGCCGCCGGTGAGCAGCACGGTGCCCCCGGGGGTCCAGGCGGCGCCGCTCCCCCGGTGTCCGGCGGCCCGTACCAGCCGCCGGGTGAACACACCGGAGGGCCGCAGGGCCAACTGGTCCTCGTCGCCGAGACGGCCCGCGAGCGCACCGCACAGCCGTGTGGTGACCCGGCCGTCGACGGTGCCCAGCAGGTCGATCATGCCGCCCCAGCGCTGCGGGTGTTCGAGGGCGGCGACCCGGCCCAGCCCCCATACGGCCGCCTGGGCGGGGCTGTCGAGCACATCGGTGCCCCCGACGGACACGCCCCCACGGGTGGCCAGCCACAGCGGGGCCGCCACCCCGGTGTCGCCGAGGGCCTGGACGAGGGCGAGGGTGAGCGCAAGGCCCATGGGCACTCCCGCGTGGCCGGGGTGCGGTGCGTCGGCGAGCCCGAGCAGGGAGAGCACTCCGGACGGGGTGGCTCCGGAGGTGGCCTCGGCGAGCCGCGCAGCGACCGCGGCGCGGTCGGCCTCCGCCACCTCGGCGGTGACGACCGTGGCGCCGTGGGTCTCCAGCCCGTCGCGTACGGCCTCGATCAGCTCGGTGGCGGGGTGTCCGGCCGGGACCACGAGCAGCCAGGTGCCGGTCAGGGCGGCCGAGGCCGGGTCCGGCACCCGGTTCCAGGTGACGTGGTAGCGCCAGGAGTCGAGCACGGACCGCTCCCTGCTGCCGCGGCGCCATGAGGACAGCGCCGGGAGCACCATGGCCAGGGACGACTCCTCGGCGTCCACTTCCAGCGCGGTGGCCAGCGCCGCCAGATCCTCGCGCTCCACGGCGTCCCAGAACTCGGCCTCCACCGGGTCGCCTCCGGTGGCGGCCACCGGTGCCGGGGGCTGCTCCAGCCAGTAGCGCTGCCGCTGGAAGGCGTACGTCGGCAACTGCACCACGGACGCCCCCGTCCCGGCGAACACCGCGGCCCAGTCGACGGCCACCCCACGGACGAACGCCTCGCCCAGCGAGACCAGGAACCGCTCCGGGC
>NZ_JAHLEM010000095.1 GCF_018883605.1 Streptomyces niphimycinicus | reverse complement strand
GATCAGCTCATCCGCCAGGGCCTCGACCGCGCCACCTGTCGCGCGGTGGACGAGCCGCCGGCCGGTGAACGGGCGGACCCCCGCGCCGTCCAGGTCGTCCGGCCGGGTTCCGGGGCGGAGCCCCCCACGCGGCGGAGCCGCATATCGTCAGGTGTCGGGAAAGGGCGGGGAGGGGAGAAGCCCGCCGCAGGCGGCACGAGCCGCCGGGCGCCTCCTAGCCGACCAGTGCCCCGCCGTCCACGGGCAGGACGACGCCGGTGGTGTAGCCCGCCTCGGGCCTGGCGAGCTGGGTGATCCAGAAGGCGACCTCCTCCACCTGGCCGAGCCGCCGGAGCGGGACGTGCTCGCTCAGGGTCGTCCGCAGGGCGTCGATCTGCTCGGTGTCGAGCCCCTGGTGCCGCCCGATCGAGGTGGCGATGGGGCCGGGGGCCACACCGGCCACGCGCACTCCGCGCGGGGCGAACCGCACCGCCCAGCTCCGTGTCAGGGTGTCCAGGGCGGCCTTCAGCGCGGCGTACAGCTCGGTGCCGGGCATCGGCCAGCCGCGCCGGCCGATCGCCGTACTGACGTTGATCACGACACCGGCGCTCTCGGTCAGATGCGGAACGGCGGCCTCGGTGAGGTACATCGGCGCGAGCAGGTTGACGGCGAGCATCTCGTCCACGGCTTCCCGGCGGATGTCCCCGAGCGGCGTCTGCCGGACCACGGCGGCGTTGTTGACCAGCACGTCGATCCGGCCGAACGCCTCCAGCGCGGTGTCCACGATCAGTTCGGCGGCGCCGGGCGCCGAGACGTCGGCCACCAGCGGCCGGATGCCCGGCGCGTCGGCGGCCGTCTCGGCGAGCCGGGCCGCCGTCCGGCCGACCACCAGGACCTGGGCGCCCTGCTCGGCGAAGGTCCGCGCGGCGGCCCGCCCGATCCCCGTGCCCCCACCGGTGACGATCACCGCTGTGCCGTCGAAGTGCGCGGCTGTCATGTCTGTCATGCCAACGCACCGTAAACATTGACGCCTGCGTCAAGGTCAACTCCGGTGGCCCTCGGGTCGCTCACCGGGCCGCGGCGCCGCATATCCTGGGCGGGTAGATCCACACCATCCCTACCGGAGTGACCCTTGTACTTCACCGATCGCGGTATCGAGGAGCTGGAGCAGCGACGCGGCACCGAGGAGGTCACCTTCGAGTGGCTCGCCGAGCAGCTCCGGACGTTCGTCGACCTGAACCCGGACTTCGAGGTTCCGGTGGAGCGGCTGGCGACCTGGCTGGCCCGGCTCGACGAGGAAGACGACGACGTCTGAGCGCGAACGGCGCCTCAAGGCGGCGCCTGAGGGCGGTGGCGTATATGCGCTACGCGGCCCTAGCTGCCGCCCCTCACGCCACCACCGGACCGCGCCCCGGCGCCCCCGCCTCGTGGTCCAGCCGGGGGTCGGAGACCAGCACCGCCTGCTGTAGCCGTTGCAGTTTCGCCGAGGGTTCCAGCCCCAGCTCCTCCGTCATCGTCATCCGCAGCCGCTGGTAGACGGTCAGGGCGCGGGTGCGCTGGCCGGAGCGGTGCAGGGCGAGCATGTACTGCCCGTGCATGCCCTCGTGGAAGCGGTGCTCCACGACCAGCGAGGCGAGGTCGCTCAGCACCTCCAGATGGCCGCCGAGCCGCAGCCGGGTCTCGATGCCGCGCTCGGTGACCGTGAGCCGGGACTGCTCCAGCCGGGCGACCTCCGCTTGCAGCGGGCGCCCGTGCGGGGTGACGTCGACCAGGGCCGGTCCCTGCCAGAGGGCCAGCGCGCGCCGGAAGGAGATGTCCGCCGTCCGCTCGTCCCCGGCCTCCAGCGCGCCTTCGCCCTCGGCGACGAGGGTGCGGTACTCATGGACGTCGAGCTGGCCCGGGCCGACCACCATGGCGTAGCCCCCGGGCCGGGTCTGGAGCACATCCCGGGTGACGGCGGCCGACGGCATCCCCAGCCCCTCGGCGAGCAGCTTGCGCAGATGCAGGATGTACGTCTGGAGCGTGGTCAGCCCGGTGCGCGGCGGATGATCGCCCCACAGCTCGGCCATCAGCGACTGCACCGGCACCATCCGTCCGGCGTGGAGCAGCAGCAGGGACAGGACCTTGCGCGGCTTCATCGCGCTGGGCACCCCGGACCGGGCGCCGAGGCCGAGTGTCAGCGGTCCGAGCACGCTCACCCGCATGGGTGGCACCTCTCTTCGGGCTTCATGGGCGGTAGGCACGGACGAGCAGGTCGGCGGCGCTTTCGCAGACGGCCGTGGCCTGCGCGTCGGCGAGCGGGCAGGTGCCGTACATCGACTGATAGAGGCCCTGCTGGACGATCAGGGCCACGAACTGGCGGGCGGCGGTGGCCGGTTCCGGCACGGTCAGCTCGCCGCGGGCGGTGCGCCGGCCGAGCAGCTCGGCGAGGTGGGTCACCAGTCGCTGGGGCTCTCCCTCGGCGCAGGCGGGGCGCAGCGAGGGGTGGCGGGCGACCTCGGCGATGACCAGGCGGCGGAGCGCGGAGGCTCGTTCGTCGAGGAGTACGGCGAGCACCCGGTGGCCGAAGTGGATCAGCGCGGTGCGGGCGTCGCCGTCGTCGTACGCCTCGCCGGGCTCGGTGCCGTCGGGCTCGGTGCCGTCGGGTCCGGGGGCGTCGGGTCCGGGGGCGTCCGGGGAACCGGCGGCGAATCCTGCCGCGACCCGCTCCCGTTCCTCCTCGACGGCGGCGATGAACAGCCGTTCCTTGTCGCCGAAGTGGTTGTAGACGGTCTGCTTGGACACGCGGGCCTCGTCCGCGATGACGTCCACGCTCGCCCGGGTGTATCCCTCGCGCAGAAAGACGGCCACGGCCGCCTCCAATATCGCCTGCCGCTTGGCGGGCTGGGGGCCCGCGGGCCGCCCCGCGGCGCTGCGCCGGGGACCGCTGTCCGTCCGCAACGGCCCAACCTCCTCGCTCCGAGCCGGTCTTGCCTCGATGGACGTGTGAGTCTAGCCTTCGTTTACTGCAATGGACTAGCCCGTCCAGTCCAATTAATTCATCGGCAGATCATGTCGTTTCCGCACCGCTTCACAAGGAGAGCCCCTCATGAGCGCACCGGAGAGCAGCGGGGCCCTGAGCCCTCTCACCCTGGCGCCCGAGGCGCAGCGGCAGTTGTTCCTGGAGGCCCGGACGGCCAACACGTTCACCACCGAGCCGGTGACGGACGAGCAGGTCCGCGCGATCCACGAGCTGGTCAAGTACGCGCCCACCTCGATGAACCAGCAGCCGCTCCGGGTGGTCCTGGTGCGCTCGGAGGAGGCGCGCGCCCGGCTGGTGGGGCATATGACGGGGCGTAACCAGGAGAAGACGGCCAAGGCGCCGCTGGTCGCGGTGCTCGCCGCGGACCTGGATTTCCATGAGGAGCTGCCGCGGCTGGTGCCGTTCATGGAGAACCCGCAGCAGATCTTCGCCGACCCCGGTATGCGGGAGGCGTCGGCACACTTCAACACCGCGCTCCAGGTGGGCTACTTCATCCTCGGCGTACGCGCCGCGGGGCTCGCCGCCGGGCCCATGATCGGCTTCGACCACGCGGCCGTCTCCAAGGAGTTCTTCGAGGACGGGCGGCACGCGGCGGTCTGTGTGGTCAACATCGGCAAGCCGGGTCCGGACGCCTGGATGGGCCGGCTGCCGCGGCTGGAGTACGAGGAGGTCGTGCGCACCGTCTGAGACCTGCCAGCCGTCCGCTCCCGCGCCGAGGAGGCGCGGGAGCGGACGGCTGGCAGTCGATTCCGGTCAGCTCTCGATCAGTTCATGGAACGCCACGGTGTCGAAGATGTCCTCCATCCTCGCCGCCTTGCCGTCCCGCATCGTCCATGAGTGGACGAAGTCCAGCGTCGCGGTCGTACCGCGGCGCGAGGTCACCTCACGGGTGCCGAACACCACGACCCGGTCGCCCTGTTCGATGAACTCCTTCGGCGCGAGCTTCATCCCGCCCAGCACGGTCGGCACATGGGCGAGGAACTCCTTGATCCCCGCATGGCCCAGCTTGGTGCCGCCGAGCCCGTACTTGGCCATCCCCTCCGGATGGACCCACTCCACATCGGGGTGCACGCCCGACAGGATCCCCTCGATGTCGCGGTCGCGGAAGCCCGCGTAGGAGGCGCGGATGGCCTCGATGTTCGGTGATGCCATGGTGGTCGCCACTCCTCAGACGGCTGTGTGCCGCGGCTTAAGACGGAAGGTGCTCGGGATGGAGCGCCTGGAGCGTGCGCCGCACGCCCTCGCGCCACGGCACCCGGCAGGGCCCGGTGAGCTCGCGCCGCCGGGCGGGGTCGAATTGATAGGTCTCGCGGGTGACCTCGCTGGGCACGAGCCGGGCCCGCACCCCGGTGAGCTCCTCCAGATGGCGCACGCAGTCGGTCATCCCGACCGCCTCGTCCCCGCCCCAGTTGACCAGCGTGGCCGGGGCCGAGGCGGCCTTCCACAGATGGGGGACATGGGCGATGAGATCGTCGGTGTGGAGGAGCGAGCACCAGTTCTGGCCCTCCATGGGCACCGGTATCGGCTCGCCCGCGAGCATCCGCTTGAAGTAGAGCATCGGCACCCCGCCGTAGCCGCCGGGGCCGTAGGCGATGTTGAGCCGGGCGATGGTCGTCGGCAGGTTCAGCACCTGGGCGAACGCCCGTACCGCGCCCTCGGCGGCGATCTTGCCCACCGGGTAGGCGGGCAGCCAGTCGGCCACTCCGTCGACGGGGTCGTCCTCCGTGTACGCGTGGTCGAGGGTCTGCCGCTTGTAGAGCGCTCCGGTGGAGACGAAGAGGAACGCCTCCGCCGTCCGGCAGTGGCTCATCAGCCGGCCGGTGGCCACCGAGTTGACCTCGATGGCCGCGTTGACATCGCCGTCCTCACCGCGGCGCACCGCCGAGTGGAAGACATGAGTGAAGTCGTCCGGCAGCGCCTCGTACGCCGCCGCGTCCAGATCGTTCATATCCCAGTGGAACGTGGTGATCCCCTGGTCGTTCAGCTCCTTCTCGACACCGGGGGTGCCGAACCGGCCGAGGCACCACACCTCATTGCGCTCGGCCAGTGCCTCGGCCACCGGCCGGGCGACCTGTCCGGTGCCCCCGGTGACCAGGATCTTCTTGCCTTCCACCCTGCTCTTCTCCTTGTGCCTGGCCCGCTCGGGCCGCTGCCTGGCCCGGTCGGGCCTATGCCTGGTCCACTCGGGCCTATGCCTGGTCCGGTCAGTCCTATGCCTGGTCCGCGGTCCGGGCCCGGTCGGCGTCGCCCAGCGCACGGTCGAGTTCCCTGCGCAGAACCGCCTGGAAGGCCGCGACATGCCGCGGACCCATCAGTGTGTAGTGCTCACCGGGTACGTCCAGATACCGGTTCGGCTCCGTGGTGTGCTCGTCCCACCGGCGCAGCTCGTTCGCCAGCCAGTCCTCCTTGGTGCCGCGCAGCGGAATCGCGTAGAAGACCGTCATGGACCGGGTGGTGCCGCTGGGGTGGTAGTCGCGGCCCAGGGTGGTGAGGCCGTGGGCCAGCTCCGCCCAGGCGGTGAACGTCGCCAGGTCCAGGTCGAGTTCGTCCAGCCGGCCGCGCGGGGCGATCCGCAGCAGATGCGCGAGCTGCTCCTCGCGGGACAGGGGGCGCAGCTCGGCGGGGAGGTCGAGCGACTGCTTCTTGTTGATCAGGTCGAGGAAGAAGGCGAGGTTGGTCGCGGTCTCGATGAAGTCGAGCTCCTCCATGCGGTACTTGATATGCGGCGGAAGGTTGAAGCTGCCGACGAAGTCGACCTGCTCGCCCTGGGCCTCCAGCGCCTTGGCGATCTCGAAGGCCACGGCGCCGCCGTAGGAGTAACCGGCGACGGCGTAGGGGCCGTGCGGCTGGCGGGCGCGGATGGCCTCCACATAGCACTCCACCATCTCCTCGAAGCTGGTGAAGGGCTTCTCGTGCTCGTTGAAGCCACGGGCGCGCAGCGCGTAGAACGGCCGGTCGCCGACGAAGTACTTGGCGAGGTTGACGAAGACCAGCACCTCGCCGACGCCGGGGTGGACACAGAACAGCGGGGTCTTCTCGCCGCCGGTCTGGAGCGGTACGACCGGGTCGTACACCGCGGCGCCGGGCGTGCCGCCATCGCCGAGCCGGGCGGCGAGCTGCCGTACCGAGGGCGCCGTGAGCACCGTGATGACCGGCAGCTCCGCGACGCCGAGGCGCCGGTGGACCTGGCGGCGCAGCCGCAGGATGTCCAGTGAGGTGCCGCCCAGGTCGAAGAAGCTCGCGGTGGCGCTGATCCGCTCCGGGGCGGTGTCGAACATCTCGGCGTAGATCTCGGCCAGGACCCGCTCGGTCCCGCCCTCGGGCGGGGTGTGGCCGCCGAGCCGGCGAGTGGTCAGCTCCGCGACCCGCTCGATGACCTCGTCGAATCCGCCGGACTCCAGACGCCGGCGCATCCGCCGGCGCAGCGTCTTGCCGAGGCTGGTCTTGGGGAAGGCGTCCTTGGGCAGCGGCAGGATGAGGAAGGGCCGGAAGCCCCAGTGGATCACGACGGTGGAACGCACCGCGGTGATCATGCGGTGCAGCCCGGCCTCGTCGTCCTCCGCCGGTTCGGGGCTGACGGCGATGACGAGCTGCTCGGTGTCGCTGCCGGGGCGGCGGGTCGGGAACGCCGCCACAAAGCCGCTCGCCACGTCGTCGAGCTGCTCCAGGGCGGCCTCTATCTCATGGCTGAAGTAGTTGACGCCATTGACGATGACGCTGTCCTTGCTGCGCCCGACGAGGGTCAGCCGGCCCTCGTCGATCCGGCCCAGATCGCCGCTGCGGAACCAGCCGTCGGGGGTGAAGGCCGACTCGGTGGCCGCCTCGTCGTGGTAGTAGCCGGTGGTGATCATCGGCCCGCTGAGCTGGAGTTCGCCGATCTCGCCCGCGGGCAGCGCCCGGTGGTCGTCGTCGGCGACGCGGATCCGCAGCCCCTCGACGGGGGTGCCGAGGTTGGCGAACTCCTGACCCACGTCGGTGACCGGGAACGCGCGGTTGTAGATGGATCCGGCGCAGGTCTCGGTCATGCCGAAGGCGGGCCAGAGGGCTCCCGCCCGCAGTCCGTACGGAGCGTAATGGGCGAGGAATGCCTCACCGGTCGCGACGACATTCGCCTCACCGCCGCTGACGATATGGCGCAGCGCGCTGAGATCGAGCCCTTCACCGCCCGCCGATATCTCCTCCGCTATCTCATCGGCGGCGGAATTGAGCGGACCGAGGAGGAAATTCGGGGTGAAGGTCATCGTGACCTTGTGGCGGGAAATGATCCGGAGGAACCGCAGCGGCTCCTCGAGAATGACCGCGGCCTCCGCGTGCAATTGCTCGGCGCCCACGTACAACGGCAGCATATGCGCTTCCAGAAGCGCGGCCACATGGTCGTAGGAAATCCAGTTGAAGGTGGTGTCGGCGGCGGTGAGCTGTTGTTTCCCCGCCTTTCCGGCCATCGACGCCAGGATATTTCCATGGGTGAGCGTGACCGCCTTGGAATTCCCGGTGGAGCCGGAAGTCAGCACCAGCAGGGCGAGGTCCTCCGGGGCCGCGGAGTGCACGGCGGGCGGCTGCCCGCGCTCGCCGCCGGAGGGGTCCGCGGCCTCGTCGCGCAGCTCCTCCACCACGGCCACCGCGAGTCCGGGCACCTCCGGCAGCTCGGCCCGCATCGCCTCGGTGGTCACCAGCAGGGGACCGTCCAACAGCCCGTTGACATGGGCGAGTTGGGCCGCCCAGCGGGCCGGGTCGCCGGCGATGGGCACCATCGGGCAGGGCACGAAGCCGCCCAGCAGACAGGCCCAGAGGGCAGTCAGGAATTCCGGCTGGCGGTCCAGCAGCAGGGCCACCGTGTCCCGCGGCCGCAATCCCCGGCCCCGGAGTGCGGAGAGGAGGTCGAGCGCCGATTCCAGAAGTTCCGGGTAGGACTGCCGCACGGATTCGCTCGCCGTGGGCCCGACCAGATAGCGCACTCCCGAATGGGCGTGGCCGCGCGCCGCCCGCAACAGCAACTGGGCAACCGAGAGCGGCTCCGGGCCTTCCTCTGGTGCCGAGGTATTCAAGGGTGGTGACGTCATTACCCCACGGCCCTCTTCCTTCCCGATTCTGAGGCCACGAAGGTAACAGCCCCGAACATTTGTCTCCATGACGCTCCACCAGCGCTCTAGCGAGACTCTAACGGGGAATTTCCGGGGAGGAGGATTTTCTCGAAGAAGGGTGATCCGGTCCACCGGGAACGATGACTGCACCATGCATCTGTCACCGGCTCGCACGATTGCGCACAGATGCGCGGGCGCCCCGGAGGCGGCCACCGCCGGCCCTGGCGTCCCCTCTCGGGATGGGTCCGGCCCGGGCTTGACTCCACAGGGCCGCGATATATCGTGTCCAGTAGAGACGCGATATGTTGCGTCGTCATGACGCGTCGCACGTCCAGTCAGGGGAGGCCGGGGATGTCAGCCGGATCACAGTGGTCGATCACCGCACCGCAGAAGCTCACCTTCGACGACCCGGTGTCGGCCCTCGACGTCCGTATCGCGGGCGGCACCGTCAATGTGGTCGGCACCGGCGATGGCCCCGCCCGCCTCGAGGTCTCGGAGATCGACGGCCCGGCGCTGAAGGTCTCCCACATCGACGGCACCCTGAGCGTGGGCTATGACGACCTCTCCTGGAAGGGCTTCCGCAAGTGGCTCGGGCAGTGGAACCGGACCGCCCATGTCACCCTCACCGTGCCCGTCGGCACCAGCGCCACGGTCGGCGTGATCGGGGGCTCCGCCGTGGTCTCCGGGCTGGCCGGCCCTGCCGAACTGCGCGGTGTCTCCGGCGACTTCACCCTGCTCGGGCTGACCGGGCCGGTGCGGGCCGAGACCGTCTCCGGCCGGGTCGAGGCGCAGGCCGTCACCGGCGATCTGCGGTTCCACTCCGTCTCCGGCGACCTCACCGTCGTCGAGGGCTCCGGGCCCCTGGTACGGGCCGAATCGGTCAGTGGCGACATCGTGCTCGACCTCGCCCCCACCCCGAAGTGCTCCGACATCGGCCTCACCACCGTCTCCGGGGAGATCGCCATCCGGCTGCCGCACCCCGCCGACGCCGAGGTCGAGGCCAACACGGCCAGCGGCTCGGTCTCCAACGGCTTCGAGGATCTGCGGGTCAGCGGCCAGTGGGGGGCCAAGAGGATCACCGGGCGGCTCGGCGCGGGCAATGGCAGCCTGAAGGCCACCACCGTCTCGGGCGCCATCGCGCTGCTGCGCCGTCCGCCGTCCGAGGACGACACGGACACCACCGACGGCACCCAGGGAAAGGTCCTCTGATGCCCCCCGTATTCGCCCACGGCCGACTGCGCCTGTATCTGCTCAAGCTGCTCGACGAGGCGCCGCGCCACGGCTATGAGGTCATCCGGCTGCTGGAGGAGCGGTTCCAGGGGCTGTACGCGCCCTCGGCGGGCACCGTCTATCCGCGGCTGGCCAAGCTGGAGGCCGAGGGCCTGGTGACCCACACCACCGAGGGCGGCCGCAAGGTCTACTCCATCACCGACGCCGGACGCGCCGAACTGGCCGACCGCAGCGGTGAGCTGGCCGATCTGGAGCTGGAGATCCGCGAGTCGGTCGCCGAACTCGCCGCCGAGATCCGGGAGGACGTCCGCGGCTCCGCGAGCGATCTGCGGCGGGAGATGCGGGAGGCGGCCCAGCAGGCCCGCTCCGGCGGCGGCACCGGGGGCAGCGGCGGCAGCCAGGAGAAGCACGGCCCGTGGGAGGGGCCGTGGGGCGACAAGGAGACCTGGCGGCAGGCGAAGGAGGACATGCGGCGCGCGAAGGACGAGTGGAAGGAGCAGGCGCGCCGGGCGAAGGAGGAGAGCAGGCGGGCCCGGCAGGACGCCCAGCGCGCCCGTAAGCAGGCCAAGGACGCGCAGGACTTCGCGCGTGAGGAGGTCCAGCGGATCGCCCGGCGGGTCCAGGAGCAGACGCAGGAGCACATCCGGGCGGGCGACTGGCAGCAGGCGGTGCGCGAGGGGCTGGCCGAGGTGTCGCGCGGGATGAGCCGCATCTCCCGCCAGGGCGGTTCGCGTTCGGACTGGAGCTGGGGCTGGGGCTGGGACGACGAGACATCCGGGCCGGAGACCAAGGTCGAGCGGATGGACATGACCAAGCCGGAGGGCGGCCGCGAGGAGGAGAAGCCGACCGGCGGCGGTAGCGGCGACGACGGCAGCGGCGGCGACGGCGGCAGCGGCGACGGCGGCAGCGGCGCGGCCGGGACCCAGCAGCCCGAGTGGGCCAGGGACTTCACCCCCTCGGACGCCCCCGCCCGCGATCTGGAGCGGCTGCTGGACCGGTTCCGCGACGACATCCGCGACGCGGCCCGCGACCACGGGGTGACGGACGCCCAACTGGCCGACGCCCGCCACCACCTGGGGGCGACCGCGGCGCGGATCACCGCGCTGCTGCGGGGGGACCGGGCCTAGGCCCGGTCCGGGCGGGTCGACGCCTGCGGCGGGCTGTTCCCCTCCCCGCCCCTTTCCGACACCTGACGATATGCGGCTCCGCCGCGCGGGGGCTTCGCCCCAGACCCCGGGGCGACGGGGCCCCGGGGCGACGCCCCCGCCACGCGGCGGAGCCGCATGGCGACGCCGCGGGAAGGAGCGGCATGCCGACGCCGCAGGAAGGAGCGGCTACCGCTTGACCTCAACCGCGGTTGAAGTTTCAGGATCGAGGTCGGAGGGGCGCACCACGGGGGGCGCCCCTCCGGCCCCGATCCCCTTTTCCTTCTCAGCTCTTCCCGACCGCGAGGAGACCGTCATGTCCGCCCTGCCCAGTTCCGGCCCGCTGCCCGATCTCACCCGGCCCGATGTGGGCGCCGCGCTGTTCAGCACCTGGAGCGTGGGCACACCGGAACGGCAGCGGGCCACGGTCGACGCCATCGCCGCCACCTGGGACAACCGCCCCTGGCCGGCATCCGAGTTGCTCTCCTACAACCTCTACGCGGGTACCGACGGCGATACGCTGCTGCACCACTCCCAGTGGGCCGGTGAGGCCGCGTACCACGCCTTCGTCCGGACCCAGCGCCAGGAGCGCAACGACGAGATCGACAGCGCGGTCCCGGACATCAAGCGGCTCGGCCTCTCCTCGTACCGCCACTACCGCGGCTTCCAGGCACCGGCCGCCGCCCAGAGCGAAACGGTGGACTCCGGGCTGTTCGTCGTGGTCGAGATCGACTTCAGCGACCCCGATCCCCAGGCCCGCCGGTCCTGGGTCGACCTGGTCATCGAGGCCCTGGAGAACGAGCCCGACCCGGGCCTGATCTCCGCCGACTTCCATCTGATCGTCGACGGCGAGCGCCATCTGAGCACCGACCGCGCCCGGGTGCTCAACTACGCCCGCTGGACCGGCGCGGAGACGTACGAGGCGGCGATGGCGGCCGATGGGCCGCGCGGCGGCGGCTCGTCCCTCTGGGACAAGGTGCGCGACTTCCCCGGTCGGGTGGGGGCCTCGTCCCGCTCCTATCGCTTCCGGCGCGGCTTCGTACGGCCGTCGGCGGCGTAACGGAATTCCGGGAATTCCCCGGAGCGCGAGGGCCGGCGGGGCGCCGCCGCATTACGTCGCGAATCCCCGACCGGCACAACGGCCGGGGCCCGCACAACGGCCGGGGATATGCCAGCGCGATATTCAGACCGTCAATACGACCTTGCCGAACAGATCGCCGCCCGCCATCTTCGCGAACCCCTCACGGGCCCGGTCCAGCGGCAGCACCGAGTCGATCACCGGTCGTACACCGTGGGCGGCGCAGAAGCTCAGCAGGTCCTCCAGCTCGTCCTTCCCGCCCATCGTGGAGCCGACGACCTTCAGCTCCAGGAAGAAGATCCGGTTGAGCTCGGTGGCCTTCGGGTTGGGGCCGCTGGTGGCGCCGGAAATCACCAGGGTGCCGCCGGGCTTGAGGGACTTCACCGAATGCGACCAGGTCGCGGCGCCCACCGTCTCGATCACGGCGTCCACCCGGCGCGGCAGCCGCTCCCCCGGTTCGTACGCGCTCTCGGCGCCCAGCTCGATGGCGCGGGCCCGCTTGGCCTCGTCACGGCTGGTGGCCAGCATCCGCAGCCCGGCCGCCGCGCCCAGCACGATCGCGGCGGTGGCCACCCCGCCGCCCGCGCCCTGGACCAGGACGCTGTCGCCGGGGCGCACCCCCGCGTTGGTGAACAGCATGCGGTACGCGGTCAGCCAGGCCGTGGGCAGACAGGCGGCCTCCTCGAAGGACAGCTCCTTGGGCTTGGCCAGCAGATTCCAGCTCGGGACGGTCACCTTCTCGGCGAAGGTGCCCTGGTAGCGCTCGGTGAGGATGGAGCGGGGCTCCTTCGGGCCGACGCCGTGTCCGCTCTGGCCGATGACGGAGTGGAGGACCACCTCGTTGCCGTCCTCGTCGATCCCGGCCGCGTCGCAGCCGAGGATCATCGGAAGCGATTCCTCGCCGAGCCCCACACCGCGCAGCGACCACAGGTCGTGGTGGTTGAGCGAGGCGGCCTTGACGTTCACGGTCGTCCAGCCGGGCCGGGCCTGCGGATCGGGGCGTTCCCCCAGTTCGAGGCCGCTCAGCGGCTGGTCACGGTCGATACGTGCGGCATAGGCAGCGAACATGATCCCGACCTTAGGCCGCACGGCGACCCCGCGAAACCATGCCACGGTGTGACCCCGCTCGCCCGCCGCGCACAAGCCGACGGGCCGGTCCGCCCCTCCGGCTGAGGGGCGGACCGGCCCGTGTTGGCACAGCCCGTAACGGCGCCTGGGCCCTGGCGGGCGTCAGCGGCGAGCGTCAGCGGCGGGCGACGCCCTCCGCGCGGGCGGCCGCGGCGACGGCCGCGGTCACGGCGGGGGCGACCCGGTCGTCGAACGGCGAGGGGATCACCTTGTCCGCGCTCAGCTCATCGGCCACCACCGCGGCCAGCGCCTCGGCGGCCGCGAGCTTCATGCCCTCGGTGATCCGGGAGGCCCGGACCTGGAGGGCGCCCGCGAAGATGCCGGGGAAGGCGAGCACGTTGTTGATCTGGTTCGGGAAGTCGCTGCGCCCAGTGGCGACCACGGCCGCGTACCGGTGGGCGACGTCCGGGTGGATCTCCGGGTTGGGGTTGGCCATCGCGAAGATGAAGGCGCCGGAGGCCATCTTCGCCACCGCGTCCTCCGGCACCGTGCCGCCGCTGACGCCGATGAAGACGTCGGCGCCGTCCAGCGCGGCCTCCAGGGATCCGGTGAGCCCGGCCTTGTTGGTGAACCCGGCCAGCTCGCGCTTGACGTCGGTGAGGTCCTCGCGGTCCTGCGAGACGACGCCCTTGCGGTCGCACACGGCGACATCGCCGATGCCCGCCTCGGTGAGGATCCGGGCGATGGCCACACCGGCGGCGCCGGCGCCGGAGATGACGGCGCGGAGCTGGCCCAGCGCGCGGTCCGTCAGCCGGGCGGCGTTGCGCAGCGCGGCGAGGGTGACCACCGCCGTGCCGTGCTGGTCGTCATGGAAGATCGGGATGTCGACCCGCTCCTGGAGCTTGCGCTCGATCTCGAAGCAGCGGGGCGCGGAGATGTCCTCCAGGTTGACGCCGCCGAACGAGGGCGCGAGCCGGGCGACGGTCTCCACGATCTCGTCCACGTCCCGGCAGTCGAGCGCGATCGGCACCGCGTCCACCCCGCCGAACTGCTTGAAGAGGATCGCCTTGCCCTCCATGACCGGGAGGGACGCCTCCGGGCCGATGTCACCGAGCCCCAGCACCGCGCTGCCGTCCGTCACCACGGCGACGACCTGGGACTTCCAGGTGTAGTCGTGGACCAGCTCGGGCTGCTCGGCGATGGCGCTGCACACCTTGGCCACGCCCGGTGTGTACGCGAGGGACAGATCGTCCCGGTCGCGCACGGGCACGGTCGCCTGGACGGCCATCTTGCCGCCGCGGTGCAGGGCGAAAGCCGGATCGAAGGGCTCTTCGCCGGTCACGCCGTCGGCTCCGTCGCCACTGCCGCTTGTGCTGTCGCTGCGAGGATTGACCATCTCCGCTGCCACTGTTTGACCCCTTTGTCGTTTTTCTGTCGAGGGTATCCGCCCCAGGTTCGGAGCGGGCGGGCACCGCGTCGTCCCATTCAGCGGATGACCACCGCATGGGTCTGGGTACGGACGCCGGGCGCGTCGCACACACGCCCTGAGCCCCGGGTGAGGGGTGCCGTCTGTTCTACCTGAAGCGCGCGTCGAGCGACGAGCGAGTTCTGGTGCGATGACACCGGAAAACCAGGCATTGAGGCTGAAGGCAGGCGAATCTCTAGGGAAAGTCCATACCTCCGTCACGCGCTGTTCTCCGCGTGATCATGAGCCCGCCCCGCGTCTCCGGCCGCCGCTGTCCGGCCGGTGCCGCTGTCCGGTTGTGCACCACGGGGATCGCCCGTTATCCGATTTTGACATGGCCGGCGGCCCGCACGGGCCCGTCCGATGACAAGATGCCCCAATCACACGAGATCGCGACACCCACAAACGTGTTCCCGAGATCTCGCCCCCTCACCCTGCCGGAGGAACCAGCATGACCGCCAGCTTCACGCCCCGTGGGGCCACCCTGAAGTCCCGGATGGCCTCCGTCGGCGCGATAGCGGTGGCAGGTGCCTTGCTGCTGACGGGCTGCGGTGACCAGACCGACAAGGCCACCGGCGGGTCGAACACCAACGCGGCCCCGCTCTTCAACCAGCTCCCCAAGGAGATCCAGAGCGCCAAGGTCATCAAGGTCGGCTCGGACATCAACTACCCGCCGGTCGAGTTCAAGAAGAACGGCGAGGTCATGGGCATCGACCCGGACATCGCCGACGCCCTCGGCAAGCAGCTCGGGGTGAAGTTCGAGTTCAACAACGGCACCTTCGACACCCTGCTCTCGGGCCTGCGCTCCAAGCGTTACGACATCGCCATGTCGGCCATGACCGACAACAAGGGCCGCCAGGAGGGTGTCGACCCGGACACCGGCAAGAAGGCGGGCGAGGGCGTCGACTTCGTCGACTACTTCACCGCGGGTGTCTCGATCTACACCAAGAAGGGCGCCAACACGGGCATCAAGACGTGGGACGACCTGTGCGGCAAGAAGATCGTCGTGCAGCGCGGCACCGTCTCCCACGACCTGGCCAAGTCCCAGTCGAAGACGTGCCAGAAGAAGGGCAAGGGCAAGGTCTCGGTCGAGGCGTTCGGCAATGACACCGAGGCCCAGACCCGGCTGCGCGGCGGTGGCGCCATCGCCGGCGCCAGCGACTTCCCGGTCGCCGCGTACGCGGTGAAGACCTCCGGCGGCGGCAAGGACTTCGAGCTGGTCGGCGACCAGGTGGAGGCGGCCCCGTACGGCATGGCCATCGCCAAGAAGAACACCCAGTTGCGCGATGCCATCAAGCAGGCCCTCGCCCTGATCATCGCGAACGGCGACTACGACAAGATCATCGCGAAGTGGGGCGTCAAGGAAGGCGCGGTCACCAAGGCCATCATCAACGGCGGCAAGTGATCCGGCCCTCCCCCGTCCGCGCTCGCGCTGAAAGGCACCATCCGTGACGACAAAGATCGAAAAGGCGGGTCCGGTCGACGCCCCGCCGCCGGCGCCGGAGAACATCAAGGCCATCCCGGTGCGGCACTACGGCCGCTGGGTCTCCGCGGTCATCACCATCGCCGTGCTCTTCCTGCTCATCTCCGCGTTCGCCCGCGGCGATGTGAACTGGGGCGCCATCCCGGACTACTTCTTCGACGGCGAGGTCCTCAGGGGCGTCCGCAACACCGTCTGGATCACCATCCTCGCGATGGTGCTCGGGGTGGTCCTCGGCATCATCCTCGCCGTGATGCGGCTGTCGAAGAACCCGGTGACCGCCTCCATCGCCTGGGGCTATATCTGGTTCTTCCGCGGCACCCCGGTCTATGTGCAGTTGCTGGTCTGGTTCAACCTCGGCCTGGTGTTCGACTACATCAACATCATGCCGATCTACAAGGACGAGTGGTCGGACTTCATGACCCCGTTCCTGGCCGCCCTGCTGGGCCTGGGCCTGAACGAGGCCGCGTACATGGCCGAGATCTGCCGGGCCGGCCTCCAGTCGGTCGACGAGGGCCAGTCCGAGGCCGCCCAGGCGCTCGGCATGAGCCACGCCAAGACGCTGCGCCGGGTGGTGCTGCCGCAGGCGATGCGGGTGATCGTGCCGCCCACCGGCAATGAGTTCATCAACATGCTCAAGACCACCTCGCTGGTGATCGCGGTGCAGTACTGGGATCTGCTTCAGGCCACCTCCGAGGTCGGCCAGAACTCCGGTGCCACGGCGGAGATGCTCTTCCTGGCGGCCGCCTGGTACCTGATCCTCACCTCCGTCCTGAGCGTGGGCCAGTACTACCTGGAGCGGTACTACGCGCGCGGCTCGAGCCGCAGCCTGCCGGCCACCCCGCTTCAGCGGGTCCGGGCCAATCTGCTCTCCTTCAGCAACCGCTCCGGAGGTGTCGGCGCATGACCGCCATGGTGAAGGCCGAAGGCGTCCACAAGTCCTTCGGCCCGGTGCAGGTCCTCAAGGGCATCGACCTCGAGGTCGCGCCGCGCGAGGTGTTCTGCCTGATCGGCCCGTCCGGCTCCGGCAAGTCCACCTTTCTGCGCTGCATCAACCACCTGGAGAAGATCAACTCCGGGCGGCTGTACGTCGACGGCGAGCTGGTCGGCTACCGCCAGAAGGGCGACAAGCTCTACGAGCTGAAGGACCGCGAGGTCGCCGAGAAGCGGCGCGACATCGGCATGGTCTTCCAGCGCTTCAACCTCTTCCCGCATATGACCGCGCTGGAGAACGTGATCGAGGCGCCGGTCCAGGTCAAGGGCGAGACCAAGGCGGTCGCGCGGGAGCGCGCGCTGAAGCTGCTGGACCGGGTGGGCCTCGCCGACAAGGCGGGCAACTACCCCTCCCAGCTCTCCGGCGGCCAGCAGCAGCGCGTCGCGATCGCGCGGGCGCTGGCGATGGAGCCGAAGCTGATGCTCTTCGACGAGCCCACCTCGGCGCTCGACCCGGAGCTGGTCGGCGATGTGCTCGATGTGATGCGCGGGCTCGCGGAGGACGGCATGACGATGATCGTCGTCACGCACGAGATGGGCTTCGCCCGCGAGGTCGGGGACTCGGTCGTCTTCATGGACGACGGCGTGGTGGTGGAGTCGGGGCACCCGCGTGAGGTGCTGACCAATCCGCGGCACGAGCGGACGAAGTCGTTCCTCTCCAAGGTGCTGTAGGCGCTGTCACGGGCGTGAGGGCGGTACGGGCACCTGCCCGCACCGCCCTCGCGCACTCCATACCGGGGTTACTTCAGCCCGAGCACCATCGCGTCCGAGGGCGAGCACCATACGGCCCGCGCCTCCCCGAAGCCCCCCTCGCGCAGCGCCTCGGCATGCCAGGCGACGGACTGCGTCTCCCCGTCCGCGTGGTCGCCGTTGGCCGGGTTGCCGAAGATCGTGAACCGCTCGGCCACCGGTCCGGCCAGCACCTCGTCCCGTTCGGCGGCCTGCCACCACTGGACCCAGTCCTGCGCGCCCTCGGCCTGGGCCCGGGCCCGCCGCTCCTTCTGGAACGCGTGGTCGGCGGCGTTGAGCCGGGGCGTGGCCGGATCGGGCATATGGTCCGCGTTGAGGAACACCCCGCCCTCCCGTACGACGCCCGCGATCTGCCCGTACAGCACCCGCAGCTCGTCCGAGCGCAGCCAGTGCAGCGCCGTGGCGGTCAGCACGGCGTCGTACCTGCGGTGCGGCAGCCGCCCGGTCCATCCGGGGTCGCGCAGATCGGCGGTCACGAACTCGGCGCGCGGCTCGGCCGCGAAGTGGCCGCGGGCGATCGTCAGCAGCGCGGGGTCGAGGTCCACGCCGGTGCTGGTGGCGCCCGGGAACCTGCGCAGCGCCCGCTCCGAGATACTGCCCGTACCACATGCGAGGTCGAGGATCCTCGGCTCCGGGCCGACGACGGCCTCGACCGCGTCGAGCATCACCCGGAACCGCTCCTCACGATCGGGGAGGTACCACTCCTGCTGCCGGTCCCAGCTCCGCTGCCACGCCTGCCAGTCCGCCACGGCGACGGTGTCCGTCATCGAGCCCCTCCAAGCCATGTGTCGTAAGCCATGCGTCATCGTCTCCGGGGCAGCCGCCCCGTAATACCCTCGTAGGCAGAACGCCTCTTACCCGACTCTAGATGCCCCGTCGTAAGGACCACAAGTGGAACTGGCTTATTACTCGGATCTCGCCGTGCGCCTGGTCAACAGCGAGGAGCCAAGCCGCGGCACCGACACCCTGACCTCGGTGGAGGCCGTGCGGGCGCTCTTCGGGGAGAGCCGCCAGGCGGCCCGGCGGGCGACGGACGCCGATGTCACCCGGCTGAGATCGGTCAGGGCCCGGCTGCGCGCCGTCTTCGAGGCGGCGGCGGGCGGCGACGAGGTGCTGGCGGTGGACCTGCTGAACGCGCTGCTGATCGAGTTCCCGGTGAGCCCGCAGATCTCCGGCCATGAGACCCGTGACGACGACGGCCGCCCCGACTGGCATATGCATATCGCGGACTACGCCGCCAACGCGGGCTCCGGATACGCCGCCACCGCCTCCATGGGGCTGGCCTTCCACCTCACCGAACTGGGCGCCGACCGGCTGGGCATCTGCGAGGCGTCACCCTGCCGCAACGCCTATCTCGACACCTCGACCAATCGATCCCGGCGCTACTGCTCCGACCGCTGCGCGACCCGCGCCAACGTGGCCGCCTACCGCGCGCGCAAACGCCTGGACGCCGAGCGGTCGGCCGGGGCCGCGCGCAGCCGGCGCCAGGACCGCGAGCCCACCGGCCGTACGGCGGAGACCGCCCAGAAGACCAGCCCGGCCATGGACCGCTGACCCCGGCGCCCGGCGCCCGGCCGCGGCCGCAGCCGCAGCCATGCCCGGGCGACCACCAGCTCGTCCGGTACGACGCCGAACTCCCGGCTGTCGTTCTCCACATACGGGTTGTCGCCCTTGACCCACCAACCGCCCTCGCGCCGCTCCACCGCGCGCTTGACGATCAGCAGATCCTGCCGGAACGGATGGCGCACCACCACCACGTCCCCCGGCCGCACCGGCGCCCCGTAGCGGACCACCAACTGGTCGCCGGGGTACAGCGTCGGCTGCATCGACGGGTTGTACACCTCCGCGAGCCCGATCCGCAGCAGTCCGCGCTGGTCGCGGTCGGACTCCTGCCCACGATCGCCCAGCTCCTCCCGCATCACGGCACCTCCGGTTCTCAACCCCGCACCATCACGATCCCAGGCATCCCAGCCTGACACCGGACTTTTGACCTAAGCCCCCCGGGGCACCCGAGAAAAGCCTTCCCCCACGGAGTAATCTCGCACCTGAGAAGACGATCACGAATGGAAGGACAGCTCTATGCTCTCCCGCCTGTTCGCCCCGAAGGTTCAGGTCAGCGCGCACTGCGACCTGCCCTGCGGTGTGTACGACCCGGCCCAGGCCCGCATCGAAGCCGAGTCCGTCAAGGCCGTCCAGGAGAAGTACCAGGCCAACGAGGACCCGCACTTCCGCGCCCGCGCCACCACCATCAAGGAGGAGCGCGCGGAGCTCGCCAAGCACCATGTCTCGGTGCTGTGGAGCGACTACTTCAAGCCCCCGCACTTCGAGAAGTACCCGGAGCTGCACCAGCTCGTCAACGACACCCTCAAGGCCCTGAGCGCGGCCAAGGGCTCGACGGACCCGGCCACGGGGCAGAAGGCCCTGGACTACATCGCCCAGATCGACAAGATCTTCTGGGAGACCAAGAAGGGCTGACCGCTCTTCCCTTGCATCGCCGGACCGCACCCGAGCCGCCCCGAGTGGCCCGGGTGCGGTCTTCTTTGTGAGGAACACTTCCTTCATGGGGAACGCCCCTGCCGGGCGCGAGGGTTGAGACCCCTGGCCGACCCCCGCGCGCTCACCCCCGTGGGCTGATCCCCGCCACGGCCAGGCCCAGCAGGCGGTCCGCCTCGGTGGCGGGGTCCGGGTGGTGTTGGGTGGCGAGTGCGATTCCGGCGATCAGGGTGACCAGGTCGACCGCGGTGGCCCCGGGGGCCATCACACCGGCTCGTTCGGCTCGCCGCAGCAGTGGCCCGCCCGCCTCGGTGAGGGTGTTCACGCAGGGGTTCGCATGTTCCGGGGCGAGTTCGCCGGTGCGCAGCAGTGCGGTGGCCAGGCCCTGGACCGAGGCGGAGTAGACGGTGAGCTCGCCCAGCCACTCCAGCAGCGCGGCCCGTACGTCCTCCGCCTTCGCGAGTTCCCGGGCGCGGGCGGCCAGGACCTCGATCCGTTCGCGGAAGACGGCCTCCAGGAGGGCGCTTCGGGTGGGGAAGTGGCGGCGCACGGTGGCCGAGCCGACTCCGGCGGTGCGGGCGATCTGTTCCAGGGAGGCGTCGGCGCCGTGCGCGGCGACCTCCTCCTCGGCCACGGCGAGGATGCGCTCGTAGTTGCGCCGGGCGTCCGCGCGCTGGGCGGGCATGGCGTCACCTCCGGGTTGCCAAGTGGTTGCCAAGCGGTTGCTAAGTGGCGGGGTCCTCCGTATCGTACCGAGAGTTAAGTGGCGGGGCCCGCCGTTTAGTGTTCGCGCAGTCGATACATCGATATCCCCATGGCTGAGGAGCAGCACAGCATGCCCATGAACTCCCCGACGTCCGCCCCGTCCGCCCCCGTTCTGGTCACCGGCGCCACCGGACAGCAGGGCGGCGCCACCGCCCGTGCGCTGCTCTCGGCGGGCGTTCCCGTACGGGCGCTGGTCCGCGACCCGGCCACCGAGCGGGCCAAGGCCGTGGCGGCGCTCGGCGCCGAGCTGGTCACCGGCGATCTGCTCGACCTCGACTCGGTGCGGCGGGCCGCCGAGGGGGCGCGGGCCGTCTTCTCGATCCAGATGCCCGACATGAACGACCTCCAGGGCGACTCCGAGTGGGTCCAGGGGCGCAACCTGATCGACGCCGCGCGGGACGCGGGGGTGGCGCAGTTCGTGCACACCTCCGTCTCCGGCGCCGGGCAGCACCACACCGCGCCCGGCTGGGCGGAGGGCCGCTGGGCGGCGATGGAGCACTACTTCGCGACCAAGTCCGGCCTCCAGGACCGGGTCCGGGAGGCGGGCTTCCGCCACTGGACGCTCCTCAAGCCCGCCTTCTTCATGGAGAACTTCCCGTCCCTGCTCCCGAACGGCCCCGAGGGCGGCCTGGCCACCATCCTCCAGCCCGGCACCGAGCTCTCCCTCATCGCCGTCGCCGACATCGGCACGGCGGCCGCCGCGGCCTTCGCCGACCCGGAGCGGTTCCACGAGGTCGAGCTGGAACTGGCGGGCGAGTGCATGACGATGACCCGGGTCGCCGAGGTCCTCTCCGAGGTCGTGGGCACCGAGGTGATCGCCCCGTCGATGACCGCCGACGAGGCGCTCGCCGCCGGGATGCCGCAGTGGGGCCTCGGGCATGTGTGGCTGAACGAGGCCGGTCAGCCCGCCCGCCCCGCCTTCGCGCGCGCCCTCGGCCTCCCGCTCACCGGCTTCGCCGAATGGGCCGGGCGCCATCTGGGGCCCGCGGCGGCCTGACCCGCCCGCCCCGGCATCAACCACAGCCCGCCCCGGCGGCGGCGTCCGCTCCGGCTCAGCAGCGGCATCCGCTCCGGCCCGACGGCCCGACAGCGGCATCCGCTCCGGCCCGGCGGCGGCATCCGCTCCGGCCCCCGGCTGTGGTTGATGCCCGGACCGGAGTGGACGAGGCTGGAAGTGGACCCTGGGGGACGGACCCGGTGCCGTCCCCGGAGGGATGGCGACCATGATGCGCCACGACAGCGGCTCCGCGCGGGAGTGGGGCGGCCTGGACGAAACGGATACGGCGAGGGTCACCGTCAGCGACGACGGGACGCTGACCAGTTGGAACGAGGGTGCCCGTCGGCTGCTCGGGTATCGGCCCGCGCAGGTCGTCGGGCGGTCCGCCGCCGATCTGCTGGCCGATCCGGACCGCGCGGCGGACGCCGGGGTCCGCCGCGCCCGCACCCGGCTCACCCGATGGCACGGGACGGTGGCGCTGCGCCACCGGGACGGCCACGAGATGCCGGTGCGGGTGCTGGCGCACCGCACCGGGCCGGAGGGCGACTGGCTGCTGGTGGCCGCGGCGCCCCGGGCGGAGCTGCCCCCCGAGTCCTGGAACGACGCGCTGATGCGCTGGGCCTACGCGCAGTCGCCCTGCCCGATGGCGATCTACGACGCCGATCTGCGGCTGCGCAAGGTGAACGAGGAGATGGCCCGCGTCGTCGGCCTCCCCGAAGCGGAGATCCGCGATCTGCGGCTGTCGGAGATCGGGGGCAGGCTCCAGAGCGAGCAGCTCGAAGGGGTCATGCACCAAGTGCTGACCACCGGCGAGCCACGCGAGGTGGAGACCTGTCTGCGCACCGGCGGCGAGCCCGAGGAGCACGCCTGGTCGGCCGCGTTCGCCCCGTTGAAGGCGAAGGACGGCCAGGTGTACGCGGTCTGCATGGCGGCGCATGACATCACCGAGCAGTATCTGGCCCGCCAGCGGCTGCTGTTGCTGAGCGCGGCCAGTGAACGCATCGGCAGCACCCTCGACATCGACCGCACCGCGCAGGAGCTGGCCGACGTCTGCGTGCCGCGGCTGGCCGACTACGCCAGTATCGACCTGCTGGACCGGCTGGCCCAGGACGAGGAGCTGCCGTCCGGGCCGCTCACCGGCCCGATCGTGCTGCGCCGCACGGCCATGCAGTCGCTCTACGAGGGCTGCCCCGAGTCCGTGGTGCCGGTGGGGAAGGTGGACACCTATCCGCAGGTCTCGCCGATGGCGGAGTGCCTGGTGGTGGAGCGGCCCCTCATCTACGCGACCACCGACCCCATGATCGCCAAGTGGGGTGCGCTGAAGCCCGCCCGCGCCCGTTCGATCCGGCGGTTCGGCGTTCACTCGATCATGGCGGTGCCGATCCGGGCCCGGGGGACGACGCTCGGGGTGGCCGTATTCGCCCGTCACCACACCCCCGGGCCGTTCACCCAGGACGATGTGGTGCTGGCCGAGGAGATCACCACCCGGGCCGCCGTCTGCGTGGACAACGCCCGCCGCTTCACCCGGGAGCGCGACACCGCCCTGGCCCTCCAGCGCAGCCTGCTGCCCCGGACCCTCCCCCAGCCGCCGGCCGTCGAGGTCGCCTCCCGCTATCTGCCCGCGGGCCCGTACGCGGGGGCGGGCGGGGACTGGTTCGATGTCATCCCGCTCTCCGGGGCACGGGTCGCGCTGGTCGTGGGCGATGTGGTCGGCCACGGCATCCAGGCGTCGGCCACCATGGGGCGGCTGCGGACGGCGGTCCGTACCCTCGCCGACGTCGATCTGCCCCCCGACGAGCTGCTGACCCACCTGGACGACCTGGTGATCCATCTGGCCGCGGAGACCGGGGCCGAGGCGGCCACCGGGGATGTGGGCGCCACCTGTCTGTACGCGGTCTACGACCCCGTCTCGCACCGCTGCTCACTGGCCGCGGCCGGGCACCCGCCCCCGGCGCTGGCCAGGCCCGACGGCACCGTGGAGTTCCTCCCGGTACCGGCCGGACCGCCGCTGGGGGTCGGCGGGCTGCCCTTCGAGTCGATGGAGACCGAGCTGCCCGAGAACGCCGTGCTCGCCCTCTACACCAACGGGCTGATGGACGTATGGGACCGCGATGTCGACGAGGGCCGACTGCTGCTGACCAACGCGCTGGCCCACCCCAGCGGGTCACTGGACGGCACCTGCGACGCCGTTCTGCGCACGCTCCTGCCCGGCGGGGGCGCCCTCGACGACGTCGCGCTGCTGCTCGCCCGCGCCCGCTCCCTGGACGAGGCGCACGTGGCCACCTGGGACGTGCCCGCCGATCCGGCGTGGGTGGCCCGCTCCCGCCGGAACGTGACGGAGCGGCTGACCGAATGGGGGCTCGACGAGGCCGTCTTCACCACCGAGCTGGTCGTCAGCGAGCTGGTCACCAACGCCATCCGGCACGCCGTCCCGCCCATCCGGCTGCGGCTGATCCATGACCACTCGCTGATCTGCGAGGTCACCGACTCCTCCAGCACCGCCCCGCATATGCGCCGCGCCCGCACCTTCGACGAGGGCGGCCGCGGGCTGCTGCTGGTCGCGCGGCTCAGCCAGCGCTGGGGCAGCCGGCAGACCGCCGAGGGCAAGACGATCTGGTCGGAGCAGAGCCTTCCGGTCGGGGTGCCCACCAGGCTGCCGGGCCTGGACTGAGCGGCCGGGGGTGGGGCCCCTGGTCGGTGTGAAGCGGTCGACCCCGGTCAGAAGCGCCAGCGCGTCTGGCCGTAAGCGCCCTTGCGGAAGCCGAACGCCGTGGCCGGGGCGACCCGGAAGACCAGGGCCTCATGGCCGTCGTGGTGGAAGGCGCCGTCGCGCACCTGGAAGGTCCACTCCGCGCCGTACTTCGCCACGTACGCCGCGGCGATCCGCTCCAGCGTGGCGTCGTCCCACACCCGCTCGGCCTCGCCCTCGACCACCAGGTCCAGCCCCTCGTGCAGCACACCCGCCCCCGTGGTGAGGGCGCAGCGCGGATTGTGCGCGAGGTTCCGGGCCTTCTGCTCCTCGGGGCCGGTGCAGAAGCAGAGCGCGCCGTCGGACCAGACGGCGATGAGCGGGGTGACATGGGGGCGGCCGTCCCGGCGGACGGTGGACAGCCAGTACAGCTCCGCCGCCGCCAGCGCCGCACGCCCCTCCGGCCAGGGCGTGGCGGTGGCGTCCGGGCCGCTGAAGCGGGTGTCCAGCGCGGTCTGCGGCTCGTGCTCCCTGATCATTCGCTCGCTCCTCGGGTGGCCTGCGGTCCGGTGCGGTGCGGTCCCGGGTGCTTGGACCGCCCGGCGGAGCGAAACTCATCGCTCGTGCCACGCCCGCCCCTCCGGAGGGGTGCTACGAGACCTCGGCGGGCCCGGCGAGGTCCAGGGCGTCGAGCGCGTCGCGGGTGCGGGGCTCGTGGGAGCGCAGCAGCGGGCTCTCGTTGCGGACCAGCCACTGGCGGTACGCGGCGCTCGCCCAGGCGATCTCGAAGTACGCGTCCGCGAGGTCGCCGAAGAGGGCGTCGACGTCGAGCGGGGCACCGGGCGCGGTGTCCGGACCGGGTCCGGCGGCCTCGGTCCCGGTGACGGCCTCGGCCTCGGTGTCGGCCTCGGCCGGGAGCGCCGTGTCCGGGGCGGATGCGGCGGCCCCGGCGCGGGCCCGGGGCGCCGTGTCCGGGCCGGGTCCGGCGGCCCCGGTGCGGGCCGGGAGCGCCATGTCCAGGTCGAGTCCAGGGGCCCCGGCGCGGGCCGCCGGGACCGCCCGTGAGGCCAGGAACAGCCGGACCGTCAGCGGATCCCCGTGCAGCGGACGGACGGCCACGCCCTGGCGGGACCGCGCGGTGGGCTGGCAGGGAGTGACCACCTCGCCCGAGGCGACCAGGTCGGCGGCGGTCAGATAGTCCCCGTACACCACCCTCGGATTGAGCCCCGCGGCGGCCAGGACCCGGCGCAGCCCGGGCCCCTCGCCGTCCACGCTGGGGTCGACCATCCACTGGTCGGCGGCGAGGTCGGCGAGCCGCACCGCGGGCCGCGCGGCGGCCGGATGGGTTTCGGCCAGCGCCACGAACTGCGGCTCCCGCTCCACGAGCACCCGGCGCTCCACGCCCTCGGGCACCCGCAGCGGCGCGCCCTCGACCTCGTGCACGAAGGCGACGTCGAGTTGGTTGGCGGCGACCATCTGGAGCAGCGCGTTGGCGGAGACGTCGATATGGATGGTGGTGTCCGCGTCGGGATAGCGGTCGCGGAGCCTGCGCAGCCAGCCGACCACGGCCCGGCTGCCCGTGCTGCCGATGCGCAACCGGGCGTCGGCGGTCTGCCCCGCCTCCAGCCGGACCTCGCTGAGCAAGGCGCTCATCTCGGCCACTATCGGCCGGGCGCGGCACAGTACGGACTGCCCCAGCGGGGTCGGCCGACTGCCGGTGACCTCCCGCGAGAACAGCCGGCCGCCGATGGTGTTCTCGATGCGCCGGAGCTGGGTCGTCAAGGATGGCTGGGTCATGCCCAGTTGGCGCGCCGCCTTCCGTAGGCTGCCGGTGTCGGCGATGGCGCACAGTGCACGGAGGTGCCTCACCTCGAGCTCCACGACGGGAGCATATCTGCGCCCTTGTCGGTCACACCAGACTCTGAAACCACTCCAACCCATATCGGAATCGATCAATCGGTGGTCAAACACCGGTCAACGGGACGTCAAACCGCCATCTCAGCCAAGGGTTTGAGAGCCCGGCGGGGGATATGCCTTCGTGCTATCACCAGTTGATATCTCCGCGTACGGCTCGATCTCCTCAAGACTCGGCGTCAGCCAAGAGTTCATCCCACGGCCCCGGCCGCCACCCCACACGGCGACCGGGGCCCGAGGACGATGAGGAGCCCCCCACATGTCACTCCCCAAGCTCGCGCTGTCCGCGACCCTCGGCCTCGGCCTGGCGGCCGCACTGTCCGCCGTGCCCGCCTCCGCGGCCACGCCCGACCACTCCACGACGCAGCGCAGCGCCGCGGCCGCCGGCTACACGGCGAGCGGCGAGGAGAAGGCCGACACCGACGCCTTCATCAAGGCCGTCATGAAGTCGGCGCTGGCCAAGCAGGCCAAGGCGCGCAACGCGACGGCCGCCGTCACCGTGACCTACGACGCGAGCCAGGCCCCGACCTTCCAGTCGCAGATCTCCCGCTCCGCCCAGATCTGGAACTCCTCGGTGAGCAACGTGAAGCTCCAGGCGGGCAGCAACGCGGACTTCAGCTACCGCGAGGGCAACGACCCCCGGGGCTCGTACGCGAGCACCGACGGCCACGGCAGCGGCTATGTCTTCCTGGACTACGCCCAGAACCAGGAGTACGACTCGACCCGGGTCACCGCGCACGAGACCGGCCATGTGCTGGGCCTGCCGGACCACTAC
Source organism: Streptomyces niphimycinicus (assembly GCF_018883605.1). Taxonomy (GTDB): domain Bacteria; phylum Actinomycetota; class Actinomycetes; order Streptomycetales; family Streptomycetaceae; genus Streptomyces; species Streptomyces niphimycinicus. Next base: position 17,616 of record NZ_JAHLEM010000095.1, on the reverse strand, counting down.
GAGGGCCCGTGCAGCGAGCTGATGTCCGGTGGCGGCCCCGGCACGTCCTGCACCAACTCGCAGCCCGACCAGGCCGAGATCAGCCGCGTCAACCAGCTCTGGGCCAATGGCCTGGCCAAGCTCGAGAAGCAGCTCGCCAAGTCCCACTGAGCCCGCTGAGCCCGCTGAAACCGCAGAGCCACTGATCCCCTGGATCAGGGCCTGACCGCCCGCACCCGGTTCCCGACGCCGGATGCGGGCGGTCGGCGTGTACAGGGGCCGTCGTCGGCGTGCACAGGGGCCGTCGTCGGCGCGTACGGGGCCATCCACCGCACGCACAGGGACGCAGCGCACGGGAAGCGACGCCGCCTCCGGCCGGAGGTACCGTATAGACACCAGGAGCATTTCGCACAGACCGGCCGGATTCCCTCCAGCCCAGGGCCCGGCCACAGGGAGTGAGCACCATGGAGACCCTGATCACCGTGGTCGTCATCCTCGCGCTGATCGGGGTGGGCGCACTGCTGATCCACCGGACCAATGTCCAGAACGGCAACCGCATGTCCGCCGAGAGCCACGACGATTCCCATGCCGGCGGGCGGCCGCACCATCGCCGGCGGCAGCACCGGGGCCAACAGGTCACGCCTCCCCAGGACCGCCGTACCTAGGGCCTGCCCTGCTCCTCCTCGCGCAGCGCCTCGTCCAGCGTGGCGACCGGGCGGAGCACATCCAGCATCCGGCCCGCCCGCAGAGTGCGCAGGATCAACGCGTTGTCGCAGACCAGCCGCATCCGCCCGGCCCGCTCCACTACACGTCGATGGGCCCGGCACAGCAGTCCCAGGCCCGAGCAGTCGAAGAAGGCGGCCGGCCGTAAGTCCACGATCACCGCGGGCCCGTCCCCGGCCGTGGCCGCGTCCAGCGCCGGTCCGACGCTTTCCACCCCGGCGATGTCGATCTCCCCGTGGAGCTCCACGACGGTGTATCCGCCGACCCGGTGCGTACGGGCGCGCGGAGTGGTGACGCCGGCGGCGTCGCCGTCCTGAGCGGCGGAATCGCCCCGAGCGACCGGATCACCCTGAGCGACCGGATCACCCTGAGCGGCGGAATCCCCCTCGGCGGACGCCCGCGCGGCCGGATCCCGGTCGGCGGGCCCAGCAGGCCCAGCGGGCCCCTGCGCGGCGTTCTGGGCACCGCGCTCCAGCGGCACCGGCGCATCACGGGGAGCGCCTTGCTGCGTCATCGCGATATCCCCTCGGAACGGCACACTGCCCCCTCTCACCTTCGTCAGGGTCCCGGAAGCGGGCAGGGTCGGGCATCGGGTGTGAATCCGCCGGGTCCTTGGGCGACGTCTCGCGAGCGTAAAGGGGTGACCCCCGGTTACAGAGGTAGGGACGCAGCATTCCGCCCGTGAATACCGCTCGTCCGAGTGAATTTCGGTTCGTACTATTGACACTTGGTCAGATACGGCCTAGGCGAAGGCATCACCGCCCCCTCCGGCCACCGGACCCGCCACCCCCGCGATCGCCGGAGTCAGATCCTCCAGTACCTCGAACGCGTCGTCCAGCCGGACCAAGCGCAGCAGCCGCACAAACCGCGGTTCGTCGATGACGAGCCGCAGCCGCCCGTCCCGCTCCAGCACGCGATTGCGCAATCGGCACAGTAACGACAATCCGGCACAGTCCAGGAAGGTCACCGGCCGTAGGTCCAGGACCAGATCCGGACACCGTGCCTGGATGAGGGAATCGAGCCGAGCCACGATCCGCCCCGCGGCGAAGATGTCCAACTCTCCCGCGATCTCGGCGACGGTGACGCCGCCGAGTGCGTGGACTCGGACGCCGAAGGCGGGCCGATCATCGAACATGCAAGCCTCCTTGACCTGGTGGAGGCGCGCGACACCGGAGCCCGCGGTCACGCCGGTCAGCGCCGGGGTCCAGGCCGGCCCTTCAGTAGATGACATACCCATCTACCGGCTGACCAGTCAACGAACGGCACGGCACGTGTCGTTGGCCTATTAGGGCCCCTCGGCCGCGAACTGTTACTCACCGGTAAAGCAGAGGTCTTCTCAAGTCCACCGGGAGCCGTGAGCATGCCATCCGGCAATCGCCTCGAAGTGAAGGATGTGACCGATGACAGCAGGACGCGCGCGATCACGGCGGCTCGGCATGACGACGGTGGTCGTCGCCCTCGCCATCGGCGTCGGCGGAACGGCCACCACGGCGACCGCCGCCACCCCCGGCACCACCGCCACCGCGGCGGCCACGGCTGCGCCGTCGAGCGCCACCGCCGCCGAGAAGGTCGACTACGAGACCTGGCAGCGCGATGTTCGCGCCATCATCGACGAGCAGGCCCGCCCCTACATCGAGGAGCGCACAGCCAACCCCTCGGGGCAGAAGCAGGCCATCGTCCTGGACATCGACAACACCTCGCTGGAGACGGACTTCCGCTTCGCCCTCCCCCAGCACCCCGTCGAGCCGGTCCTGAAGCTCTCCCAGTACGCGCACGAGCGCGGCGTGGCCATCTTCTTCGTCACCGCGCGGCCCGGCATCATCTCCTGGCCGACCGAGTGGAACCTGGAGCAGGTCGGCTACTCGGTCGCCGGTCTGTACGTACGCCACCTGCCGGATCTCTTCCAGAACGTGGCCGACTACAAGACCGCCAAGCGGGCGGAGATCGAGAAGAACGGCTACACGATCATCGCCAACATCGGCAACAGCGCCACCGACATCAGCGGCGGCCACGCCGAGAAGTCCTTCAAGCTCCCGGACTACGACGGTCAGCTTTCCTGAGCCGCGGTCAGGTCATCCCCTTCCGCCACCGCCCATCACCCCCCGCCGGGGAAAGGTCGAAAACTCCAGATCTTGGCGCCCAAGATTGGTGAGTAGACCGAGCGCACGGCACGTCTGCTCCGCTCAAGACTGGACACACCGCAGACTGTGCGTCGAGATCTCCGCAAACGGCGCGGATACGTCGGCACTGGGCGAAGGGGATGACCGATGACCGGCTCACACGTACTGGCACTCGGCCACTACCAGCCCGCGAAGGTGCTCGGCAACGAGGACCTCGCGGCCATGGTCGACACCAGCGACGAGTGGATCCGCAGCCGGGTCGGCATCCGCACCCGGCATCTCGCCCGCCCCGACGAAACGGTCGACGAGATGGCCGCGGCGGCCGCCGCCAAGGCGCTGGCCCACAGCGGTCTCGCCCCCTCCGACATCGACCTCGTGCTCGTCGCCACCTGCACGGCGATCGACCGCAGCCCCAATATGGCGGCCCGGGTCGCCGCCCGGCTGGGGCTCGGCTGCCCCGCCACCATGGACCTCAATGTGGTGTGCGCCGGTTTCACCCACGCGCTCGCCACCGCCGACCACACCATCCGGGCCGGGGCGGCCACCGCGGCCCTGGTGATCGGCGCCGACAAGTTCACCGCGGCCACCGACTGGACCGACCGTTCCACCTGCGTCCTGACCGGCGACGGCGCGGGCGCCGCCGTGGTGGTGGCCGCCGAGCGGCCGGGCATCGGCCCGGTGGTGTGGGGCTCGGTCCCGGAGATGGGCGGCGCGGTCCGCATCGAGGGCACACCGCCCCGCTTCGCGCAGGAGGGCCAGACCGTCTACCGCTGGGCCACCACCCATCTGCCGCCGATCGCGCGGCAGGTGTGCGAACGGGCCGGGATCTCCCCGGAGGAGCTGGCCGGGGTCGTGCTGCACCAGGCCAATCTGCGGATCATCGAACCCGTCGCCCACAAGCTGGGCGCGGTCAACGCGGTGATCGCCCGCGATGTGGTGGAGTCCGGCAACACCTCGGCGGCCAGCATTCCGCTCGCCCTCTCCAAGCTGGTCGAGCGCGGGGAGGTGGCCTCCGGCGCCCCGGTGCTGCTCTTCGGCTTCGGCGGCAATCTGTCGTACGCGGGCCAGGTCATCCACTGCCCCTGACGGCGTCCTGGCCGCCTCCACCACAACGTCCGATTCGTTCAAGACCGGCCGCCCGGGCGCTGCCTACGCTGCCCGTATGACAGCACGATTCAACGCCATCGGCCTGGTCGTCGCCGACCTGGCCGGCTCCCTCGCCTTCTACCGTCGCCTCGGCCTCGACATCCCCGCCGAGGCCGACGCCCAGCCGCACGCCGAGGCCGCCCTGCCCGGCGGGGTGCGGCTGATGTGGGACACCGTCGAGACGGTGCGCTCCTTCGACCGGGAGTGGACGCCGCCGAGCGGCTCCCACCAGGTGGCGCTGGCCTTCGCCTGCGACAGCCCGGCCGAGGTGGACAAGACCTACCAGGACCTCGTGGGGTCGGGCGTACGCGGCAAGAAGGAGCCGTGGGACGCGCCGTGGGGCCAGCGCTACGCGACGGTCCTCGACCCCGACGGCAACAGCCTGGACCTGTTCGCCCCGCTACCCTCCTGACCCCTGGAGCAGACGGCCCAGCGGGACGCCGGTCAGGGTCCTGACCTCGCGGGCGAGATGCGCCTGGTCGGCGTAGCCCGCCGTGGCCGCGACCGCCGCGAAGGGGACGCCGGTGCGCGCCAGGTCCAGGGCCCGGTTCAGCCGCAGCACCCGGCCCAGCGTCTTGGGGCCGTAGCCGAACGCGGCGAGGGAGCGGCGGTGCAACTGCCGCTCCCCCAGCCCCACGGCGGCGGCGATCCCGGCCACGCCCGTTCCGCGGGATACCCCGGCGACGACCGCGGCGAGCACCGGATCGGGCGGTTCCGCCGTCCGCAGGCGGCTCAGGGCGGCGTCCTCCAGCAGGCGGCCCTGGGCGGCCTGCCGCGCCGCCGCCCGCTCGGCTACGGCGTCGGCTTCGGCGTCGGCTTCGGCTTCGGCTTCGGCTTCGGCGATTTGCTCGGCGTCGGCGATTTGCTCGGTCAGCCGCCGGACCTCGGCGCCCGGCCAGAGCGCGGCCAACGGCACGAGCTGATCGCGGAGTTCATGCGCCGGTACGCCCAGCACGGCGGGGCCCTGCCCCGGGGCGAACCGCAGGCCCACGGCGCGGGTGCCGGGCGGGCCGGGGGCGAGGCGGGCACGCGTATCCGGCCCGGCGACCAGCAGCTCGCCGTCGGGTCCGATCTCGCTCCAGATCAGATCCGTGCAGCCGTCCGGGAGCACCCGCTGCGGCCCGGTGCCGGCCGTACGCGTCCACACCGCGGCGCCGCGGCCGATCAGCGCCCTTCGCTCCCGGTACTCGCTCAAGGGACCTCGCGCAGATACATCGCACCGCACGAGTGACAGAAGGGCCCCGAGTCACCCGTGGCCCACAGATCGGCGGCCTGGGTCTCGGCGTCCGGGTCCAGCTCCCGCCCGCACATCGCGGTCGTTCCGTTCCCGCGGACCATGTGCCAGATCTTGACGGGCGCGCCCGCGACCCGCCCGGAGCTGCCCTCCTCGTATTCGGCGCGCATCTCGTGCTGCATGGCGGTACACCTCCTGCTCACCACCACTACTCTCCATGCTCCCGCCACGCCAGGCCGGGCGCCACCTCCGCCGCAGCGCCCGCCCCCGCGCGCCCGCCGCCACGTCCGCCGCCACGCCCTCCGCCGCTAGAAGACGGACCAGCCGGTCAGCGTGGTGAAGTGGTCCAGGGCCGCCACTCCGGCCACCGAGTTGCCGCGGGCGTCGAGGCCGGGGCTCCAGACGCACAGCGTGCAGCGGCCGGGAACCACCGCGACGATGCCGCCGCCGACACCGCTCTTGCCGGGCAGCCCCACGCGGTAGGCGAAGTCGCCCGCCGCGTCGTACGTACCGCAGGTGAGCATGACCGCGTTGACCCGCTTCGCCTCGCTCTGCGACAACAGCCGCGAGCCGTCCGCGCGCAGCCCGTGGCGCGCCAGGAAGCCCCCGGCCAGCGCCAGATCGCGGCAGCTCATCTCGATCGAGCACTGCCAGAAGTAGTGCTCCAGGACGGTGGGCACCGGGTTGTGGAGGTTGCCGTAGCTCGCCATGAAGTGGGCGACGGCGGCATTACGGTCGCCATGGGCGGACTCGGAGACGGCGACCTCCTGGTCGAAGGCGAGGTCCGGATTGCCGCTCTCGGCGCGCAGGAAGTCCAGCATGGTGGTGCTGGCGTCGCCGGTAAGGGTGTGCAGCCGGTCGGTGACGACGAGCGCCCCGGCGTTGATGAACGGATTGCGCGGGATGCCGTTCTCGTACTCGAGCTGCACCAGGGAGTTGAAGGGGTTGCCCGAGGGCTCCCGGCCGACCCGCCGCCACAGCTTCTCGCCGTCGTCGGCCAGGACGAGCGCGAGGCTGAACGCCTTGGAGATGGACTGCACCGAGAAGGGCCGCTCCCAGTCGCCGACCCCGGTGACATGGCCGTCGACATCGGCGATGGCGATCCCGAAGCGGTCCGCGTCCACCGAGGCGAGCGCCGGGATGTACTGCGCCACCCGGCCCCGGCCGATCTGCGGCTTCACATGGGCCGCGACCTCGTCCAGCACTGCCTGGTAGTCCATGGTGCGGTGTGTCTCCCGGAGCGATGTGGAACGGATGCATCGGCTCGCACGATAACGCGCCCCCCACCATTGATCACCCCGTGTGTTTATGTGCGTGCGATGGGTAAGCAAGCGGGTGAACGAGGCGGACCGCGACCGGGGCCCGCCGTGCGACCAGAACGGAGGCGGTCATGGCCTCACCCATGTCCGCGGGGGACTTCCTGGCGGCGTTGACGAACGAGGGCGTGCGGGTGACGCAGGTCGGCGACTGGCGGGAGCACAACAGAAACCACAAGGGCCCATGGGGCCCGGTGCACGGGGTGATGATCCACCACACCGTCACCTCCGGCACCGAGGAGACGGTGGCGATCTGCCGGGACGGCTTCGAGGGGCTGCCCGGCCCGCTGTGCCACGGCGTGATCGCCAAGGACGGCGGCGTCCATCTGGTCGGCTACGGCCGCGCCAACCACGCCGGTCTCGGCGACGACGACGTCCTGCGGGCGGTGATCGCCGAGCGGGCCCTGCCGCCCGACAACGAGGCGAACACCGATGGCAACCGCGCCTTCTACGGCTTCGAATGCGAGAACCTGGGCGACGGCGAGGACCCGTGGCCCGAGGCCCAGCTCGACGCGATCGCGCGGGCCGCGGCGGCCGTATGCCGCCATCACGGCTGGACCGAGCGCTCGGTGATCGGCCACCTCGAATGGCAGCCGGGCAAGGTGGATCCGCGCGGCTTCACCATGGCGGCGATGCGCGAACGGATCCACGAGCGCCTCAAGTAGGCCGCTCACCTACGGGATGTCCGGCGCGTCCGCAGGGCCTCGCCCCTGGACCCCGCTTTTCCAGCCCTCCGGCACTTGAGGAGCGGGGTCTGGGGGCGGAGCCCCAGTTGCGGGAAGGGGCGGGTAGGGGAACAGCCCGCCGCAGGCGCCACAATCCGCCGGACACCCCCTGGCGCCGGGCCCGGGCCCAGGTACGGGCCCAGGCCCGGGCCCGGGTACAGGCCCAGGTACGGGCACCGCGGCACCCGCGGACGGCCCGCCCCTCAGGCCCCCTCCTCCGTGGCCCCCTCCCGATAGAGCGCCGCCTCCTCCAGATCCAGCCGGCGCAGCAGCGACCGCAGCATCTCCTCGTCGATCCGCCGCGCGTCCCGCAGGTCCACGAACACCTTCCGCTCGGCCTCGATCATCTCCCGGGACAGCCTCCGGTAGGTGTCGTCCGCCGATTCGCCGGTCACCTCGTTGACCGCCCCGAGCCGCTCCCATACGGCGTTGCGGCGCTGCTCCAGCACAGTGCGCAGCCGGTCGGCGAGCGGCGGCGGCAGGGCGTTGCGCTCATCGTCGAGCAGTTCCCCCAGGCGGCTCTCGGCCGCCAGTGACGCCTGGTTCTGCGCCTGTGCCTCGGCGAGCGTCTCGGCCCGTGGATCGCGGCCCGGCAGCCCGAGCAGCCGGATCAGGGACGGCAGGGTGAGCCCGTGGACCACCAGGGTGCCGATGACGGTCGTGAAGGTCAGGAAGAGGATCAGGTTGCGGGCCGGGAAGGGTTCCCCGCCGTGGGTGGTCTGCGGGATCGAGAAGGCGATGGCCAGCGAGACCACCCCGCGCATCCCGGCCCAGCCGACGACGACCGGCGCGGTCCAGTTGGTGCCGGGCTCGCGCTCGCGAATGCCGGGGAAGAGCATCCGCGGCACAAAGGTCGACGGGAAGACCCAGACGTAGCGGGCGACCACCACGGCCAGGAAGACCACGGCCGCGTACCAGGCTGCCTCGCCCGCGCTGTACTCCCCCAGGCCGCCCACCACGACCCGCAGTTGCAGTCCGATCAGCGCGAACACCGCCGACTCCAGTACGAAGTCGATCATGCGCCAGACCGCCGCCTCCTGGAGCCGGGTGGCGAAGTCGACCTGCCAGGAGTGGTGTCCGAGGTAGAGCCCGACCACCACGACGGCCAGCACACCCGACGCCCCGAACTGCTCGGCGACGGCGTAGGCGACGAAGGGGATGAGCAGCGAGAGGGTGTTCTGGAGCAGGGGGTCCCGCAGCCGGATGCGCAGCCAGTGCAGCGGCACCATGAGGATCAGACCGACCACGACGCCGCCGACCGCCGCGAAGGCGAACTCCCGCACCCCCTCGGTCCAGCTCACGCCCTCCCCCACGGCGGCGGCCACCGCCACCCGGTATGCGGTGATCGCGGTCGCGTCGTTGAACAGCGACTCGCCCTGGAGGAGTGTGGTGAGCCGGGAGGGCAGCCCGATCCGGCGGGCGATGGCGGTGGCGGCCACGGCGTCCGGCGGCGCGATCACCGCGCCCAGCACCAGCGCGGCGGTCAGCGGCAGCCCCGGGATCAGCAGATGGGCGACCACGCCGACCGCGACGGTGGCGAAGAGCACATACCCGACCGAGAGCAGCGCGATCGGCCGCAGATTGGCGCGCAGATCCAGATACGAGCTGTCCAGCGCGGCGCTGTGCAGCAGCGGCGGCAGCACCAGGGGCAGCACGATATGCGGGTCCAGGGTGTAGTCGGGCACCCCCGGGACGTACGAGCCGACGAGCCCGACCAGGACCAGCAGCAGCGGCGCCGGCACCGGGGTCCTGCGGGCCGCGCCGGCAACCACCGCGCTGCCCGCGACCAGCATCAACAACGGCAATACGTCCATCGACCGACCCCGTCCCCGCCGGCCGTGCCGACGGTCGTCCATGTGATCCGCCCATGCGGCGTTTTAGTCTGGCAATCATGAGCGAGTGCCTGCATGTTCCCGCACTACCGCGCCCCGAGCCGGAGCCGCGGTCCGAGACCTGTCCCGAATGCCTGGCGGTCGGCAGCCATCCCGTCCAGCTTCGGAAGTGTCTGGTCTGCGGCCACGTGGGCTGTTGCGACTCCTCGCCGTACCAGCACGCCACCCGGCACTTCGAGGAGACCGGCCATCCGGTGATGCGCAGCTTCGAGGAGGGCGAGGAGTGGCACTGGTGCTATGTGGATCAGCTCATCGTGTAGCTCCGGCTCCGCGAACGTCCTGGTCTTGGCGTTTTCCGCGCATTGTGGGAGATCGACCTCCGCGTTTGTCGGTCCGGGCAGCTAGCCTTCACCACATGATCCGATCAGCGAGGCCGTCCGACGTTCCGGCGATCCATGCGATGATCCGCGAGCTGGCGGACTACGAGCGGGCTCCGCGGGAGGCGAAGGCGACCGAGGGGCAGTTGCGCGAGGCGCTCTTCGGGGCGCATCCCGCGGTGTTCGCGCTGATCGCCGAGGAGACCGGCGGCGCCGGAGAGCCCGGCGGGCCGGTGGGGTTCGCCCTCTGGTTCCGTAACTTCTCCACCTGGACAGGCACCCATGGCGTGTATCTGGAGGATCTGTACGTCACCGCGCGGGCCCGCGGCGGCGGCCACGGCAAGGCGCTGCTCGCCGAGCTGGCGCGGATCTGCGTGGAGCGGGGCTATGCCCGTTTCGAATGGTCGGTGCTCGACTGGAACGAGCCCGCGATCGGCTTCTACGCCGCGCTCGGCGCGGAGCCGATGGATGGATGGACGGTGCGCAGGCTCTCGGGAGAGCCCCTGCGAGAGCTGGCCGCTCAGGCCATGGGCACCGCCGTGACCAGCGATTCCCTGAGTGAGGCGACATCTCTTTCGAATTGAGACCGCAAGACCTCTAGCCACGCTGCGTACTCATGTGCTTACTATGAGTGATATCGCGACTCTGTGGGCCCGGGTTCACCCGTGATGGGGGCCGTGCTTCGTCCGGGCGACACCGAACCGCAGATCGCGATAGCGTCGCAGCCAAAGTACATACAGCGCCGGTCCGTCCACCCTCCACCATAAGGGTTCGGGGCCGACGCTCCAATCAGCTCAGCTCAATCAGCTTGTGTCACCTTGGAGGTGAGGGTGTCCCAGATCGCAGGCGAGCCCGGGACCCAGGACTTCGTGGAAGTCCGGCTGCCCGCTGCGGGTGCCTATCTGTCGGTGCTGCGTACGGCGACCGCCGGCCTCGCAGCCCGCTTGGACTTCACCCTCGACGAAATCGAGGATCTGCGTATCGCCGTGGATGAGGCATGCGCGATCCTGCTTCAGCAAGCCGTGTCCGGCAGTGTGCTGAGCTGCGTCTTCCGCTTGATCGACGACGCACTTCAGGTCACCGTCTCGGCTCCCACCACCGACGGCCGCGCCCCCGAGCGCGACACCTTCGCCTGGACGGTGCTCTCCGCACTGGCGGGCAAGGTGGACTCGACCGTGGCCGAGGACCGAACGGTCAGCATCAGCCTGTACAAGGAGCGCGGCGCCGGCCCCGGACAGCCGTGACGGAAAAAGGGGGCTCCGTGAGCACTGCATCATCGCGGGGAGTGGGTACCCCGGCCATCCCGCACCCGCCGGCCCGGCCGCATCCCGCGGACTCGGAGGCGGCAGGAGACCGACCAGAGCGGGCGGACCACATGGATCAGCACGAACAGGTGCATCAGCAGCACGATCCACATGACCGGAGCGGCGCGCGGGCGATGTTCCTCGAGCTGCGCGGGCTGCCGGAAGGCTCCACCGAGCGGGCCGAGCTGCGCAACAACCTCGTGCGTATGCATCTGCCGTTGGTGGAGCATCTGGCCCGGCGCTTCCGCAACCGCGGTGAGCCGCTGGACGACCTCACCCAGGTCGCCACCATCGGGCTCATCAAATCCGTGGACCGGTTCGATCCGGACCGCGGGGTGGAGTTCTCGACCTATGCGACACCCACGGTCGTCGGCGAGATCAAGCGCCACTTCCGCGACAAGGGCTGGGCGGTGCGGGTGCCGCGCCGGCTTCAGGAGCTGCGGCTGTCGCTGACCACGGCCACCGCGGAGCTCTCCCAGCGCCATGGCCGCGCCCCGACCGTCCATGAGCTGGCCCAGCATCTGTCCATCTCCGAGGAGGAGGTGCTGGAGGGGCTGGAGTCCGCCAATGCCTACAGCACCCTGTCCCTTGACGTACCGGATACGGACGACGAGTCCCCGGCGGTCGCCGACACCCTCGGCGCGGAGGACGAGGCGCTGGAGGGCGTCGAGTACCGCGAATCGCTCAAACCGCTGCTGGAGGATCTGCCGCCGCGCGAGAAGAAGATCCTGCTGCTGCGCTTCTTCGGCAATATGACGCAGTCGCAGATCGCGCAGGAGGTCGGCATCTCCCAGATGCATGTCTCCCGGCTGCTGGCCCGCACGCTCGCGCAGTTGCGCGACAAGTTGCTGGTCGAGGAGTAGCGAGCGCTACGGGGTGCCCGGCGGGCTGCTCCCCTCCCCGCCCCTTCCCACAACTGGGGCTCCGCCCCAGACCCCGCTCCTCAATCGCCGGAGGGGCTGGACGGCGGGGCTGGGGCGGGGAGCAGCCCGCCGCAGGCGCCAAGGCCCGTAGGACATGCTCGAGGGTGAAACCGGCTAGGCGTCGCGCGGGCCGATGCCAAGCGCTTCGGTCGCCGTCGGGTTGATCAGCAGCGCCAGGACGGCGAGGGCCGCGATGGCGGTGACCACCCCGGCGGCGATCAGCGCGCCGCCGTTCTGCATCAGCGTCCAGGCCACCGGCAGCGCCATGAGCTGAGTGATCATCGCGGGGCCGCGGCTCCAGCGGCGGCGCAGCCACAGCCCACGGGCCGCCAGCAGCGGCAGCAGGGCCAGCGCGACCACGGTGACCCCGAGCATCTCCGCCTGCTGGGGGCTCTCCGGGTCTCCGGCCAGCCCCATGATCAGTACGTAGACGCCGAAGCCCAGCAGCACCACGCCCTCCGCGGCGGCCAGCGCCGCGGCGACGGTCAGCCGGGTGGGGCGGGGCCCGGTGGGCGCGGCGTCAGCGACAACGGCGCCGGTCGCCTTGGCGGCTCCGGCTCCGGCCTCCGGCCGAGACGCGGCCTTCCGCTCGCTCGCCTTCCGCGCCGTGGCCCTCTGTGCCTTCTTCGCGGTAGCGGACTTCTTACTGCTCACCCCAGCAGCGTAGCCGCCCCCGGGCCGCCCGGGCCCTACCCCCCTCGGACCGGTCGTCCCGGATAGGTAGGCTGGCGCGCATGCGCGCGCTCCTTGTGGTCAACCCGGCAGCAACCACCACCAGTGCCCGCACTCGGGATGTGCTGTTCCACGCGCTCGCCAGCGATCTGAAGCTGGACGTGGTGACCACCGAGTACCGGGGGCATGCGCGCGATCTGGCGCGGCGGGCGGTCGACGGCGGCACGCATGAACTGGTCGTGGCCCTGGGCGGCGACGGCACCGTCAACGAGGTCGTCAACGGACTGCTCCACCACGGCCCCGCCCCGCGCGAACTGCCCCGGCTCGCGGTCGTCCCGGGCGGCTCCACCAATGTCTTCGCCCGCGCGCTCGGGCTGCCCAATGACGCCGTCGAGGCCACCGGCGCCCTGCTGGACGCGCTGCGGGACGGCACCGAGCGCACCGTGGGCCTCGGACTCGCGGCCGGCACCCCCGGCACTCCTGACGAGTCGGTCCCGGCCCGCTGGTTCACCTTCTGCGCCGGGCTCGGCTTCGACGCGAGCGTCATCGGCCGGGTCGAGCAGCAGCGCGAGCGCGGCAAGCGGTCCACCCACGCGCTCTATATACGGCAGATGGTGCGGCAGTTCATCGGGGAGCCGCATCGGCGGCAGGGCGCCATCACGATTCGGCGGCCGGGCCAGGACCCGGTCGAGGGGCTGGCGCTGTCGATAGTCTGCAACACCTCCCCGTGGACCTTTCTGGGCAATCGCCCGGTCTACGCGTCACCCCAGGCGTCCTTCGACACCGCCCTCGACGTGCTGGGACTCACCAAACTGTCGACCTCTGCGGTGACTCGCTACGCCACCCAACTGCTGATGTCGACGCCCGAGCGCGGCCCTCGCGGCAAGCATGTGGTGGGGCTCCACGACGTGGAGGACTTCACCTTGCAATCCCAGGCGCCACTGCCGTTCCAGATGGACGGCGACCATCTGGGACTGCGTACGAGCGTGACGTTCACAGGCGTACGCCGTGCACTGCGTGTGATTGTGTGAGTGAGAGCGCAAAAAGTCCTTCCACTCGAACGTTTAGGCTGGCCTCCACCCACCGGAAGTACGGCTGTGACCGAGTCGACACCAAGGAATCAAAAAAAACTTTCCGGAAGGGGTTGTATCCGCCGCCGAGGTTTGCGAGTCTCTTCTTGGCGATCGGGACGGCCTCCAGAAGGCCCCCTTGAGAGCCCGAACCCCCTCCTCATTCCACGGGACTGAACCAGCCCCAACTGGTTGGCGTCCCTACCCTTGCGGGGGGATTCGTGAAAGCGTTCACATTCACAAGCAACGAGCCCGCAATACGAGGAGATGGAGCAGCCATGGACTGGCGTCACAACGCCGTTTGCCGCGAGGAAGACCCCGAGCTGTTCTTCCCCATCGGCAACACCGGTCCTGCGCTGCTGCAGATCGAGGAAGCCAAGGCCGTCTGCCGCCGCTGCCCCGTCATGGAGCAGTGCCTGCAGTGGGCGCTTGAGTCCGGCCAGGACTCCGGCGTCTGGGGTGGAATGAGCGAAGACGAGCGCCGCGCCATGAAGCGCCGTGCCGCTCGCAACCGGGCACGCAACGCCAGCGCCTGAAGCCCGCACCCCGTGGCCCCCGAGCCGCAGCGCGTAGTACCCCCGATGCGCACAGCAATTTGAGCTTTGAGCCCCGGACCGGATGGGTCCGGGGCTCAGTGCTTTCCGGGTACGGGGCCATGCCCGTAAGCCAGTTGCGGAAGTGTGGCCGACGCCTCAGTACCGCACCCGGCACAAAACCTCAGTGCTTCTCGGCACGCACCGGGAAGTCCAGCACCACACGGGTGCCCCGCTCCGGGGCGGGCACCATGTCGAACGTCCCGCCCAGCTCCCCCTCCACCAGGGTGCGGACGATTTGCAGGCCCAGGTTTCCGGCCCGCTGGGGGTCGAAGCCCTCGGGCAGCCCGCGCCCGTCGTCCTGGACGGTCACCACCAGCCGGCTCTCCTCACCGCTGCCACCGCGCACCGCCGTGACCTCGACCGTGCCCTGCTCCCCCGGTCCGAAGCCATGCTCCAGCGCGTTCTGGAGCACTTCGGTCAGGACCATGGACAGCGGGGTGGCGACCTCGGCCTCGAGAATGCCGAAGCGTCCGGTGCGGCGGCCGGTCACCTTTCCGGGCGATATCTCGGCCACCATGGCCAGCACCCGGTCGGCTATGTCGTCGAACTCGACCCGCTCATCGAGGTTCTGGGAGAGGGTCTCATGGACGATCGCGATCGAGCCGACCCTGCGCACTGCCTCGTTGAGCGCCTCCCGCCCCTGCGCCGAATCCATCCGGCGGGCCTGGAGCCGCAACAGGGCGGCCACCGTCTGGAGGTTGTTCTTCACCCGGTGGTGGATCTCCCGGATGGTGGCGTCCTTGGTGAGCAACTCGCGCTCGCGGCGGCGCAGTTCGGTGACGTCCCGCAGCAGCACCAGCGAGCCGATGTGCAGCCCCTTGGGCTTGAGCGGAATGGCCCGCAACTGGATGACCCCGTCGCCGCCCTCGACCTCGAACTCCCGGGGCGCCCAGCCGCTGGCCAGCTTGACCAGCGCCTCGTCCACCGGGCCGCGCACCGGTGCGAGTTCGGCGGTGGTCTTGCCCAGATGGTGGCCGACGAGATCGGCGGCGAGCCCCAGGCGGTGGTAGGCGGAGAGCGCGTTGGGGCTCGCGTACTGGACCACTCCGTCCGCGTCGAGCCGGATCAGCCCGTCGCCCGCACGCGGTGACGCGTCCATGTCGACCTGCTGATTGGGGAACGGAAACGATCCGGCGGCGATCATCTGGGCGAGGTCGGACGCGCTCTGGAGATAGGTGAGCTCCAGCCGGCTGGGGGTCCGTACGGTCAGCAGATTGGTGTTCCGCGCGATCACCCCGAGGACCCGGCTCTCCCGGCGGACCGGGATGGACTCCACCCGGACCGGCACCTCCTCGCGCCACTCGGGGTCGCCCTCCCGCACGATCCGGCCCTCGTCGAGCGCCGCGTCGAGCATGGGGCGGCGGCCGCGGGGGACGAGATGGCCGACCATGTCGTCCTGGTAGGAGGTGGGCCCGGTGTTCGGCCGCATCTGGGCCACCGAGACATACCGGGTGCCGTCGCTGGTGGGGACCCACAGCACAAGATCGGCGAAGGAGAGGTCGGAGAGGAGCTGCCACTCCGAGACCAGCAGATGGAGCCACTCGAGGTCGGAGTCGTCGAGTGCGGTGTGCTGGCGGACGAGGTCGTTCATGGAGGGCACATTGTGAGCCTACCCTCACCGGGGGATTAGCCTATTCGCGCATAAGCATGGACAGACAGCAGTGGTCTAGTCCAGAATATCGAGCACTGCGATCTTCCGCTCTCCCCGCACAGGAGGGCGGATCGAGGGGCCCGGAGCGCTCTGCCCTGACCGCCCGGGGTCCTCAGGTCGGCCGCTCGGCCGATGCAACTCCGGGCTGCGGTGCCGGGTGGGTTGAGGGTCCCGCCCTGGCGCCGCGGCCCGCGGGTGTCCCACGCGTCGTACTCAAGGCTCCCGCGCACCTCTCGCACTCAAGGCTCCCGCGCACCCGTCGTACTCAGGCTCCCGCGCCTCCTCGAAGGCCGCGGGAGCCTTTTCGGCATCCCAAGCCGTACGCCTCAGCGGGTCTCCGTCACCTTCGCCAGCGCCCGCGGCGCGTCCGGGTCCTGGCCGCGCGCGATCGTCACCTCGTACGCCAGCATCTGGAGCGGGAGGATCTCCAGGATCGGCTGGAGCTCCTCGGCGACCCCGTCCGTCGGCAGGGCGAACCCCGCCGAGGCCCGCTCCACCTCCGACGCGCTGCCGATGACGACCAGGTCGGCGCCCCGGCCGCGCAGCCGCTCCAGGACCGGCTGGAGCGCCTGGCCGCCCTTGCCCTCGGTGACGATCGCGATCACCGGCGAGATGTTGTCGACCATGGCGAGCGGACCGTGCAGCAGATCGGCGCCGGAGTAGGAGAGCGCCGGGATGTAGCTGGTCTCCATCAGCTTCAGGGCGGCTTCCTTGGCGGTCGGATAGCCGTAGCCCCGGGAGGTGAGGACCATCCGCTCGGCGAAGCGGTAGCGCGCCGCGAGCTGCCGGACCTCGTCCTGGCGGTCGAGGATCTGCTGGGCGAGGTCGGGCAGCACCTTGGCGGCCGCGCCGTCGCCGCCGCGCAGCCCCTCCACGAAGAGGTAGAGGGCGAGGAGTTCGGCGGTGTAGGTCTTGGTCGCGGGCAGCGCCTTCTCCGGCCCGGCCAGGACGTCGATATGGAATTCGGAGACGGCCGCGAGCGGCGAGTCGGCGTTGTTGGTGACCGCGAGGGTGATCGCACCGGCCGCGCGGGCGGCCTCGGTGGAGGCGACCAGGTCCGGGGAGCCGCCGGACTGGCTGACGGTGATCACCAGGACGTCGGTGAGATCCGGCTGGGCGCCGTACGCGGTGGTGGTGGACATGGAGGTCAGCCCGCACGGCTTGCCGAGCAGCACCTCGAGCAGGTACTTGGCGTACAGCGCGGCGTTGTCGGAGGTGCCCCGGGCGGTGAGGAGGACGAAGCGTGGGTTGCGGGCGGCGATGCGCTCCGCGATCTCGCGGATTCGCGGGGCGCCCTGGTCGAGGATGCGGCGCAGCACGGCGGGCTGCTCGGCCATCTCGCCGGACATGATCCGGCCCGGCTGGTCGCTGCGCTGGGCCGTCGTCGTGGCGGACATGCTGGGTGCCTCCAGGTGGCTCTGTGCCGGCTGTGCTGAGGGGCTGGGATCAGTCCCCGCGGTGGTCACCGGCGCCGATGCCGGCGATCACCTCGGCCGCCGCCCGTCCACACACCCGGGCGGCGCCGTGGGTCGCGATGTGCAGGGCTCCGGCGGGCGGCGCCTGGGGCACTCCCATCTCGACGACGACCGTCTCCGGCCGGGCGGCGAGCAGGGCGTCCAGCGCGTCGGCCATCCAGGGGTGCCGGTGGACATCGCGGACCACAGCGACGATCCTACGGTCCGCCGCGGTGTCGAGCATATTTTCGATCAGCGCGGGGACGCCCTGGGCGTCGGCGTCCAGCCGCCCGTAGGTGGCGGCCTGGGTGCCGGGGCGCAGCCGGGCCAGTTCGGCGCCGACGCCCCAGGGGGTCTCCTCGCCGACGGCGATGTTGGCGACCGGGGTGAAGGCGGCGACGTAGGCGGGCCCGGTCACCGGCTCGTACGACAGCCCGGCCGGGGTGACTCTGAGCGCGCGGCGCGCGGCGGCGAGCCCCACCCCCGCGGCGGGC
>NZ_JAHLEM010000949.1 GCF_018883605.1 Streptomyces niphimycinicus | reverse complement strand
GCGGGCAGCGCGGACCGCGGCTGCGCGGGCACCGCCGCCAGCCGCTCCGCCGGGGGCTGCGGGGTCCCGGTGTCATCCGTACGGCGCTTGCGCCGGGAATCCTCGGGCTCCAGCGGGATCGGCGAGCCGCGCAGCACATCGCCCGCGGTACGCGGCAGCGTCAGCCGGAACTGCGAACCCCCGCCGGGCTCACCCCACGCCTGCAACCAGCCACCGTGCAGCCGCGCGTCCTCCACCGCGATCGACAGGCCGAGACCGGTGCCGCCGGTGGTGCGCGCACGGGCCGGATCGGCCCGCCAGAAGCGGTTGAACACCCGCGTCGCCTCGCCGGGCTTGAGCCCGACGCCGTAGTCCCGCACCGCGACGGCCACCGCGCCGCCCGCCGTCGCGAGCCGCACGACCACATCGCGGCCCTCACCGTGCTCCACGGCGTTGACCACCAGATTGCGCAGCACCCGCTCGACACGGCGGGTGTCCGCCTCCGCGATCACCGGCGCCTCGGCGCCCCGCACCAGGATCCGGGTGCCCTTGGCCTCGGCGAGCGGCTCGGCCCCGTCCACCACCCGGTTCACCACATCGCGCAGATCGATCGGCTCGGCCTCCAGGGCGGCCGCGCCCGCGTCGAACCGGCTGATCTCCAGCAGATCGCTGAGCAGCGACTCGAAGCGGTCGACCTGGCCCCACAGCAGCTCGGCGGAGCGCGCGGTGATCGGGTCGAAGTCCTCACGCGCCTCGTGAATGACGTCCGCCGCCATCCTTACGGTCGTCAGCGGGGTGCGCAGCTCATGGGAGACATCGGAGACGAAGCGGCGCTGCATCCGGGAAAGCTCCTCCAACTGCTGGATCTTGAGCTGGAGGTTCTGCGCCATCTTGTTGAACGACTCCCCCAAACGGGCGATGTCGTCCTCCCCGGTGACCTTCATCCGCTCCTGGAGCAGACCGGCCGCCAGCCGCTCGGAGATCCCCGCCGCCATCCTTACGGGCGTCACGACCTGGCGGACCACCACCCAGGCGATGGCCCCGAGCAGCACCACCACGAACACCCCGGCCGTGGCCAGGGTGCCCTTGACCAGGCTCAGCGACTTCTCCTCCTGGCTGAACGGGAAGAGGTAGTAGAGCTGGTAGGCGTCGCCGTTGTTGTCGTCCAGCCGCTTGCCGATGATCAGCGCGGGCTCGGCGTCTCCGGACCCCGCGTGCACGATCTTTCCGTAGCGCTCATACGGCGCCGTCCGGCCCTCGTCCACCCTCCGGCGCAGATCGGCGGGCACACTGTCCGGCTGGACATCGCCGGAGGCCCGCGGCCCCCGGCTGGCCACATAGGGCGTCTCACCGGAGTCGGAGCTGAGCGCCACCACCGAATACGCGCCCTTGCCACCGCTGGAGAGCTGCTCCACCAGCGCGTTCAGCCAGGCGCCGGAGTCCTGGGCACCGGCCCCCGGCCCGTCCTGGCCACGGGAATCGCTCTTACGGTCGGCCATCTGCTCGGCCACCTCGAACCCGCCGACGGCCTGCCCCTGCGCCGCATGGCGCTTGGCGTCCAGCAGACCGTTGCGCACCTGCCCGATGACCACCAGGCCCAGCAGCAGCACCACACCGAGCGACATCAGCAGCGTGGTGGCGACCACCCGCAACTGGATGTTCCGCCGCCACAGCCGGGCAGCGGGCAGCAGCGGACGGCGCACCCACCGCCCGAACAGCCGGATCACCGGATGGGCCGGCCCTCCGGACGCCCCGTCGGGCAGCAGATGCCCACCGCTCCACAACCTGCGCAGCAGCGGTATCTCACCCGCCGGGTCGGGCCGCCCCATCCGGGCACCCTCCGGAGCCCCGCCGCCCGGTCCGCCGGGCTGCGGCGCCGTACCACCCGTCATCTCAGCTTGGCCCGGCCTTGTAGCCGACACCGCGCACGGTCACCACGATCTCCGGCCGCTCCGGGTCCTTCTCGACCTTCGAGCGCAGCCGCTGCACATGCACATTCACCAGCCGGGTGTCGGCGGCATGCCGATAGCCCCAGACCTGCTCCAGCAGCACCTCACGGGTGAACACCTGCCACGGCTTACGGGCCAGCGCCACCAGAAGATCGAACTCCAGCGGAGTCAGCGCTATCGACTGGCCGTCCCGCTTCACCGAATGCCCCGCCACGTCGATCACCAGATCGCCGATGGCCAACTGCTCCGGCGCCGGCTCCTCGGAACGCCTCAGCCGGGCCCGTATCCGAGCCACCAGCTCCTTCGGCTTGAACGGCTTGACGATGTAGTCATCCGCCCCGGACTCGAGCCCGACCACCACATCGACCGTGTCGCTCTTGGCCGTGAGCATGACGATCGGCACACCTGATTCGGCCCGGATCAGCCGGCAGACCTCGATGCCGTCCCGGCCGGGCAGCATCAGATCGAGCAGCACCAGATCGGGCTTGGTCTCGCGGAAGGCGGCAAGAGCCTTGTCGCCGTCCGACACAAACGACGGTTCAAAGCCTTCGCCGCGCAGCACGATGCCGAGCATCTCTGCCAGTGCGGTGTCGTCGTCGACGACAAGGACGCGTCCCTTCATATCGACATCATCCCATTACCCGATCGTGACCTGGCCCACAGCTCGGCGATACCGTCCGCTGTGACCGGAGAGATCACACCGTCCTCGGTCACGATCGCCGTCACCAACTCCGGTGGTGTGACGTCGAAAGCCGGATTGTGGGCCTGTGTCCCCAGCGGAGCGACCGGCACTCCGGTGCCTGTCTCATGCCCGGCGATGGGGGCGTAAGGAATTGTGATGTCTGTCACCTCATGTCCAGGACGCTGCTCGACCTCGATCGAGGTCCCGTCGGGAGTAGCCGGGTCCACCGTGGTGCTCGGGGCGACCACCACAAACGGCACATGGTGGTATCGGGCCAGCACCGCGAGCGGATAGCTGCCCACCTTGTTGGCCACCGAGCCGTCCGCGGCGATCCGGTCCGCCCCGATCAGCACCGCGTCCACCTCACCTGCGGCGAACAGCGAGCCCGCCGCGTTGTCCGCGAGCAGCGTGTACGCCATACCGGCACGCGCCGCCTCGTACGCGGTCAACCGCGCTCCCTGGAGCAGGGGCCGGGTCTCGTCCACCCAGAGCCGCCGCAACTGTCCCGCCCGGTGCACCGCCTTGACCACGGCGAGGGCGGTCCCCTCGCCCCCGGAGACCAGGGCGCCGGTGTTGCAGTGAGTGAGAATCCGATGACCACCGGCAGGCAGCAGCTCATCGAGGAGCGCCCGGCCGTGGGCCGCCATGCGGTCGCTGGCCTCGGCATCCTCCCGATGCAGGGCCCGAGCCTCGGCGAGCGCGGCCGCGGCGGCCTGGGCGTCGTCCGCGTCGTCCCGGATCGCGCCGTGATACGCGGCGACTGCCCTGCGAACGCCGTAGGCCAGGTTGACGGCCGTGGGACGGGCATGGGCGAGCGATTCGGCGGCCTCGTCCACATCGAAACCCCGGGCCGCGGCGAGCGCGATCCCGTATGCCCCGGCGAGGCCGAGCAGCGGGGCGCCGCGCACGGCGAGAGAGCGGATCGCCTCCACCAGCGCCGGCACATCGGTGCACACCAGCTCGACCTCTTCGGCAGGCAGCCTGGTCTGGTCGAGAAGTACCAGTACGGGCCCCTCCGGGGGCTCCTCCCAGCGCAGCGCCAAGGCGGTGGGAGGTATGGGGCCTTCCGGGGACACCGGATGCTGATCAGCCATCCGCCCAGTCTGCCCTGTGCGCCACCGACTATTGAAGTGCCGGACCGCCCCCAGTGACCGGCACGAGGCGCAATGCCCCGTGGCACGATGGCTGGCATACGCCCGCCGCGGACGCCGCGGCCGGTCAACGAACAACCTACGGAGCGACGATGAATGACACTCCGGGCTGGGCCCCGCCCGGATCGTCCCCTTCCGACGAACCGGACCACGGCGCTCAGCAGCAGAACGAGCCCGCCGACCAGCCCGCCCCGGAGCAGCCCACCTGGGGCCGCCAGTGGGCCCGGCGCCAGCCGCCGCCCGGCCGCTGGACCGCATCGGGACAAGGCCCCACGCCACCGCCGGTGCCGCCCGCTCCCACACCGGGCGGCGGATGGGGCACCGGCCCGCGGCAGCCGTCCGCTCCCCGCCCCGGTGTCATTCCGCTGCGACCGCTGGCCGCCAGCGAGATCCTGAACGGCGCGGTGGCCGTCATGCGCGCCCACTGGCGAACGGTCCTCGGCATCTCGCTGATCGTCTCGATCGTCACCCAGGGCCTGATCACGGCCGCCACAGGACTCTGGTTCAACGACGCCCATGGCAACGAGCGCAATGTCCTCGACGATCCGGACGCCACCGTCGGCCAGGCGATGCGCGCCGTCGGCGGCTCGCTCGGGGACAGCGGAGTCACCCTGCTGCTCGGCGTCCTCGGAACGATCGTCACCACCGCTCTGCTGACCGTGGTCACCGCACGGGCGGTGCTGGGCCGGTCCGTATCCGCCAAGGAGGCATGGGGCGGTGCCCGCCCGCACCTCCTTCAACTGTGCGGGCTGCTCCTTCTGATCCCCACCATCGCCGTGGCCGTGATCGCCGCCGGTATGACGCCGGGTCTGCTGCTGGCCTTCGCGGGTGTACGCAGCGAGGGTGCCGCCCTCGCCTCTCTCGGCGGGTTCGCCGCGGCCGGCGTCGCCGCTTGGCTCTGGGTCCGCTTCAGCCTCGCCCCTGCCGCGCTGATGCTGGAGAAGCAGGGGATCATCAAGGCCCTGCGACGCTCCTTCAAGCTGGTGCGCGGTGCGTGGGGGCGCGTCTTCGGCATCCAACTGCTGGCCGTCGTCCTGGTCTTCATCGTCGGCGCCATCGTCGAGATCCCCACCAGCCTGATCGCCATGGTGATAGGCGGGGACAACGCCATGGACTGGCTGTCCGGTGAATCCGTCGCCGTGAGCTGGACCTTCCTGGTCGTGGTCGGCGTCGGCGGCGTGATCAGCTCGACCATCACCTTCCCGATCAGCGCCGGCGTGACGGCCCTTCTCTACATGGACCAGCGCATCCGGCGCGAGGCGCTCGACCTCGAGCTCGCCCGTGCCGCGGGAATGCCGGGCGACCCCACGGATGGCCATGGCAAGGGCCAGCCGACCGTCGCCTCGACGTCCGGGAACTGACGGCTTCACAGACGGGCGCGAACGGGGCGTCGCCCGACGCCCCTTCACCGCACAGGTCGTCACTCTCACAGGCCCTCACCTCCCCCGTCGGACTGCGGCCTCACTGACAACTCTGCGTGCCGGCAACCGCGCCACGCCAGGACACTGAGGGCTTTTCACTCGATCCGGTGGAACATCCGCTCGAATGGGAACGTGGGAACGCAAAAAAGCCTCGGTCCCGAGCATTAAATGCTCGGGACCGAGGCTAAAAATTGTTCGGCGGTGTCCTACTCTCCCACAGGGTCCCCCCTGCAGTACCATCGGCGCTGAAAGGCTTAGCTTCCGGGTTCGAAATGTAACCGGGCGTTTCCCTAACGCTATGACCACCGAAACAC
>NZ_JAHLEM010000948.1 GCF_018883605.1 Streptomyces niphimycinicus | reverse complement strand
CCGCGCCCGCCTTCGCCGCGGCGCTGCACTGGGGTGCCTGGGAGCGCGCGGTGCGGCACGGCCAGGAGGCCGCGCGGCTGGCGGGGCAGGTCGCGGACGAGGCGTACTTCCACCACGAGCTGGGCGTCCTCGCGCTGTGCACGGGCCATCCGGACCGGGCCCGCGCCGAGCTGGAGGCGTCCATCGGGCTGCGGGGCGTCCTCGCCGACAAGCGGGGCACGGTCGCGGGGCGGCGCGCGCTGGCGCTGGTCGCCGACCGCTTGCCCGGTTCGGCGATGGCCGGGGCGTTCGGGGCGGGCGGCGGCAGCCGTAAGGCCGAGGACGTGACGCCCCCGGCGGCGGGCGCCGCACCGGACGACACCGAGACCACGATCGTCACCCCGAAGGTGGCCACGACCAGGCCGCCGGCCGCCATGGGCGCCCCGGCCCCGACAAGGGCGGTGACGGCGGTGGTCCCGGCCGTCTCCCGGACCACGGTGGCCGCCTCCGCCACCCCGTCGGCCCTCGCCTCCGCCTCCGCGTCCGCCTCTGGTTCGGCCTCCGTGTCCGCCTCTGGTTCGGCCCCCGCCGGGCCCTCGGACGGCGCGCCGCGCGGTCTGCGCCGGCTGGCGATGCGGGGTACCCGGCGCAATGTGGTCGCCGCCTCCGCGGGCGTGCTGCTGGTGGCCGTGCTCGGCACCGTCGTGACCCTGGGCGCCACCGGGGGCGACGACTCCGACCGCCCCTCCGACAAGGTCAAGCCGGACCGGTCGGCCTCCCAGCAGGACGACGACAAGGGGCTGACCGCCGACGAGCCCACGCGCGGCACCGACCAGGCCCCCCAGCCCGGCCTCAGCGGGTCGACCAAGGCGTCCACCTCCCCGACCGCCCCGAGCAGCAGCGGTTCGCCCAGCGGCACCACGGCGTCCAGCGACCCGTCGTCCACCGGCGGCTCGCCCTCCGACACCGAGCAGCCGCCCTCGCCGCCGTCGTCGGACCCGACGACCAAGCCGCCTACGACCAAGCCGCCGACGGGCAGGCCGACGACCCCGACCGGCGAGCCCACCGAGCCGACGCCCACGACCTCCGCCCCGACGCAGACCCCCACCGGCGACACATCCAATACGGCGAGCGCGCCCACGACCCACACGGCGTCGGGCACGGCCGCTCCGGTCGCGTAGCCGGGAACGCCGCAGGGAGCGCCGCACGGGGGCGCCGCACGGGGGCGCGGGCCCTGGGCGCCGGATCACGCCAGACGGCGCCCGGCCCCCGTGGCGTGATCTCGTCGCTCCATGGCGCCCTGGCGCCCGTACGACGGAAGGGCGCCGGGGCCCGATGGCCCTGGCGCCCCCGTGTCGGCCCGGCCTCGGCCCGGCGTCGGCCTCGTATCAGCCTCGCGTCAGCCCGTGTCAGCCCGTGTCAGAACAGGCGGAGCTTGTCGTCCTCGATGCCCCGGAGCGCGTCGTAGTCCAGCACCACGCACCCGATGCTCCGGTCCGTGGCGAGGACGCGGGCCTGGGGCTTGATCTCCTGGGCGGCGAAGATGCCCTTCACCGGGGCGAGATGCGGATCCCGGTTGAGGAGTTCGAGATAGCGGGTGAGCTGCTCGACACCGTCGATCTCACCACGGCGTTTGATCTCCACGGCGACCGTCGTCCCGTCCCCGTCGCGGCAGAGAATGTCCACAGGACCGATGGCAGTGGGGTATTCACGCCGAATAAGCGTCCAGCCATCGCCGAGTGTCTCGATACGATCGGCGAGCAGCTCCTGGAGATGGGCCTCCACACCGTCCTTGATCAGGCCAGGGTCGACGCCGAGTTCATGCGAGGAGTCATGGAGGACCTCCTCCATGGTGATGATGAGCTTCTCGCCCGCCTTGTTCACGACCGTCCACACATCGTCGTCGCCTTCCTTCAGCGTGCACGGCGGAGACATCCAGTTGAGGGGTTTGTAGGCCCTGTCGTCCGCGTGGATGGACACACTTCCGTCAGCCTTGACGAGGATCAGGCGGGGTGCCGAGGGAAGGTGGGCGGTGAGGCGGCCGGCGTAGTCCACGGAGCACCGGGCGATGACGAGACGCATGGTCGGCAACGCTACTCGACCACCGCCGCCCGACGCGATTCGTCCGTCGATGGACCCCTTCGGGGATGGCTGGTTGTGTGCCCATTCTCCTGGTGCGGGTGGAGTGGCCGAATTACCGTTGAAGCGGGCGGTCGTCGGACGGGTACGCTGCGTCGCCGTCCGCCCTTCCCATCCCTGAGACCCCGCTCGCGGGGTCGCGAGAGGAGAACCCATGTCGCTCGACGTCTCACCGGCCCTGCTCGAACAGGCCGAGCGAGGCGAGGTCGACGAAGCAGCTTTCGTCGACTGCGTCCGGAACTCCCTACCGTACGCATGGGAGATGATCAGCTCGCTGGTGGCCCAGCTCAAGGTGGACGGCGGGGAGTTCGCCGACAACCAGACGCCGCCGCCCGACGAGCAGGCACGCGGTCAACTGCTTCGCGCACTCGCCAGTGACGCGATACGCGGTGCGCTCCAGCGCCACTTCGGGGTGCGGCTGGCCTTCCAGAACTGTCACCGGGTGGCCGTCTTCCCGATGGACGCGTCCGCCGACGAACGCCTCGCCCGCTTCACCTCGGTCCGGGGGCAGTTGCTCAACCAGTCACCCGAGCTCCGCGACTGCTGACGGGATATCCGCTGCCGCTCCACCAGGGGGAGGTGTATCAGCGTAGGAGCGGCAGCACCTCACCACCGAGCCGTCGTACGTTCTCCTCCGTGGCGACCAGATCGCCCGAGCCCTCGACCAGCAGCGCGAACCGGCTGATCCCGGTGCGCTCCGCGGTCGCCGCCAGCCGGTCGGCGCACAGCCGCGGCGATCCCACCGGATGCAGCTCGCACAGCAGCTCCGCATAGGCCACGGGGTCGCGCATCCGGCGCTCCCGGCCGTCGACCGTCACATGCGCCTCAAGACCCTGCCGTAACCAGCCGGGCATCGCCTTGGTGAGGATCTCGGCCGCCGCGGGGCGGTCGTCCGCGATCTGCACCACCCCGGCCGAGACATGGCGCGCCGCCACCGCCTCGACATCCTCCGGTGAACGGCCCGCCGCCAGCGCGGACTTCCGCCACAGGCCGACCACCTCGGCCTTCTCCTCGTCCCCGCAGTGCATGCCGAGCAGCATGGGCAGCCCGCGCTCGGCGGCCAGCCGCACGCTGGCGGGCGAGGTGCAGGCGACGACCACCGGCGGGGCGTCCACCGCCTGCCCGGCGAGCGCGTCGTCGGAGCGCGGCACCACGGCCACCTCGCGGAAGGCGAACCGCTCACCGTCCGCCCCCACCCGTGGCTCGCGCAGCCAGCGCAGCAGCAGATCGAGTGATTCGGGGAAGCCCCGCTCGTACGCCCGCAGCCCCGAGCCGAAGACCTCGAGGTCCACCCAGGGGCCGCCGCGGCCGACGCCCAGCGTGAACCGGCCGCCGGAGAGGAGATGGAGCAGTGCCGCCTGCTCACCCAGCGCGACGGGATGCGCGGTCGGCAGTACGCTCACCGCCGTACCGACGCCGATCCGGCGGGTACGTCCCAACAGCAGCGCGGCGAGGGTGGCCGCGGACGGGCAGACGCCGTACGGAACGAAGTGGTGCTCGGCGACCCAGACCGCGTCCAGCCCCGCCTCCTCGGAGACTTCGGCCGACCGCACCGCCCGGTGCAGCGCCTCCTCCTGTCCCTGGCCTGGGAATTGAGCGGCCAGGATGAAAGCCCCCACATCCATCGTGATCCTGCCTCCTTGTCGCGGCTGATGTGCCGGCGCGGGCATCCC
>NZ_JAHLEM010000947.1 GCF_018883605.1 Streptomyces niphimycinicus | reverse complement strand
CCTGGCCTGGGAATTGAGCGGCCAGGATGAAAGCCCCCACATCCATCGTGATCCTGCCTCCTTGTCGCGGCTGATGTGCCGGCGCGGGCATCCCCCCTTGTAGGCATTAACGCCTGACACGTGCCAAGGGCACGGCCGTGCATGAAGTTTTCATGATGATCGGAGGGTGGGTGTGGACGACGACTTTCCAGGACGGTGACCGTAGCGCGTACGCTGGTCACAGTCCGTTAGTCACAGTTCTGTCGAGGTGCCCTGTGTCTCCACGCCGAAACCGCCCGCGAGGCGGCGAGCAGCCCGTCGGCCACGAGAGTGCGAATCGCTACGGCCTCGATCGCATGGAGACCTGGCAGGGCGAGGAATGGGTGGTCCGGCAGGTCGGCGGCGGGGCCGCCGCCAAGCACTACCGCTGCCCGGGCTGTGACCAGGAGATTCCGCCGGGGGTGGCGCATGTGGTCGCCTGGCAGCAGCATATGGGCGCGGACGACCGGCGCCACTGGCACAAGGCGTGCTGGAGCGCGCGGGACCGCCGGAGCGCCAAGCTCCAGCGGTCCCGTAACGCACCGCGATACTGACTCGGGCCCGGCACCCGGGCCGGGACCTCCGTAGGGGCTACGGAGCGCTACACATCGCGCTTTTCCAGCAGTGCGAACGCGGCGATCAGCGCCGCCGCCGTGACCACGGCCAGCGCCGACAGTTGGGGCCAGCCGCTGTTCAGGCTCTCATCGAGGCGGAAGAGGGAGGCCAGCGACTGGGGCGAGGAGTACTCCTGCATCTTCGTTCCCAGGTCGCGCAGGCTGTCCGACATCACCAGGAACGCGGGGAGGATGGCCGGCAGCAGCACCACCCCGAGCATCGTGGTGATCGCCCCCGCGGAGTGCCGCAGGATGACTCCGACGGCCAGCGAGAGCAGCCCCAGCAGCGACACATAGAGCCCCGCGCCGACCGTCGCGCCCAGGATCTGGTCACCCGTCGGCTCCGGGACCCCCGGCCCGCTGTGCATGCCCATGTTCGCGTAGGCCACCAGGGCGAGCGAGACGGTCGTGGTGGTGAACGAGAGGGTGAAGAAGACCAGCGCCTTGGCGGTGAGCACCCGTGAGCGCTGCGGGGAGGCGGTGAGGGTGGTCCGGATCATCCCGGTGCCGTACTCGGAGGTGATCACGAGGACCCCGAGGGTGACGACGCAGAGCTGGCCGAGCAGAGTGCCGAAGAACCCGGGGAGGGTGGTGGGCACGCTGTCGTAGTCGGAGTCGTTCGTGGTCGCCCCCACGAGGAGTCCGATTCCGATCACCAGCGCGACCATGATGCCGAGCGTCCAGATCGTGGAGCGCACCGACTTGATCTTGGTCCACTCGGAGGCGAGGGCGTTGCCGAGGTGGGTGCGCCGGACCGGGATCGGCGAGGTGTACGGGCCCATACCGGCGTACGGCTGCGAGGGAGGCCCGGACGGCCCGGACGGCACGGGCTGCTGGTATGCCTGGGGCGCGTGGGGCATCTGGGGCGCGTGGTGGTGCGGGGCCGACTGGTGCGGGGGTGCTTGGTGCGGGGCCTGCGGCGGCATCTGCGGGGCTGCCTGCGGGGGGACGGGCGCCTGGGACTGGTGCTGGTACGGGGTCGTCATCGGGCGTCGTCCTCGTTGTCGCTCTTGGTCGGATCGGCGGAGGCGGGGGGCGCCGCGGGCGGCTGAGCCGGGGGAGCGGGGGGAGCCGGGG
>NZ_JAHLEM010000946.1 GCF_018883605.1 Streptomyces niphimycinicus | reverse complement strand
CTGCCCCGCTGCTCAATTGCGCCGAAGGCGCGAGACGAAAGCCGAACCCGGCCGAGCCGCCCAGGCCGGCGGCCTCAACACCCCACCGGCCCGAGGATCGGCACGCCGCCGCGCCCCGGCCCCTGCCTCGCTGAGGTTGGACCATTGGGCCCGGATGTCCGACCGGCGGATCGAGGCGTCACGCTCCGCCGAGCGGATCACCGGCCGCCCCGGCCGTACGTTCCGCCAGTGGGCCACCGAGAATCTCGCTTCGTTCCGGTGAGCCTCGTATCCGGGTGTGCCGTCGAGCTCGGCCCATACCGTTTTGCCGATCAGCTCGGGTACGACGCCCCACCGGTCGGCCAACTCCTCGACCAGCAACAGCCCGTGCCCGCACTCACGCGGCGCCTCGGGCTCGGGCGCCGGGCGCACGGTCGGCAGCCGTTCGACCCGGGGGTCCCGCACCTCGATACGAAGGACGCCCCCGGTGACGCTGAGTGTCAGCCGGAAGTTCCGCCCCGGGACCCGGCCATGCAGCGCGGCGTTGGCAGCCAGCTCGGCGATGATCAACGCCGCCGTCTCATGCGGCAGCCCCCACGAGCGGATGCGTTCCGTCCCGAGAAGTCGTGCCAGGCGAGCGCCCTTGCGGGTGGCCGAGAGCAGGACGGTGAAGGGCGAAACGGAAGTGTCGGTTCGAGTGATTTGTTGGCTCACGTCACTCAGAGTGGCGGCGCGCGAATAGGCTGAAAAGTAGCGACGCCGATACGGGCAGTGACTGTCCGGCCCTGGTCCGGGCCTGTCCGGCGGCGCCGGGTGGGAGGTGGTCCCGTATGGAGGATGAGGAGAGCGGCGCGGTCCTGAGGACGGTCGGCCGTCAGATCAAGTTGTGGCGCGAAGCGGCCGGGCTGAAGCAGGCGGAGTTGGGGGCGGCGATCGGTTACGGCGAGGAGCAGGTTTCGGCCGTCGAACGAGCGCGGCGCATCCCGAGTCCGGAGTTCCTGGAGAACGCGGATCGGGTTCTTGAGGCAGGCGGCAAGATCGCCGCGATGAAGAAGGATGTTGCGGAGGCTCGCTACCCCAAGACGGTGCGGGATCTGGCGAAGTTGGAGTCCGAGGCCGTTGAGCTGGGCGCCTACGGCAACCACAACATGGATGGCCTGTTGCAGACGGAAGAGCACACGCGTGCGCTGTTCACAATGCGACGGCCGCTGCTCTCAGACGACGTGATCGAACAACGGGTGGCGGCCCGAATGGCCCGGCAGGAGATCTTCACCAGCCAGCCCGCGCCCATCTTCAGCTTTGTCCAAGAAGAGGTGACGCTGCGCCGACCCATCGGCGGCAAAATGGTGCAGCGACGACAGCTTGAACACCTGCTCGAATTGGGAAGGTTGCGAAACGTCGAGATCCAAGTGATGCCGACAGAGCGCGACGACCACGCGGGCATGGGTGGCCAACTTCAGCTCCTGAAGCTGAAGGGAGGCACCACAGTGGGCCACGTGGAAGTGCAGCGCTTCACTCGCCTCATCTCCGATCCGCGCGAGGTGCAGACCCTCGAGATCCAATATGGGATTATCCGAGCCCAGGCGCTCACCCCACGGGAGTCGCTGGCCTTCATCGAGAAACTACGGGGAGAGACATGACCCTCAAGCCCTCCGCCGGAGGCGCTCCGAAGTGGACCAAGAGCAGCTACAGCAGCAACGAAGGTCCGCAATGTGTCGAGGTGGCGTGGACGAAGAGCAGCTACAGCAGCGACGACGGCCCTGAGTGCGTTGAGGTCGCCACCACCCTCACCCGCGACATCATCCACATCCGCGACTCCAAGAACCCCAACGGCCCCCAACTCGCTGTCACCCCAGCCTCCTGGACCGCGTTCGTCACCTACGCCAGCAAAAACTAGGGGCCTGGCGGGTCTTGG
>NZ_JAHLEM010000945.1 GCF_018883605.1 Streptomyces niphimycinicus | reverse complement strand
ATCATCCACATCCGCGACTCCAAGAACCCCAACGGCCCCCAACTCGCTGTCACCCCAGCCTCCTGGACCGCGTTCGTCACCTACGCCAGCAAAAACTAGGGGCCTGGCGGGTCTTGGCGCCTGCGGCGGGCTGTTCCCCTCCCCGCCCCTTCCCGAAACTGGGGCTCCGCCCCAGACCCCGGAGCCGAGGGGCGGAGCCCCCCTCGGGGTCCAGGGCCGGCGCCCCTCCCGTCGCCCATGGGCGACGAGTTGGGGCACCAGCGAAAATGAGACAAGGCTCACGACGACATTCAGCGCGACCCCGACGCCACACGGCCGCCGGTCCTGATCACCCGGCAGCGCCGATCATGCGGATGCCGAGCACGACCGCTGCCGTCACGCAGCTCACCACGACAAGACGGGCAGTCCAGTTGTCCTTCTCCATGGCCAATTGGATCGTCCGCCAGAACTCCCCGCTCATATCGCCTCCCGGCATCGTCGGTACGAATGCGGACGACGACCAGTCGGCTCACCGCTTACGGCGCCCGGCGGCCCTGAAACGTCACACCGACGGCTGGACCGACGGCCGGTGCTCGTACCACCGCTGGTCGGCCTCGAGCTGGGCCGCCAGCGAGATCAGCACGGGCTCACTGTTGGCCGGGCCGAGGAACTGGGCGCCCAGCGGCAGCGTGCGGTCGGGGTCGGCGAACCCGGCCGGGACGTTCAGCGCGGGCCACCCCAGCACATTCCACGGCCAGGCGTACGGACACGCCGCGATCATGGCCCGATCGGTCTGCCACCCCGACAGCCCGGCCATGGCGCCGATCCGCAGCGGGGGCGTGGCCGTCGTCGGGGAGAGGACGACGTCGAAGCGCTGGAAGATCGCCCCGACCTGGCGCCGAAGCGGCCCCTCGTACGACCGCGCCCACCGCAGCGCGGCGCCGCCCAGCAGCCGGCCGTTGCGGGCGGCGTGGCGGGTGCGGATGTCGAGCAGCAGCGGATCGGGGACGCGGCCGGACCATTCGAAGAGCCCGGCGGTGGCGCGTGGCAGAAAGGAGAAGCCCACGAGCCCGTAGCGCGGCTCGGCCGCCACGACCTCATGGCCGAGGGCCGCCAGCCGCTCGGCGAGCCGGACGACCGAGGCCCGCACGGCCGGGTCCAGCCTCTTCGGGGTGCCGGTGAAGGCCGTCTTGAAGGACAGGGCAATCCGCAGCCGCCCCGGGTCGCGGCCCACCGCGGACAGCACATCCACCGGCTCCGGGCAGTGCAGATCCCCCTCGCGGTTGCCGCTCACGGCGTCCAGCAGCAGCGCGGCGTCGGCGACCGTACGCGCGAGCGGGCCGTTGCAGGTGATGCCGTTGAAGGACTCGGCGTCCGGCCAGGTGGAGATCCGGCCGCGTTGGGGCTTGATGCCGATCAGATGCGTCCAGGCGGCGGGGATACGGACCGAGCCCGCGCCGTCGGAGCCGAGCGCGGCGGGGACCAGCCCGGCGGCGACGGCGGCCGCGGCGCCGCCGGACGAGCCGCCGGGGGTGTGCTCCGGGTTCCAGGGGTTGCGGGTGTCGCCGAAGGCGGGGCCCTCGGTGAACGGCCACTGGCCCAGCTCGGGGGTGTTGGTCTTGCCGACGATCACGGCACCGGCCGCCCTCAGCCGCCGTACCGCCTCGCCGTCCGCGACCTTGGCCGGGAAGTCGCCGCAGCAGCCGAACGCGGTGGGCTCGCCCGCCACATCCGTATCGTCCTTGACCGCGAGCGGCACCCCGAGCAGCGGCAGCCGCTCCCCCGCCGCCAGCCGCCGGTCGGCCTCGGCGGCCTCGCGCAGGGCGGCCTCGGCGCGGATGCGGCGGAAGGCGTTCAGGGTGGGCTGGGTCTCGGCGATGCGCTCGAGCGCCTGCTCGACCAGCACATGGGAGGTCACCTCGCCTCCGGCCAGGGCGCGGATCTGCTCGCCCAGACCCTTGGGAATGACGCTGGTCACCGTGGTCCTCCTCGGGTGAGTTCGGCCACTTCCCCTTTACCCCTGGCGGCTGCTCCGCGCACCCTGGGCAACGGTGATGACCCATTTCATCACTTTCATCACGATCATCGCTGAGCACCGAGGACACCCGCATGACCGACATCGCGGCGCGCCGCACCGGCCTCCACTCCCGCACCGGAGGCCCCTCCGACGGCGAGGATCATCTGTTGGAGCATCTGCTCGGCTGGTCGCTGGTCGTCGTCCTCGCCTTGCTCACCACCCAGCTCGGACTGTTTTAGACGTATTCGGCCCGGTCGCGGTCCCGGGGGCCTGAGCAGGTCGGAGGAAGTCCGCTACGGTTCGGGCGGCGCCCCGAAGGGGCGCGGGGCCGTGTCGATGTGCGGCTCCGCCGCGCGGGCGCGACCAGCCACGACGGCGCCGCAGTCGGCCGACGACGCATCGCGACACTTCCAGCGGAGCGCTTAGCGGAGCCCTTAGCGGAGCGCTCAGTCGACGAATCGCACCTCCGGGTAGCGGGCCGACGGCCCGTCCAGCAGCCCCGTGTCATCGCGGTGGCGCAGCGCGCGGTCGAAGAACGCCGGGATGTACGCGCGCTGGACCGCCACCGCCCGCTGCGGGGCGACCGTGCCGATCGCGTCGGTCACCACCTTCTCCGGCAGGCCGAGCCGCGCGGCGATCCGCGGCAGCATCGACGTGGCGTCGGTGTAGGTCGCATGGGCCGAACCGAGCAGCGTCAGATCGAGGCGCGGGCCCGAGCTGTGCTCCCACAGCGCACCCCACGACGGCACGGTGTGGTGATCGTTTCCGTCCATGCCCATGGTCAGCACGGGACGGTCCACCCCGTCCGCGGCGACCGTGGAGAGGGGGCCGGGGTCCTGGTCCTCCTCGACATAGGCCAGCACCCCGTCCAGATTGGCGGCCGCCGCGATCCTCCGGTCGTCATGCATCGCCTGAAGGGCCGCGAAACCGCCCGCCGACTGCCCGAACGCGCCGATCGCGGACCGGTCGAGCGGCATGGGGGCGAGCAGGGTCGGGGCGAGCGCCTCCAGTGCCTCCGGCGCCTCCAGCCGGTCGAGGACGAATCGGAGATCCGCCACCCGCACCGCACAGGTCTTCCGCAGCAGCTCGACGACCGTGCCCTCCTGCTTGGCCCGTACGTACTCCTCCGGCAGCCTGCTGGTCTCGACCCGGCCATCCGGGAACTCGACCGCCGACCCGTCATAGGTGTGGTCGACACAGATCACGACATAGCCGCGCGAGGCCAGCTCATCGGTGAGCGTGGTGCCCAGCGAGCGGGGGTCGCCGACGCCGGGCGAGTAGAGCACCACCGGCCACCCGGCGCCCCGGCGCGCCCGCGCGGGCGGGGCCCCCTGGTGCGCGAAGGTGCGCGTCGCCGCCCAGTCGACGCGGCCCCGCGGCACGCCCCCCAAGTTGTTCAGCCGGTCGAAACCGGCCGCCTCGCCCGGCAGCAGTTGCGCGGCGCGCGGATACCGCTCGACGTCCCGGGCCGGATAGCGGACGCTGACCATCAGCTCGCGCGACGGCCGGGAGGCGACCCAGGGGTCGGGCCGGTCCTGATCGACGAGGCGATGGGAGACGGTGCCCACGGGGTACGGCCCGGTGGGCGCGGGCAGCGTCAGCCGCACCCGCCGCGCGGCGGCT
>NZ_JAHLEM010000944.1 GCF_018883605.1 Streptomyces niphimycinicus | reverse complement strand
GGCGCGGTCGGGTGGGTGTCCGCGCCCGTGAGCCGGGGCGCCCCGGCTGCGGTGGCCCGCCGGCGGCGTGGGCGAGCGATGTGGCGGCTAGAGCAGCTTCCGCAGTCGCAGCAGGTCGCGCAGCCCGGCCTCGAGCTTGATCCGGCCGCTGCCCCACGCCCGTGCGAAGTGCAGCTCACCGGCGACCAGGGCCAATAGGTCGTCGCCGGTCATCGCCAGCCGGATCTGCGCGCGCTCGGCGGGCGGGCCCGGCTCGGTCGTCACATCCTCGATCCGGCTGTCCACGAGACGGCCGGCGAAGGTGGTGTCCAGGTCGGTGATCCAGCAGCTCACGGAGCGATCGAGCGCGGCAGCGCTGCGCAGGTCCCCGTTCGCGCTCGCGAGGTTCTCCGCCAGTTTGTCGAGTGCGCTGCGGCACTGTTCCATGGTCGCCATCGCGAATGACGTTACCCCAGGTCTCGTACGTCGGAGAACGAGGGATTCGCGGTAGCGTCGGGGCCATGAGCGAGCCGATGTCGGCCGGATGGCCCGGCCCACAGTCCGATACGGCGGCCGAGCGGGCCCAGGAAGCCGCGCCCGGGCCGCTCCCGGGGGCTGGTGTGGGGCCAGGTGCGGACGCGGGACCGGCCACGGTTCCGGGTGGGACCGCGGGGGTGGATCCCGGGCCCGGGACGGGGCGGGAAGAGCTGCCGGAGCCGGTGCCGGAGGCCGTGTCGGGCGCGACGGTGGAGGGGGTGCCGGTGCCCGAGCCCGTGCCGGAGCCGCCCGGTCCCGCCGAACCGGCCCCGCTCGGCGTGGACCGTACGCCCACCGGCGTCCCCGAGGTGGACGCCCGGCTCGACCGGCTGGCCGACGCCGACCACCTCGAGACGAGCGGGCATCTGGAGGTGTACGAGGATGTCCACGGGGGTCTTCGCGACACGCTGACAGCACTCGACCGGCGGCCCGGACCCCCGGCGCCCGGCCCCCGGCCCCCGGCCGCCGCGTAGCCGACTCCGTCGGCTGGGCAAGCGGCCCCGTCCGTTGCGCAAACGACTTCCTCCGCTACGCAATGACCTCATCCGCATCCGCTACATGAACGACCTCAGGAGCTGAACCACCCGTGGCAGTGACCCGCCCACGACGCGTACGACTCGACGCGGAGCTGGTGCGCCGCAAGCTGGCGCGTTCACGTGAGCATGCGAGCCAGCTCATCGCCGCGGGCCGGGTCACCGTCGGCGGAGCGGTGGCGACCAAACCGGCCACCCAGGTGGAGACCAGCGCGGCCGTCGTCGTGATCGAGGACGACAGTGATCCGGACTACGTCTCGCGTGGGGGCCACAAGCTCGCGGGGGCGCTGTACGCGTTCAGCCAGGAGTACCGGGAGGGCGCGGGTGCGGGGCAGGACTCCGGGGTGCGCCCCTCTGGTGCCGGGTTGAAGGTCGCCGGGCGGCGGGCGCTGGACGCGGGCGCGTCGACCGGGGGCTTCACGGACGTCCTGCTGCGTGCGGGCGCCGCGCGGGTGCTCGCCGTCGACGTCGGCTACGGCCAGCTCGCCTGGTCCCTCCAGAGCGATGAACGCGTCAGCGTTTACGACCGTACAAACGTGCGCGAGCTGACACTTGAGGGGATTGGTGGGGAACCGGTGGACCTGGTGGTCGGCGACCTCTCCTTCATCCCGCTCGGGCTGGTACTGCCCGCCCTCGTGCGGTGCGCGGCGCCCGACGCCGATCTGGTGCTGATGGTCAAACCACAGTTCGAGGTCGGCAAGGAGCGGCTGGGCAGCGGGGGAGTGGTCCGCAGCGCCGAACTGCGCGCCGAGGCGGTGCGCACGGTGGCCGGACGGGCGGCGGAACTCGGACTGGGCGTGCTGGGCGTGACCGCCAGCCCGCTCCCGGGGCCGTCGGGCAATGTCGAGTACTTTTTGTGGATGCGCGCCGGGGCGCCGGCACTGGACCCGGCGGATGTTGACCGTGCAGTGGCGGAGGGGCCCAGTTGACCACTTCAGAAGCAGCGCAGGAGAAGGAAGCAGCGCCGGTGTCCGAGACGGCTGTGCCCGGGGCGGGCGTGGCCGGGGCGGCTATGCCCGGGACGGAGCATGTGCCGTTCACGCAGGCGGCCGAGCCGACGGCGGACCGCACTGTCTTCCTGCTTGCGCACACCGGCCGCCCGGCGGCCATCCGCAGCGCCGAACTGGTCGTTCAGGGGCTGCTGCGCAGCGGTATCGGGGTGCGGGTGCTCGCGGCCGAGGCCGCGGACCTGCCGCTGCCACCCGCTGTCGAGCGCGTCGACGCGGGCCGTGACGTGCTGAACGGCTGTGAACTGCTGATCGTGCTCGGCGGGGACGGGACGCTGCTGCGCGGAGCGGAGTTCGCCCGGGTCTCGGGTGTGCCGATGCTCGGGGTGAACCTCGGGCGGGTGGGCTTCCTGGCCGAGGCCGAGCGGGACGACCTCGACAAGGTCGTGGACCGGGTGGTGACCCGGCAGTACGAGGTCGAGGAGCGGATGACGATCGATGTGCTCGTCCGCAACGACGGGCACATCGTGCACACGGACTGGGCGCTGAACGAGGCGTCGGTCGAGAAGGCGGCGCGTGAGCGGCTGCTCGAGGTCGTCACGGAGGTCGACAACCGACCGGTCTCGCGCTTCGGCGGCGACGGCGTGGTCTGCGCGACCCCGACCGGTTCGACGGCCTACGCGTTCTCGGCGGGCGGGCCGGTGGTGTGGCCCGAGGTGGAGGCGCTGCTGATGGTGCCGATCAGCGCGCATGCGCTGTTCGCCAAGCCGCTGGTGACGTCGCCGAAGTCGGTGCTCGCGGTGGAGGTGCAGCCGCAGACTCCGCATGGGGTGCTGTGGTGCGACGGCCGCCGCACGGTGGAGCTGCCGGCGGGGGCACGGGTGGAGGTGCGGCGGGGCGCGGTACCGGTGCGGCTGGCCCGACTCCACCATGCGTCGTTCACGGACCGCTTGGTCGCCAAGTTCGCGTTGCCGGTGGCGGGGTGGCGGGGGGCGCCGCACTAGCGATCCAGCCCCTCCGGCGTTTGGGGAGCGGGGTGCGGGGCGGGGGCTTTCCGCCGGAGGCGCCCGCCGCCCGCACCGGGCATCTGTGCGGGTCGCCCCCACAAGTGGCGCCCCTTCGTCGCATCGCACCGTCCAAACCTCGTATGGTCGTGCACGTGCTGGAGGAGATGCGGATACGTGCGCTGGGCGTCATCGACGACGCGGTCGTCGAGCTGTCGCCCGGCTTCACCGCGGTGACCGGTGAGACCGGCGCGGGCAAGACCATGGTCGTCACCAGCCTCGGGCTGCTGCTGGGCGGCCGGGCCGATGCCGCCCTGGTGCGGATCGGGGCCAAGGCGGCGGTCGTCGAGGGGCGCATTACGGTCGACGCCCGTTCGGCGGCGGCCGTAAGGGCCGAGGAGGCGGGGGCCGAGCTCGAGGACGGCGTGCTGCTGATCAGCCGTACGCTCTCCGCCGAGGGGCGGTCGCGCGCCCATGTGGGCGGCCGGTCGGTGCCGGTGGGGCTGCTCGGCGAGCTGGCCGACGATCTGGTGGCCGTGCACGGCCAGACCGATCAGCAGGGCCTGCTGCGGCCCGCCCGGCAGCGGCAGGCGCTGGACCGGTACGCGGGGGACGCGGTGTCCGGGCCCCTGGAGAAGTACGCGGGGGCCTATCGCCGGCTGCGCGCCGTCTCGGCCGAGTGGGAGGAGTTGACCACGCGGGCCCGCGAGCGGGCGCAGGAGGCGGATCTGCTGCGGTTCGGGCTGGAAGAGGTCGCGGACGCCGAGCCCCGGCCCGGTGAGGACGTGGAGCTGGCGGCCGAGGCCGAACGGCTGGGGCACGCCGAGGCCCTGGCGTCCGCCGCCGCCCTCGCGCACGCCGCCCTCGCCGGGAACCCGGAGGACCCGGAGGGCGTGGACGCCGCCACCTTGGTCGCGGGCGCCCATCGTGCCGTGGAGGCCGTGCGCTCCCATGACTCGGCGCTGGCCGGGCTCGCCGACCGGATCGGTGAGATCGGCATCCTGGTGTCCGATGTGGCCGGGGATCTCGCGGGGTACGCCGACAACCTCGACGCCGACCCGATCCGCCTGGGTGCCGTCGAGGAGCGCCGCGCCGCGCTGGCGCAGTTGACCCGTAAGTACGGCGAGACCATCGCGGACGTGCTGGCCTGGGCGGAGCAGGGTGCCGCCCGGCTGGCCGAGCTCGACGGCGACGACGACCGCATCGGCGAGCTGGCCGCCGAGCGCGACGCGCTCCGCGCCGAGCTGGGCGAGCTGGCGCAGACGCTCACCGACGCCCGTACGGAGGCGGCGGGGCGCTTCGCGGAGGCGGTCACTGCCGAGCTGGCCTCGCTGGCGATGCCGCATGCCCGGGTCACGTTCGCGATTCACCAGACCGAGACGGAGGCGGACGGCATCGAGGTGGGCGGCCGCGCGGTGGTTTTCGGGCCGCATGGCGCCGATGAGGTCGAGCTGCTGCTCGCCCCGCATCCGGGCGCCCCGCCCCGGCCGATCGCCAAGGGCGCCTCCGGGGGTGAGCTGTCCCGGGTGATGCTCGCGGTCGAGGTCGTCTTCGCGGGCTCGGACCCCGTACCGACGTATCTCTTCGACGAGGTGGACGCGGGTGTCGGCGGTAAGGCGGCGGTCGAGGTGGGCCGCCGGCTGGCCAAGCTCGCGCGTTCCGCGCAGGTCGTGGTGGTCACCCATCTGCCGCAGGTCG
Source organism: Streptomyces niphimycinicus (assembly GCF_018883605.1). Classification (GTDB taxonomy): domain Bacteria; phylum Actinomycetota; class Actinomycetes; order Streptomycetales; family Streptomycetaceae; genus Streptomyces; species Streptomyces niphimycinicus. The sequence continues at coordinate 846 of NZ_JAHLEM010000944.1, read as the reverse complement.
CGGCGTTCGCCGACCGGCATCTGGTGGTCGAGAAGACCAACGACGGGTCGGTGACACGCAGCGGGGTCAAGGCCATGGAGGGCGAGGACCGCGTACGGGAGCTGTCGCGGATGCTCGCGGGCCAGGAGGACTCCGAACTCGCGCGGGCGCATGCGGAAGAGCTCCTGGAGGCGGCACGAGCGGGACGCTGACCTTCACCCGAAAGGGTGGTACCGCGGACGTACGGGCGAGCTCGGGGTAGACGTCGCCGGGGAGCGTTGCGACGAGGGTTCGGCGAGTGCTGGCATCCTTGGGCGGTCCCTCCGTTTCGCCCCGACACCGTCTCAGGAGCTCCGCCCGCGTGAGCAGTACCGTGAGTAGCACCCCGGTCCCGCCGCTCGGGCAGCCGTCGCTGCACGCCGTTCAGGTGCTGGGCGGCGGGAGTTCGGGCAGCGGGGTGCATGTGCGGTCGCTGTCGGCCGGACTGGTGGCGCGCGGCCTTCGGGTGACCGTGTGCGGGCCCTGGAGCGCCGAGCGGGGCTACGGCTTCACCCGGACGGGAGCGCGGTTCACCGGGCTCGACGCCCTGACGGGCGCCGGAAGCATGGCGTCGCTGCGCAGGGCCACCCTCGGAGCGGCCCTGGTGCACGCCCACGGGCTGCGCTCGGGGCTGCTGGCCGCGGTGGCGCTGCGTGGCCGGAATGTGCCGCTGATCGTCACCTGGCACACCCGGGTGGACGCCGAGGGCGCGCGGGCCCGTCTCGTCGGGCTGATGGAGCGCCGGGTGGCGCGGGCCGCCGCGATCGTGCTGGGGGCCTCCTCGGATCTGGTGGAGCGGGCCCGGGCCCGCGGCGCCCGCGACGCGCG
>NZ_JAHLEM010000943.1 GCF_018883605.1 Streptomyces niphimycinicus | reverse complement strand
GGTCAGCACATCGCGCAGCAGCTCGCCGAGCTGCTCCCCGGCCCGCGCCTCGGCCGCCAGCAGCGCCCCGATCCGGTCCGCGGTCTCCATCGCGCGGGCCAGCCGGGGGTCCGGCGCGCGGGTGGGGCCGCCCAGCTCCAGATCGGAGAGATGGCCGTCGTCCAGCAGCCAGACATAGCCGTGCACCACCCCGCGGTGCCGGACGGGCAGGCAGATACGGCCCATGAACACCCCGGCCGCCGGGTCGGGCGGAATCCGCAGCGGCGCCTGCGCCCGGGCGATTCCGAACGCCTCGAACCAGGCCCGCACCGCCGCCGTCGAGCGGCGCTGGAGGATCGAGCGGGTGCGGACCGGGTCCAGCGCGGGCTCCTCCGTGTCATCGCGGTCCTCGCTGTCCTGGGCGCCGAAGGCGATCAGGGCGAAGTCGCGGTTCTCCAGGGTCGCGGGTGCCCGGAGCACCGCCGTGATCTCGTCCACCAACTGCTGGTAGTCGTCGCGCATGGGTCCCGCCTCTTCCCTGTTTCACCTCTCAACATTCTCATACAGATGTCTGAGATCCCGGCCACGGATGCGTGACAGGTGTCGATGGTCCGGGATCCGGGCCATCCTTAAGTTTCACGGTGAGTTGTTGGTGCCGTTCGTCGGCCGTCATCGTGGAGGTGCCCCGTGCTGGGACCCGTGCTGCTCGCCGCTTCGCGCAGTGCCGCCATCCGCCGTCTCGTCTCGGCCGCGCCGGTCACCCGCCCGATGGTGGACCGTTTCATCGCCGGGGAGCGGCTTACCGAGTCTCTGGGCTCGGTGCGGTCGCTGACCGCCCGCGGCCTGGACGTCACCCTGGACCATCTGGGCGAGGATGTGACCGACCGGGTCGAGGCGCTGCGCAGCCGTGACGCCTATCTGGCGCTGACCGAGGCGCTGGCCGCCGAGGGGCTCGCCGGGCGCGCGGAGATGTCCGTGAAGCTCTCCGCCTTCGGACAGGCGCTGCCCGGAGGCCACGATCTGGCGCTGGCCAATGTGACCCCGGTCGTGGAGGCCGCCGCCGCGGCGGGCACGACGGTCACGCTCGACATGGAGGACCACACCACGGTGGACTCCACCCTCGCCATCCTCGGCGAGCTGCGCACCCGCTTCCCGCAGACCGGCGCCGTCGTCCAGTCCTATCTCTTCCGGACCGAGGACGACTGCCGGGCGCTGGCCGGGGAGGGCTCCCGGGTGCGGCTGGTGAAGGGCGCGTACAACGAGCCGGCGAGCGTCGCCCACCAGGACAAGCGCGAGGTGGACCGCGCCTATGTGCGCTGCCTGAAGATCCTGATGGCCGGTGAGGGCTACCCCATGATCGGCTCGCACGATCCGCGGATGGTGGCCATCGCCCAGGATCTGGCACACCGGCTCGGGCGCAAGCTGGACGAGTACGAATTCCAGATGCTGTACGGGATCCGCGTGGCCGAGCAGGAGCGGCTGGTGGCGGAGGGTCACCGTATGCGGGTTTACGTCCCGTATGGCACAGACTGGTATGGGTACTTCATGCGCCGCCTCGCGGAGCGCCCCGCCAACCTCACATTCTTCCTGCGCTCGCTGGTCGGCCGCAGGTAAGTGTTGACCAGTTGAACGACGCCGTCGTTCAACTGGTCAACGCTCGGCCCGCTGGCCTGATGGCCTTCTTCTAGGAGACAACGGCCATCGTGACTCCTCCCCCGACCGAAACCGGGAGCTTCTCACTTGGTGAACTGCACAACCTCATGACGGACAAGCCCTGCCCGGTGCCTCGCGGCACTCACACAGCGTAGCAAAGTCGCCACTCAGGCGAAGGAGGAAATAATGGACGCCGTCACCCAGGTCCCCGTGCCGGTGAACGAGCCGGTGCACACCTACGCACCCGGCACCCCGGAGCGCGCCCGCCTCGAGACCAAGCTCAAGGAGCTCGGCGAGAACCCCATCGAGCTGCCGATGACCATCGGCGGCGAGAAGCGGATGGGAGCGGGGGAGCGCTTCGACGTCGTCCAGCCGCATAAGCACTCCGCCCGCCTTGGCACCTACGCCAACGCCACTCAGGCGGACGCGCAGGACGCGATCGACGCCGCCCTGGCCGCGGCCCCGGCGTGGCGCGCGCTCAGCTTCGACGACCGTGCCGCGGTCATCCTCAAGGCCGCCGATCTGCTCTCCGGCCCCTGGCGGGAGACCCTCGCGGCCTCCACCATGCTGGGCCAGTCGAAGACCGCGCAGCAGGCCGAGATCGACACTCCCTGTGAGCTGATCGACTTCTGGCGGTTCAACGTCCACTTCGCGCGGCAGATCCTGGCCGAGCAGCCGGTGGCCAACTCGCCGGGGGTCTGGAACCGCAGCGACCACCGGCCGCTGGAGGGGTTCGTCTACGCGATCACCCCCTTCAACTTCACCGCCATCGCGGGCAACCTCCCCACCGCCCCCGCCCTGATGGGCAATGTGGTGGTCTGGAAGCCGTCCCCGACCCAGACGCACGCCGCCGTGCTGCTGATGGAGGTGCTGGAGGAGGCCGGACTGCCCAAGGGCGTGATCAACCTGGTCACGGGCGACGGCAAGGACGTCTCCGAGGTGGCCCTGGCCCACCCGGACCTCGCGGGAATCCACTTCACCGGTTCCACCCGGACCTTCCAGTACCTGTGGAAGACGGTGGGCAACAACATCGAGAACTACAAGACCTATCCGCGGCTGGTCGGTGAGACCGGCGGCAAGGACTTCATCGTCGCCCACCCCTCCGCCGACCCGGCGGTGCTCAAGACGGCGATGACCCGTGGCGCCTTCGAGTTCCAGGGCCAGAAGTGCTCCGCGGCCTCCCGCGCCTATGTGCCGCGCTCGCTGTGGGAGAACGGCCTCAAGGAGGAGTTCGCCACCGAGGTCAACGGGCTGACCATGGGCGATGTGGCCGATCTCGGCAACTTCATGTCCGCGGTCATCGACGAGCGCGCCTTCGCCAAGAACAAGGCCGCCATCGACCGGGCGAAGTCCGACCCGACGGTCGAGGTCGTCGCGGGCGGCACCTACGACGACAGCGAGGGCTGGTTCGTCCGCCCGACCGTGCTGGCCTCCACCGACCCCGAGAACGAGATCTTCAAGGACGAGTACTTCGGCCCCATCCTCGGGGTGTACGTCTACGAGGACGATCAGTACGACGCGATGCTCCAGCAGATGGAGTCGGCCGCCCCGTACGGGCTGACCGGCGCCGTCATCGCCCAGGACCGCGCGGCGGCCGCCGCCACCTGTGAGGCGCTGCGCTTCGCGGCCGGCAACTTCTACATCAACGACAAGCCGACCGGTGCCGTCGTCGGCCAGCAGCCCTTCGGCGGTGGCCGGGCGTCCGGCACCAACGACAAGGCGGGCGCCAAGCAGAACCTGATGCGCTGGACCTCCACCCGCTCCATCAAGGAGACCCTGGTCCCGCCGACCGACTACCGCTACCCGCACATGGGCTGACCGCCCCTGCGGACGGGCCGACTCCGTCCGCCCCGCGACCCCGCCCCCGGACCGCTTCAGCGCGCTCCGGGGGCGGCGTGCGCTCCGGGGGCGCGTAGGGGGAAATCTGTGGACGCCCGACGCGCGGCGGTGCTAGCGTCAAGCAGTCAAGTAGGCACTATTTACCGCAGTTTACGTGGGTAACCAGGCGCGGGATCGCCCACGACGACCTGCGATCGGCCGCCGTGGTCGAGGTCGGACGGGGGTCGGCCTCGACTATCGGCCCGGTGCCGAGATGCGATCACCCTGGGTCAGTGGCCGATGTCACCCTGTTCGCGTCTCAGATAGTAGGACGTCCGACTAATTGTGCAGACACTGACGCTCCGCTGCCTTACTTTTGTGGAAGCCGAACGTCTCGCTGCATCCAGCGATGGCGGCCGCGGCCCGGTGCACAGGCGCAGGTGATCCCTGCCGCACCCAGGCCCCCGCCTCTTCCGGCAGCCACCTTCTCGGGGAGCTTTCCTTCCTCCCGGTCCACCGGGATTCAGCAGAGGAGATGTGATCATGGCCGAGACGACCGTCCGCAGGATCCGCCGCAAGACCGACGACACCGACCGCAAGAAGGCCGCCGCCGCACTCCAGCGCGCCCTCGACCGCCGGGACAACGGCGGTTCCACCGGTCACTGACGCCGGGGCCGGGTCACCTCGAAGCGGTCCACTCGCGCGCCCGACTCCGCCAGGGCCGTGACCGTGAGCCGGGGGCCGGGGCCCGGCTCCACCTCCACGGCGAGGAACGAGAAGCCGGTGTAGCGGACCCGGGACCAGTCGGCGCTGTCCCGGTTCTTCTCCCCGTCCCGCGTCCAGTGGTAGGTCTTCACCTCGTCGAGGTCCTTGATGTGCCCCTCGTAGCTGTCGGGCACCGGGAACTCGTAGAGCTTCGCGCCCGCCCCGCCCGCCGTCACATAGACGATCCCGTCGCGCACCGCGTCGGCGCTTCCCTCGATGGGGACCCGGCGGGCGACCTTGCCGCCCCGGATCGCGTCGGTCCGCTCATAGACGTGGTTATGGCCGTTGATCACCAGGTCCACCTGGTGCTTCTCCAGCAGCGGCACCCAGGTGTCGCGCACCCCGCCGTCCGAGGCGTGGGCGCTGGTGGTGGAGTAGGCGCAGTGGTGGAAGAAGACCACCAGGAAGTCGATGCCGGGCCGCTTGCGCAACTGCCCCAGGCGCCGGTCCAGCCAGCGGGTCTGCGCACCGTCGGTGTACCCCTTGTTGGGGCTGATCTCGTACGAGACGTCATTGGCGTCCAGCGCGACCACGCCCACGTTCCCGTAGACGAACGAATAGACGCCGGGCGCCTTGCGCGGATCCGGGCCGTTGTCCGGCAGGGACCAGCGGGCGAGCTGGCCGCCGTAACCGTCGGGGGAGTACCACGCCTCCATGTCGTGGTTGCCGGTCGTCACCATCCACGGCACGCTCGCCGCGACCGAGTCGGTCTGGGCGAGGAAGGAGTCCCAGACCCGGGCGTCGTACAGGTCGGTCTTCTTCCCATGGCCGGTGGTGTCCGCGTAGCACAGGTCCCCGGCGTGCAGATGGAACGACGGGTTCTGGCCAAGGATCAGTTGGTCGTTGGCGAGCGCGTCATAGCTCACCCCCTGATCGCCGAAGGCCGTGAAGACGAACTTCCCGGGCTCATCGGGCGCGGTGCGGAAGGTGCCCACGGACGAGAAGTGCCGCGGCTCGGCCGGGTCGCGGTCCGCGTGGCCGACGCCGTAGTAGTAGGTGGTCCCGGGGCGCAGATCATCCACCGCGGCGTGCAGGTAGAACTGGTCGACCGCGGGCAGCTTGTCGCTCAGCGACGGCGTGTGCAGAGCGCGGACCTCGGCCTCGACCTTGCGCGTGAGCTCCAGCGGGCTCGTGCCGATCCGCACATAGGGCGTGCGCACGGCGAACGGCACCTGCCAGGAGATCCGCATCTGCGTCCGTGGATCGGCGCCGAAGGCCAGATGGCGGCCGAACGGGGCGACCAGCGCGCCGTCCACCGTGGCGGTCACCGGCTTCGGGCCCGCCGCGGGCGCCGGTTCGGTGTCGGCGGCGCACGCCGCCCCGCCCAGCAGCCCCGC